>JANPOM010000495.1:0-18895 GCA_031427995.1 Anaeromyxobacter sp. | reverse complement strand
ACCGAAGCGAGGCTGGCGCCCGAGGAGGGAGCAGCGGAAGCGTAGCAGCGCTACTCTGAGCAGCGGACCGACGAGGCCGCCTGCCGCAGCGAGAGGATCGGCGCTCGCAGTGGTCAGTATGCCTGGGTCGGGGCACTAGGTGCCGACCCCGCCGGCGTAGGGCGGTGGGGGAGGCGGCATCGGCGGCGGTGGGTAAGCGGCCACGGTCACCAGCACCGGCGTCTGGCCGAAGCGGGTGCGCAGCACGGCGCCGAAGGTGGCCATCACCACGGTGGCCCAGAGCAGCCAGCCGATGAACGGGATGGCGAAGGCGAGCATGACCAGCCCGAGCCCGACGGCCAGCTGGAGGATGCCGGTCCGGCGGTGAAGCACCGGCGGCAATGCCCGGCCGATCAGCACGGCCACCGCGGTGACGCCCATCAGGTAGGCGATCCCGATGCCGAGCGCCTGTACCACCAGCAGCGGGATGCCGACGATGGTCACGGTCAGCAGCAGCGAGAGGATGGGCTGGGCCAGCAGTCCGAGCAGTCCGGCCAGCACCGACTTGCCGGGGCTGGCCAGCAGCGAGGCGGCCACGGCGTCGACCCGGTGAGGGAAGAAGGAGAGGAGCAGGAAACCGAGCAGCAGCATGACGCCGAACATGGCCACCCACCAGGCCAGGGACCAGCCGGCGCTGCTGCTCTCCTCGTGGCCGCCAAGGCTGAGGGTCTTGAGGATCTGGCCCGCGCCCGGGAGGCCGATCGTCACCTTCTGGCCGCCGACATCGCCGGCCGCATCGACCAGCACCCGGCCGCCGATGGCGACCGCGTCCTTCTCGACCGAGGCGCCCGCCCCGACGTGAACGTCGCCAGCGATGGCCACCACCTGGCGGGCCGACGAGCCGGCCTCGAGGGTGACGCTGCCGAGCACCGCCACCACCTCGCGGGCCTCGGCGCCCGGGCGCAGGGTGACGTTGCCGCGAACCGCGGTGACGTCGCGGGCCGCCTGGCCGGGCTCGATCACCACGTCGCCCCCGACGCTCTCGTGGTCGCGACTCGAGCCGCCCTCGGCCTCGCGGGTCTCCCGATCGACCCGGCGAGCCACGCGCTCGGCGCTGCGGGTCGCCTCCACCGTCATCCGATCGATCTCCTCGCCAATCTCGCTGAAGGAGTCGAACCTGCCGGTGCGGCCGGTCACCACCACGACCTTCCCCTGCCGCTCGGCCGAGAGCCCGGCCTGCCAGAGCACCACCTTGAGCACGTCCTCGACCGGAGCGTCCTTGAAGTGGGCCGTCACCTTGCCGTGCCTACCGGGAGGCAAGGTGATGGAGAGCCCGGCCTTGCGACCGATCTCCAGCAGCGCATCCCGGCCATCGACGTCCTGGAAGTCACCGGAGAAGTTCCGGCCGCTCGGCTTATCGAAGCCGGCGAAGGCCGGCCGCGGCGGGGCGGCAGGGGCGAGCCCCGGCGCCACGGCCACGATGGTGCCGCGGCGGGTGGCCACCAGGCCCGAGCCGGAGAGGACGGCGCGCAGCGCCTCCTCCACCGGGACGTCCTGGAGCCGCAGCATCAGCATCCGATCGCCGAGCCGGCCGGTGTTGGTGGCAACGCTCCAGCCGGCCGCCTTGCCGATCTCGACCACGGCGTCGTCGATGGTCTCCTTGTCGTCGAGCGTGATGCGCTTTCCGGAGGGCTGGGCCGGCCACTCGCCGCGCAGCAGGTCGGCGTCAGGGTCGGGGCGAGGCGTGGCCGCCCGGGGTGGCGCCGGAGGAGCTGGTGGGGCGGGGGGGACCGGGGGGGCAGGGCGGACGGCGGCGATCGGCGGAGGCGGTGGCACGGGCGGTGCGCCACCGATCTCGAGGCCCTGCAGGAGGAGGAAGGAGGCGGCCAGGGCGAGCATGAAGGCTCCGTTCAGATCCACTCGGTGCGGGCCGCCGGCATGAGGCGCGAGAGGCCGTAGATGATCAGGAGCGAGAGGGCGGTGGTGGTGAGCAGCAGCTGCAGCCGCAGGGCCGAGAAGAGGCCGGGCAGCACCCCGGCTCCGACGCTGATCCACCGGGCGGCCAGGTCGAGTTGCTCGGAGAGCGCGCTGACCGTGTGGCCGAGGCCGTTGGCCCCGGCGGCGAGGACGCCGACCCCAGCCACCAGGATGACCGAGGCGGCCAGGCCGAGGGCCCAGCGCCGCTCGCGAGCGGCGGCGCGCTCGGCGCCGTCGATGCGCGACATCACCTGGGCGGTGAAGTCGGACGGCAGCTCCGGGACCTCGAGGCGGTCGAGGGCGCCGCCGAGCAGCCGGAAGGAGGCGACCAGGGCCCGGCACTCCAGGCAGGTGGCGGCATGGGCCGCGACGCCGGCGTCGCCGTCGGGGTCGAGCACCTCGTCGATGAGCCGCGGGGCCTGCGCGTCGTTCAGGTGTCGGTGAATGGTGGTCATGGTCAGCCCTCCAGCCCTTGCCCGGTGAGCGTGGCGCGCAGCGAGCCGCGGGCGCGGTGCAGCCAGGTCATCACGGTCCCCATCGGCACGTCGAGCGTCTCGGCGATCTCCTTGTAGGAGAGCTGCTCGACGTGGAAGAGCTGGATAACCTCGCGGTAGTTGGCCGGCAGCGCCGCCACCGCGGCTTCCAAGGTGACGCGGATCTGCGCCTGCTCCAGCAGCGCGTCGGCCGCCGGCCCTTCGCCGGCCAGCTCGGAGACAGGTGCGCCTTCCTCGGGATCGGCGTCGAGCGCCACCTGCCGTCCGGCCGGGACGCGGCGGCGGAGCAGGTCGAGGGTGTGGTTGCGGGCGATGCGCAGGATCCAGGGGCCGAACGGCTGGGCCGGGTCGTAGATCGAGATGGCGCCCCAGGCCCGCATGAAGGTCTCCTGAGCGGCGTCGCGGGCCTCCTCGGGGTCGCGCAGCAGGCGAAAGGCGAGGCCGTGGACCGGGCGGCGGTAGAGATCGACCAGCCGGGCGAAGGCGGTCCGGTCGCCGCGGGAGGCGGCGCGCGCCAGGAGCGCGTCTGGGTGCTGGTCCTTCACCTGCGGCAACACCTCGGCGAGGGCGGGGAGGGAGAGTGCGTAACCTGGGTATGTCGCGGCGCCAACCATGCCATTCCATACGGGAAACGAGCGGGGGTATTTCGGACCGGACCAGATTGCCATCTCCTCCCAGCGTCCCTCCCCAGGACAGCCGGAAACGCCAGGAAGGACGAACCCTTGGCCTGCCAGCGGCCGCGCTGGCCCGCCACGCCCGGAGAATTCAGCCGCGACCTCGGCCCGGCCAGCACGGCCGGTCCGGCGAACCTGCTCCTGCTGACGCTCCACTGGCCGCTGGCGCTGCTGGCGGCCTGGCTGGTACCGCTCCTGGCGAGCGCAACCAGCGTTGTCCGGACGCAGGGGCACGGCTATAAGAGCCACCCCATGGCCTTCGACAAGAACAGCGCGCTGGACGCCCTCAAGAAGGTCAACGATCCGGAGCTGCACCGTGACCTCGTCAGCCTCGGGATGGTGAAGGACCTCGCCGTCGAGGGGACCACCGTCTCGCTCAAGGTTGAGCTGACCACCCCGGCCTGCCCATTGAAAGAGACCATCAGCAAGGACGTCGAGGCGGCCCTCAGGGCGGCCGGCGCCACCGCCGTGAAGCTCACCTGGGGGGCGCAGGTCCGCTCCGCCCCCGGCGTCGCCGCCGCCTCGCTGACCCCGGGGGTGAAGAACATCATCCTGGTGGGCGCCGGCAAGGGGGGCGTCGGCAAGAGCACGGTCGCCATCAACCTGGCGGTCGCCCTGGCCCAGTTCGGTGCCAAGGTCGGCATCCTCGACGCCGACATCTACGGCCCCTCGGTGCCCATCCTGACCGGGGTCACCGAGAAGCCGATCTCCAAGGACGGCAAGAAGATCTCGCCGCTGCGCGCCCACGGCGTAGACGTCATGTCGATCGGCTTCCTCGTCGACCCCGACCAGGCGCTCATCTGGCGCGGCCCCATGGCGACCGGGGCGCTCTTGCAGCTGCTGCGCGAGGTGGAGTGGGGCGAGCTCGACTACCTGGTGCTCGACCTGCCGCCCGGCACCGGCGACATCCCGCTGACCATCGCCCAGAACGTCAAGGCGGCCGGGGTGGTGCTGGTCTCGACGCCGCAGGACGTGGCGCTGGCCGACGTCATCCGCGCCAAGCTGATGTTCGACAAGGTCTCGGTGCCCATCCTCGGCATCGTCGAGAACATGTCGGCCTTCGTCTGCCCGCACTGCCACGTGGAGACCCCCATCTTCGACAAGGGCGGCGTCAAGGCCGCGGCCGAGAAGATGGGGATCCGCTTCCTCGGCGAGGTGCCGCTCGACCTGGCCATCCGGGTCGGCGGCGACAAGGGGCTCCCGGTGGTGGCCGGCGCCCCCGACAGCGTCCAGGCCAAGGCCTTCATCGAGGTGGCCAAGCAGGTGGCCGGCGCGGTGAGCCAGCAGGTGGTCAAGGCCCCCCGGCTGCCGGTGATTGGCCAGCCGGCCGCGCGGGGGTAGCATCCGAGCGGGGCATTGGGAGGTGCCATGGACGAGCCTCGCACAGACGAACAGGGAACCGAGGCTGGCGCCAAGGGGCTGCAGGATGCCCTCCGCAAGGTGATCCTGACCGGGATGGGAGCGCTCTTCCTCACCGAGGAAGGGGCGCGCAAGCTGGCCCGCGAGTGGAAGCTGCCCAAGGAACTGGTCGGTTACCTCGGACAGCACGCCAGCGGCGCCAAGGACGAGGTGCTGCGGGTCTTCTCCGACGAAGTGCGGCGCTTCTTCGAGTCGGAGGCGGTGCGGCGGGAGGTGGCCCGGACCCTCTCCTCCATGGTGATCGAAGTGAAGGCCGAGATCCGGGTCCGTCCCGACGAGCAGGGTGAGCCGCGGCCCCAGGTGAAGGCCGAGGTGAGGGCCCGCTCCGCCGATGAGCCGGCCGGCGACTGAGGGGCGCCAGCGGGGACTCGGCGGCGCCACCGCGGCCAGCCAGCGAGCCTGATCGCCATCAAGTGGCCGGGGGGAAGGCCGGGCGTGAGGCGCGGATTGCCGCGTTGACAAGGGCTCGAACGTTCCCTTACATGCGGGAACCGACTTGGGACCGGAGGTGGGCGTGACGATCGAGACCATGGCCGTGATTGGCGCTGGGCAGATGGGCAGCGGCATCGCGCAGGTGGCGGCGCAGGCCGGACTGAAGGTGATCCTGGCCGACGCTTCGCCGGACCTGGCCAGGAAGGCACACGACAAGCTGGGCGCATCGCTGGCCAGGCTGGTCGAGAAGGGAAAGCTCCAGCCGGCCGATCGCGATGGGATCCTCTCGCGCATCGGCCCGGCCGCCAGCCTCGATGAGTGCGCCCCGGCCGACCTCGCCGTCGAGGCCATCGTCGAGAACCTGCAGGTGAAGAGCGAGGTCTTCAAGAGGCTCGACGCCCTGTTGCGCCCCGAGGCGCTGCTCGCTTCCAACACCAGCTCCATCTCCATCACCGCGCTGGCGGCGACCACCCGGCGCCCCGCCCAGTTCATCGGCATGCACTTCATGAACCCGCCACCGGTGATGGCGCTCATCGAGATCATCCGCGGGCTGCAGACCTCCGACGCCACCTATCAGGCCATCACCGCGCTGGCGAAGAAGTTCGGCAAGACCGTGGTCACCTCCAGGGATGTGCCCGGGTTCATCGTCAACCGCATCCTCATCCCGCTCATCAACGAGGCCTGCTTCGCGCTGCAGGAGGGGCTGGCCTCGGCCGAGGACATCGACACCGGCGTCAAGCTCGGGCTCAACCACCCCATGGGGCCGCTCACGCTGGCCGACTTCATCGGCCTCGACACCTGCCTCTCCATCGCCGAGGTGCTCCACCGCGAGCTGGGCGAAGACAAGTACCGGCCGGCGGCGCTGCTGCGCACCTACGTGGCGGCCGGCTGGCTGGGGCGCAAGACCGGCCGTGGCTTCCACACCTACGCGGGGCGCTAGCGAGGCACTCAATGTCCTTCCAGAACATCACCTGGGACCTGGCCGACGGCATCGGCACGCTCACCATCAACCGGCCCAAGCAGCTCAACGCCCTCGACGTGGCGACGCTCACCGAGATCGCCCAGGCCCTGGAGCTGGCCAAGGCTCAGCCCGGCGAGGTCCGGGCCGTGGTGGTCACCGGGGCCGGCGAGAAGGCCTTCGTGGCCGGCGCCGACATCGCCGCCATGTCGAAGCTCGGGCCGGCCCAGGCCCGCGAGTTCGCGGCGCTCGGCCACCGCACCCTCAACGCCCTCGAGTCCCTGCCAGTGGTCACCATCGCCGCCGTCAACGGCTTCGCGCTCGGCGGCGGCTGCGAGCTGGCCATGGCCTGCGACCTGATCTACGCCAGCGAGAAGGCCCGCTTCGGACAGCCAGAGGTCAACCTCGGGCTCATCCCCGGGTTCGGCGGCACGCAGCGGCTCATCCGCCGGGTCGGGTTGATGCGCGCCAAGGAGATGATCTTCTCCGGCGAGGTCTACGACGCCGCCACCGCCCACGCCATCGGCCTCTGCCTCGCCGTGCTGCCACCGGAGCAGCTGCTCGAGCAGGCCCGGGCCAAGGCCGGGGTGATCGCCTCGCGCGGCCCGGCCGCGGTGGCCGCCGCCAAGCGGGTGATGCAGCAGGGGGCCAACCAGCTCCTACCGCAGGCGCTCGACGCCGAGCGGCTCGCCTTCGCCGGCCTCTTCGGCACCGCCGAGACCAAGGAAGGCATGGCCGCCTTCCTGGAGAAGCGCCCGGCACGGTTTCCCACCCGCTAGCGCCCCCCTTCGACCACCGCGGCGACCCGGTCCGGGCGCCGACCACAGAGGATCACCCGATGGACTTCCAGCTCACCGACGAGCAACGCCAGGTCCGCGACATGTGCCGCGACTTCGCGGCCAAGGAGCTCGCCCCGAATGCCCGCCGCTGGGACGAGCACCACGAGTTCCCCCGCGAGGCGGTCAAGAAGCTGGGCGAACTCGGGCTGATGGGCATCGCCGTGCCGGCCGAGCTGGGCGGCGCCGGCATGGACAACCTCAGCTACGCGCTGGCCATGGAGGAGATCTCCCGCGGCTGCGGCGGCACCGGCGTGATCATGAGCGTGAACAACTCGCTCTACTGCGACCCGGTCATGAAGTACGGCACCGACGAGCAGAAGCGGCGGTTCCTCCTGCCCTACGCCAGCGGCGAGAGGCTCGGCGCCTACGCGCTGACCGAGCCTCAGAGCGGGTCCGACGCCGCCGAGACCAAGACGGTGGCGGTCCTGCACGGCGATGAGTACGTGCTCGACGGCTCCAAGAACTTCATCACCAACGGGCCGCAGGCCGACACCATCCTGGTCTTCGCCATGACCGACAAGGCGAAGCGGCACAAGGGGATCTCGGCCTTCCTGGTGCCGGCCGACACCAGGGGCTTCACGCGAAGCAAGCCGGACGACAAGGTCGGCATCCGCGCCTCGGGCAGCTGCTCGCTATTCTTCGAGGGCTGCGCCATTCCCAAGGGATACCGGCTCGGCGGCGAGGGTGACGGCTTCAAGATCGCCATGGGGACCCTCGACGGCGGGCGCATCGGCATCGCCTCGCAGGCCCTCGGCATCGCCCGGGCCGGCTACGAGTTGGCGCTGGCCTACTCCAAGGAGCGCAAGGCCTTCGGCCAGCCCATCAGCCAGTTCCAGGCCATCCAGTTCATGCTGGCCGACATGGCCACCGAGCTGGACGCGGCGCGGCTGCTGGTCTGGCGGGCGGCGTACCTCAAGGACCAGGGCGTCCGCCACACCACCGAAAGCGCCATGGCCAAGCTCTACGCCTCGGAGATGTGCGAGCGGGTCACCTCCAAGGGAATCCAGATCCACGGCGGCTACGGTTACGTCAAGGAGTACGACGCCGAGCGCCACTGGCGTGACAGCCGGATCACCGAGATCTACGAGGGGACCAGCGAGATCCAGCGGCTGGTGATCGCCGCTGGCGTGCTCAAGGACTGAGCGCCGCGGCCGAAGGCCCACGTGACCCTTGAGCCCAACCAGGACCAGGCCGCGGTGGCGGCCACGGCGCGAGCCTTCGCGCGGGATCGGGTCGCGCCCGCCGCGGCCGCGAACGACAAGGCCGGGGCGCTACCGGCCGGGCTGATCCGCGAGCTGGGCGAGCTGGGGCTGCTGGCCGTCAACCTGCCGGCCGAGTTCGGCGGCTCGGAGGCGGGAGCGGTGGCCGCCGCGCTCTCGCTGATGGAGCTGGCCGCGGCCGACGCCTCGGTGGCGGTGGTCGCCAGCGTCACCAACATGGTGGCGGAGACCATCTTCAAGTACGGCTCGCCAGGACAGCGCGAACGCCACCTGTCGAGGCTGGCCTCGGGCGAGTACCTGGCCGGGTCGTTCGGTCTCTCCGAAGCCGGGGCGGGGAGCGACGCCTCGGCGCTCGCCACGCGCGCGGTGCGCCGCGGCGAGCGCTGGGTGCTCGACGGCGCCAAGCAGTGGATCACCAGCGGCGACGTGGCCGGCGTGCTGGTGGTCTGGGCCAGGACCGATCCGGCCCTGGCCGGCGGCAAGCCGGTGACCGCCTTCCTGGTGGAGCCTGGGATGCCGGGCTTCACGGTGGGGCGGCACGAAGAGAAGATGGGGCAGCGCGCCTCCTCGACCGTCTCGCTCAGCTTCGACGGCCTGGAGCTGCCCGATGAGGCGCGGCTCGGGACCATCGGTCAGGGGCTCGCCATCGCGCTCTCGGCGCTCGACGGCGGCCGGATCGGCATCGCCGCGCAGGCCACCGGCACCATGCGGGCGGCCCTCGACGCGGCCACCGCTTACGCCAAGCAGCGGAGGGCCTTTGGCAAGCCCATCGCCGAGCACCAGGCCATCTCGTTCATGCTGGCCGACATGGCCACCTGGCACGACGCGGCGCGGCTGATGACCTTGCGGGCAGCTTCGCTGAAGGAGGCGAGGCGGCCCTTCGGCCATGCCGCCGCCATGGCCAAGCTCTTCGCCAGCGAGGCCTCGCAGCGGGTGGTCGACCGGGCCGTGCAGATCTTCGGCGGTTACGGCTACACCGAGGAGTACCCGGTGGCGAAGCTCTTCCGGGATGCGCGGGTCCAGACCATCTACGAGGGGACCAGCGAGATCCAGCGGGTGGTGATCGCACGGCAACTGCTGCGAGATCCCTGAGCGACCGCGGGAGCCCGGGTGGGCCTGGCCAGGGATCTCCGCCGCGCGGTACTACGAGCCGGTGTTGGCGACGGGCTGCTCATCGTCGATGGCGATCAGGTGTCCGGTCTGCTCACGCTTGGCCCGCAGGTAGTTCTCGGAGTGCGGGTTGGAAGGCGAGGGAAGGGCGACCCGGCGCCGGACCTGGACGCCGAACTGACGGAGCCCTTCGAGCTTGAGCGGGTTGTTGGTGATGAGCTGGACGCTGCGGACGTCGAGGAGGCGGAGCATGTCGGCCGCCACGTCGTAGCTGCGCAGGTCGTCGTCGAAGCCGAGCAGCCGGTTGGCCTGGTAGGTGTCGTGACCGCGGGCCTGGAGCGCGTAGGCCCGGATCTTGTTGCCGAGGCCGATGCCACGACCCTCCTGCCGCAGGTAGACCAGCACCCCGCGGCCACGCTCCGCGATGGCGTCGAGGGCCCGATCGAGCTGCGCCCGGCAGTCGCACTTCAAGGAGCCGAGCACCTCCGAGGTGAGGCATTCCGAGTGGACCCGGACCAGGACCGCGTCGCCGGCCACCTCGCCCATCACCATGGCGAGGTGCTCCGCGCCGGTCCGTTTCTCGCGGAAGACCACCGTCCTGAAGAGGCCGCGCTCGGTCGGCAGCGGCGCCTCGGCGTAGAGCTCGAGGAGCTGGGTCCCTCGCCG
Organism: Anaeromyxobacter sp.; assembly: GCA_031427995.1. Lineage (GTDB taxonomy): Bacteria > Myxococcota > Myxococcia > Myxococcales > Anaeromyxobacteraceae > JADKCZ01. The sequence continues at coordinate 9,127 of JANPOM010000495.1, read as the reverse complement.
GTTGCCTCGTTCCGCCATGGCCACGACGTTTTCGGTCATCGTATGGCTCCCCGGACCAGGCGTGGCCCGTGGGGGGGGATATGGCGTTCGCGGCGCACCGCGGCAACCAATTCCTACGGTTGGATCGCGGCGCGGCGGTCTCGACCATCCCTTGCGGAGCGTCCAGCCGCCGTGGCAACGTCGGCCTCCTACCTGAACGGCGGCCTACCTGACCAACCCACGGAGGTGGTCGATGCGCTTCATCATCGTCGGTGCCGGAGGAGTGGGCGGGCTCATCGGCGGCCTGCTCCAGCGGAGCGGGCAGCAGGTGGCCTTCCTGGCGCGGGGCCGCCAGCTCCAGGCGATGCGGGAGGGCGGGCTCCACGTGCAGAGCCCGCGCGGCACCTTTCACCTTCCCCAGGTCGAGGCCTCCGACGACCCGGCGGAGTTGCCGCCCGGCGACGTGCTCCTGGTGGCCACCAAGGGCTGGCAGGTGCAGGAGGTGGCGCCCCGCCTGGCACGACTGCTCGGGCCTGGCGGCGTGGCGGTTCCTCTCGAGAACGGCGTGGAGGCCGCCGGTCACCTGGCCACCGCGCTGGGCGAGACCCGGGTGGCTGGGGGGCTCTGCTTCCTCCTTTCCCGCATCGAGGCGCCCGGCCGGATCCAGCACGTCGGCGAGACCCTGAGGGTGACGGTCGGCGAGCGAGGCGGCCAGGCCACTGGCAGCCGGCGGCTCGAGGAGCTATGCACCGTGCTGCGGGCGGCTCATGTCGACGCCGAGATCGCCCCCGACATCGACGTGGCGCTCTGGGACAAGCTGGTCTTCATCGAGCCCTTCGGCGCGGTGGGAGCGGTGACCCGCTCCCCTCTCGGAGTCTTCCGGACCCGGCGCGAGAGCCGCGAGCTCCTGGTCAGCGCCATGGACGAGGTGGCGACGCTGGCCCGGGCGCGCGGGGTGCGGCTGCCGGCCGACTCCGTGGCCCGCGCCCTCCAGGCGGTTGACCGGATGCCGGCCGAGGCCACCGCCTCCATGCAGCGGGACATCTTGTCCGGACGTCCCTCCGAGCTGGGCGACCAGACCGGGGCGGTGCTGCGCCTGGCTCGAGAGGCCGCACTGGCGGTGCCGGTCCACGCCTTCCTCTGGGCCTCGCTCCTGCCGCAGGAGGACGCGGCCCGGCGGTAGCAGCCTCTCCGGCGCCATCGACCAGCAGGTGGTCTGGTTATTCAGGCTTGATCGCGGCGCGGCCCACCGTCATCATCCCCCCCCCATGTCCAAGGCCGGCCGGTTCAACTACTTCAAGAACTCCTTCCTCATCACCTTCGCCGGCCTGCTGGCCGGCGCAGCGGTGGGGTACTACTACAGCGGCACGGCGGCGGGTGTCGCCAGCACCGTCTTCATCGTGGCGGTGCTCAGCGTCCTCGAGGTCTCGCTCTCCTTCGACAACGCCGTCGTGAACGCCACGGTGCTGAAGGACATGACCCCGGTCTGGCGCCACCGCTTCCTCACCTGGGGCATCGCCATCGCGGTCTTCGGGATGCGGCTGGTCTTTCCGCTGGTGGTGGTGAGCGTGGTCGCCCGGGTCGGCCCCATCGAGACGCTCCGGCTGGCGGCCTTCGACCCTGGCGAGTACGCCCGCATCCTCACCACCGCCCACTTGGTGCTGGGGGCGTTCGGCGGCGCCTTCCTTGGCATGGTCTGCCTGAAGTACTTCTTCGACCTCGAGAAGGAGGTCCACTGGATCCATCTCGTCGAGTCGCGGCTCTCGAAGCTCGGAAAGATCGAGGGCGTCGAACTCGGCCTGATGATGCTGGCACTCTACGGCGTCTCCCGGCTGGTGCCTGCTCAGGAGGCCCACGCCTTCCTGGTCTCCGGGATCTTCGGCCTGGTCACCTTCGTGGCGGTGGACGGACTCGGCGCCGCCATGGAGGTTGGTCCCGACCAGATGCGCGACGTCCACAGGGCCAGCGCCGCCAACTTCCTCTACCTGGAGGTGCTCGACGCAAGCTTCAGCTTCGACGGCGTCATCGGCGCCTTCGCGCTCACCAGCAACCTCTTCATCATCGCCATCGGCCTTGGCGTCGGGGCCATGTTCGTCCGCAGCTTGACGGTGATGCTGGTGGAGGAGGAGACCCTGGCCTTGTACCGCTACCTGGAGCACGGCGCCTTCTACGCCATCGGAGCCCTGGCATTCCTCATGCTCGCCGGGACGGTCGCGCATGTCCCCGCGGCGATCACCGGGCTCATCGGCGCCGGCTTCATCGGCGTCTCGTTCTGGTCCTCGATCCGCTACAACCGCGCCCAAGTGCCCGAGCTTGGCGGCCACGCAGGTTAGGACCGGGGGCCGCCTCTTGGTCGCGCGCATCCTTCAGATCATCCTCCCGGTCTACGCCATCGTCGCCGGCGGCTACCTCTACGGCCGGCTGCGCCGTGCCGACATCGCCGGCCTGAACCGGCTCAACATGGACGTGTTCGTCCCGGCGCTCATCCTGAGCGCGCTCGCCACCAAGGGGTTCGACGCCTCCAGCAACGGAGCGCTGGTGCTGGGGGGCGTGGCGGTGGTGCTTGGCTCGGGCCTGCTGGCCTGGCCAGTGGCCCGCTGGCTGGATTCGGATCCACGGACTTTCGTCCCACCCATGATGTTCAACAACTCCGGGAACATGGGCCTGCCGCTGGCGGTGCTGGCCTTCGGCGAGGGGAGCCTGCCCGCCGCGGTGGCGCTCTTCGTGGCCTCGAACCTGCTCCACTTCACGCTGGGGGTCTGGCTGGTCCGCCGCGACGCCCATGTCGGGCGCATCCTGCTCTCGCCCATGGTGGTGGCCAGCGTCTGCGGGGCCGGCCTGGGCGCGGCCGGCGCGGTCCTCCCGGCCTGGCTGGCGGTGACCTTGAAGCTGATGGGAGACGTGGCCGTGCCGCTCATGCTCTTCACGCTCGGCATCCGCATGGCGGCCACGGCCATCAGTGGCTGGAGGGTGGGAGTCGCCGGGGCGCTGGTGCGGCCCCTGGCCGGGCTCGCCATCGCCATGCCGCTGGGCTGGCTCCTGCGCCTCGGGCCCGCCCAGCTGGGGATGCTCTACGTCTTCGCCAGCCTCCCGCCGGCGGTGCTGAACTTCCTCATCGCCGAGGAGTACCGGCAGGAGCCGGAGAAGGTGGCCTCGATCGTGCTCCTCGGCCACCTCGCCAGCCTGGTCTTCGTACCGCTGGCGCTGGCGCTGGCGCTGTCCTGACTCGCGCCCCTCCGCGAGGTCATCTCGGCCTAGCCCCCGTACAGGAGCCTCGGCAGCCAGAGCCCGATGGCCGGGAAGACGTAGAGCAGGAACAACGCGAACACCTGGATGGCCATGAAGGGCATCATCCCGGCGAAGATCTGGTTCAGGGTCACGTGGGGCGGAGCAACGCCCTTCAGGTAGAACGCGGCCATGGCCACGGGCGGCGAGAGGAAGGCGGTCTGGAGGTTCATGGCCACCAGCAACCCGAAGAAGAGCGGGTCGACCTGGAAGTGGCCGAGCAGCGGCAGGAAGATGGGCATGAAGATGACGATGATCTCGGTCCACTCCAGCGGCCAGCCCAGGATGAAGATGATGAACTGGGCCAGCAGCATGAACTGCAGCGGGCTCATGTTGAGCGACAGCACCCAGAGCTCGATGATCTGCTGCCCCCCGAGCAGCGCGAAGGCGGCTGCGAAGATGCTGGAGCCGACGAAGAGCCAGCAGACCATGGCGGTGGTCTTGGCGCAGAGGAAGGCCGACTCCTTCACCACCTGGAAGGTGAGCTTCCGGTAGGCCGCCGCCAGGATGAAGCCGCCGGCCGAGCCCATGGCCGCCGCCTCTGTGGGCGTGGCCCAGCCGAAGATGATGCTGCCCAGCACCGACAGGATCAGCGCCGAGAGCGGGAAGAACGAGGTGAGGAGGAGCTTGAAGATCTGGAAGCGCTGGAGCGTGAAGAGTCCGTAGGTGACGGCGAGGATGGCCGCGCCGATGGCGAGGACCACCCAGAACCAGATGGGCACCGGCACCCGCCGGGTCGTCTCCGGCGCGACCGCCGCCGGCTCGGCGACCACCGGTGCGGGGGCGGCGGGCCGGGCCGGGGCCGCCAGGGCGGCGCCCTGCGGCGGTTCCTGCACGCCCGCGCCGGGAGGCTCGGCCAGGCTGCTCTCGCCGGGCGCCACCGGTTCGTCACCGATCTCCCGCATCCCTCCGGTGTCCACGATCTCGACGGTGGTCGCGGCCCGATGGAGGACCAGCAGCGGGGCAGCCACCATGACGACCGGGAGGAGGCTCATGGCGAGCTGTTTCCAGAGCGTGCGCCTGCGGACCGGCGAGGTCCCCGAGGAGAGGGCGCGGGCGATGGTCGGCACCGCCATGCCGGTCCCGGCGGGGGAGAGCTGCAGGGCCCAGGCCGGCATGGGGACGACCCGCTCCTCGGCCGGCGCCTGGGGTGCCAGGCTCGGGTTCAGCCAGGCCCGGATGATGACGTAGGCGACGTAGAGCCCAGCCAGCATCAGTCCCGGGAAGAAGGCGCCGGCGTAGAGCTGGACCACCGAGACCGAGGCGGTGGCGCCGTAGAGGATGAGGAGCACCGAGGGGGGGATGAGGATCCCCAGCGTCCCACCGGCGGTGATGACGCCGGCCGAGAGCCTCACGTCGTAGCGCGCCCTGATCATGGCCGGGAGGGCCAGCAGGCCCATCAGCGTCACCACCGCGCCGATGATGCCGGTGGCGGTCGCGAAGACCGCGCAGGTGACCAGGGTTGCCACCGCCAGCGAACCGGGGATCCGGCCGATGGCCAGGTGCAGGCTCTTGAACAGCTTCTCGATGAGGGCCGCCCGCTCGACCAGGTAGCCCATGAAGACGAAGAGCGGGACGGAGATGAGGACGTCGTTGGTCATCACCGAGAACGTCCGCTGGACCATGAGGTCGAGCGTCTGGCGGACGGCGGTCTCGGGCGACTGGAAGCGGTAGGCCAGCCAGGCGAAGAAGACCCCCATCCCCATGAGCGTGAAGGCGGTGGGGAAGCCCAGCATGATGGCCACCACCACCAGCGCCAGCATGAGCAGGCCGAGGTGGCCGCTCGACATGTTCCAGGGGGCCGGCAGGAAGTAGAAGGTGGGGATGACGATGAGGGCAATCAGCGTGAAGCCGAACCAGAGCTCCTTGCGAATCCTCGGGAGGGTCACTGGCGCTCACCTTTCGTCCTCTCCTGCTCCTTCTCCACCACGAACTTGTCGAGCGCCGCGATGTCCTCGTCCTTCACGTGGACCATGGCCTTGAGCTTCTCGACGTCCACCTCGACCACATCGGCCTTTCGGGAGGGCCACTCGCCATCCCTGAGGCACAGCACGCAGCGGGCCATCTCGGCGATGCCCTGCATGAGCAGGAGCGCGCCGGCGATGGGGATGAAGGACTTGAAGGTGTAGACCGGCGGTCCATCGATCATCACCGTGGAGTGCTCGCGGATGAACCAGGACTCGCCAGCGTAGATGTAGCCGGAGTAGGCCAGGGCCACGATGCCGGGGATGAAGAAGCAGACGTAGAGGGTGAGGTCGATCCCGGCCTGCACCCGAGGCGAGAAGAAGCCGTAGAGGACGTCGCCGCGGACGTGGCCGCTCTTCGCCAGGGTGTAGGCCCCACCCATCATGAACATGATCCCGTACAGCTGGATCTGGGCGTCGAAGGCCCAGGCGTGCGGCGCGTCGAAGAAGCGCCGGGAGAAGATCTCCCAGGTCATCATGAAGGTGAGCGCGACGATGAGCCAGGAGAAGGCTTGGCCGACCGCGGTGCTGATCTTGTCGACGGTCAGGAGCAGTCGTTGCATCTGGGGAGCCCGGGGGAGGAGGGGAGGGGGCGCAGGCAAGCATCGGCCGCCCGGCTTCGCGCCGGGCGGCCAGACGGGCGGGTGCCGGACCTACTTCTTCTTCGCGAAGTTGTGGTTGTAGGCCATCTTGTAGTCGACCAGCGTGTCGTTCTGCCAGCGGCCGGCGCGCTGCGCGAAGGCGCGCTGCGAATCGTAGGCCTTCTTGAAGAACGGGTTCTCCGCCGAGCGCTTGGCGACCACGCCGTCCCAGACCTCGAGCTGCTTCTTGAGGATGGCGTCCGGCGTCTTGTAGAACTTCACGCCCTGCTTCTCCTGCATCTCCTGGTAGTCGGTGGAGTAGCGGTCGATGGCCTTCCACGACATGTCGGCCGAGCCGGCCTGGACGGCGTACCCGAGGATGTTGCGCAGGTCCTCGGGCAGGGCGTCGTACCGCTTCCTGTTGAAGAGGATCTCGAACTGCTCGCCCGACTGGTGGAAGGACTGCAGCATGCAGACCTTGGAGACGTCTGGGAAGCCGAGCGCCCTGTCGGAGGAGGCGTTGTTGAACTCGGCGGCGTCGAGGAGGCCGCGGTCGAGGGCCGGGACGATCTCGGCGGCGGGGAGCGCGTTCACCGCCATGCCCAGGCCGGTGAAGATGTCGATGGAGAGCCCCACGGTGCGGAACTTGAGCCCCTTGAGGTCCTCGACCTTCGAGACCGGCTTCTTGAACCAGCCTAGGGGCTGGGTGGGCATGGGGCCGTACAGGTAGGAGACCACGTCGATGTTGAGCGCCTTGTAGATCTCCTCCAGGATCTCCTTGCCGCCGCCGTAGTAGTGCCAGGCCAGCACCATGTTCGGGTCCATGCCGCAGCCGGGACCCGAGCCCCACAGCGCCAGCGCCGAGTTCTTGCCGTACCAGTAGGCGATCACTCCGTGGCCGCCGTCGAGCGTGCCCTTGGAGACGGCGTCGAGCAGCTCGAAGGCCTTCACGACCGCGCCGGCCGGCAGCACCTCGATCTTGAGCCGCCCTCCCGACATCTCGTTCACCTTCTTGGCGTAGTCGAGGGCGTATTCGTGGAAGATGTCCTTGGTGGGCCAGGTGCTCTGCCAGCGCATGGTGATGGGCGTCTGGGCGATGTGGATGGTGGGGAGCACCGCGGTGGCGGCCACGGCCGCTCCGGCGCCGCCGACCACCGCCTTTCGCAGGAAGTCACGCCGCGAGCTGTTCTCCGGCTGCTGAGACCCTGCGCTCTTCGTCTTCTTGGTCTTCATGCTGAGCTCCTGTGGTTGAGTCACGGACTGTGACGTGGCGGGAGGTACGGACAGCGGCACCTACGGGTGCGGCATCCTAGCCGTCCGTAGTCGAGGACTTCAAGGAGCGCTCGTCCACCCGCGCGGTCCGAGCCCATGCCGCAGCGCGGCAAGCAGTCCCGGCAGGCAGTCCCGGCAGGCAGTCCCGGCACGCCCGCGGCCCCTGGCTGGAGTGGCCTTGTGGCCGGTCTACCTGGAGGCGGCTCAATCCCCGCCAGGCTTCGACGCGGCGCGGATCGACGCGTCGAGGATCTCGATGGGTTGGGCCGCCTGGATGTCGGCGCCGCGCTCGCGGAGCCGGCCCTGGATGTGGAGGGTGCAGCCGGGGTTGCCGCTGGCGAGCCAGCCGGCGCCGGTGGCCAGCACCGCGGCCGCCTTGCGCGCGCCGATCAGGTCGGCGCTGACCGGCTGGACCAGGTTGTAGATTCCGGCGCTTCCACAGCACTGGTCGCCGTCGGGAACCTCCACCAGCTCCAGCCCGGGGATGGCGCGCAGCAACTCCCGGGGTGGCACGGTGAGCCGCTGGGCGTGCCCGAGGTGGCAGGGCGAGTGGTAGGCGACCCGCGCCTGGATGGGGTGGCGCACGGCGCGCGGCGGCAGCGACGCCACCAACTCGTTCACGTCGCGGACCTTCCTGGAGAAGGCGGCCGCGCGCGGCTGGAAGGCGTCTCCCTCGAAGAGCCGCTCGCAATCCTTGAGGTGGGAGCCGCACCCGGCCGAGTTGATGACCACCAGGTCCACCTCGACCGCCTCGAACCGTTCGACGAGCCCGCGGACCAGCCGGCGCGACTCGTCGAGCCGACCGGCGTGGGTGGAGAGGGCCCCGCAGCAGCCCTGTCCAGGCGGCACCACCACCTCGCACCCCTCGGCCACCAGGACCCGGGCGGTGGCGGCGTTGACGTTTGGGAAGAAGACCCCCTGTACACAGCCGGTGACGAGCCCGACCCGGGCCCGGCGTTCCCCGGCGGCGGGCCAGACCCCGGGCAGGCGCGGCGCCAGGCTGGCGATCCCGATCCGCGGCACCAGCGCGTCGAGATTCGCGAGGCGGGCCGAGACCAGCCGCAAGAGGCCGGACCCGCGCAGCAGCCACTGCAACCCGCTCCGCGAGTAGAGGAAGAGGAGCGCAGCCAGCAGCCTGAGCCGCCTCGGATGCGTGAAGAGGGCGAAGAGCACGGCGCGGTGCAGCCGGTCGAGCAGGCCGCGTGGCACCTGGCGCTCCCGCTCGGCGCGGGCCTCCTCGATGACCAGGTCGTAGCGGACGCCCGAGGGGCAGGCGGTCAGGCAGGCCATGCAGCCAAGGCAGCGGTCGAGGTGGAGCGCCACCGTCCCGTTCATCTCCAGCTTGCCGTCGCGCACGCCGCGCAAGAGGTCGATGCGGCCGCGCGGAGAGTCCATCTCCTCGCTCCAGTTGATCCAGGTGGGGCAGACCGGGAGGCAGAAGCCGCAGTGGACGCAGTCGTCGAGGTGGCCGCGCACTAGATCCCTCCGACGAAGCGCCCCGGGGCCAGCCGGCCCTCGGGGTCGAGCCTGGCTTTGAGCCGGCGCATCACCTCGACGGCCGCCGGGGGCGCTCCCCAGGGGTCGAAGCCGGCGCGGAGCTCGGGCGGCGCGGCGGCCAGGGTGAGCGAGCCGCCCAGCGCCAACAGGGCCCGCCGGGCCAGGGTCAGGGCCGCTGTCGCCGAGGCCGGATCGGGCGGGTCCCCGCCAGCGAAGCCGCAGCCCACCCACGGATCCAGCACCGCCCAGCCCTGGCCCAGGCCACTGAGGAGCGGACCGACCGCGCCGTCGAGCAGCGCCTCCAGCGCCGACGGCGGGGCCGCCAGCCGGACGCGCACCGCGCCAGAGGTTCGGGCCGCCTCGTGGTCGGCCCAGAAGGCCTCGGCCTGGCCAACCCCGAGCAGCTCGCGGCGCAGGCCGACCGCCGAGACCACCCCGCTGAACCGCTCCGTCTGCTGCCTCACCCCTGGCTCGAACCCCTCGAAGCGCACGCCGAGTCGCAGCTGGCCGGACCTGGCCAGGAGCATGACGCTGGTGGGATCGAGCTGG
>JANPOM010000494.1:0-5056 GCA_031427995.1 Anaeromyxobacter sp. | reverse complement strand
ACTGATGCGGACACTGGCGCACGCACCCGTCGAGGAGTTCCACGTGGTGCTGCTCGACGTGCGCGGCCGGCTCATCAAGGCGGAGCGCGTGGCGCAGGGCTCCATCAGCCAGTGCCCGGTCAGCCCGCGCGACGTGTTCCGGGCGGTCATCCGCGAGGCGGCCCACGGCGTCGTCTTCGTCCATAACCACCCGTCTGGGGATCAGTCCCCATCCCCCGAGGACGCTGAGCTGACCGAGCGGCTCAGGGCCGGCGCGGAGCTGGTCGGAGTGATGGCGCGGGACCACGTCATCGTCGCGGCGGGTGGCTACTACTCGTTCGTCGAGGCGGGGCACTGGCGGCGGTGAACCCTTCACGCGGAGCGGCCCCAGCGCATCGGGGCTGCGCCGCCGGAGACCTGAACATGACGACCATCAGCATTGCAGACGTGGACGTGAAGTACCGGACCGTCGAAGTGCCGGACACCTGCCCGATGTGCGGCAACCGCCTTGCCAGCGATGGCGCCGGCCGGCGGCCGGCGGTGCGGGAGTTGAACCTCGCCTCGGCCAACTTCTTCGGGACGTTCGGGCGAGACGACGAGGACGGCTTCCTCGTCGACACCGAGACGGAGGAGGAGCACCCATCGGACGCCGTCTGGTTCGTCTTCGGCTACGAGTGCGTGCACTGCGGCGAGTTGCTGGCCACCGGCTCCGTGGGCGTGAGCTAGCGGAGGCGATGCCATGAACGAGACCGCCATCATCCTCGCCAGCCTCGACGACACGGGGCAAGACGCCACCGCGAACCGGGCCATCCGCGACGTGGCCTCGACGCCGAGCCCGCAGCACATCATCCCGGCCGACATCGTCGCGTTCCTGTACGAGCACGTCGACCAGATGCGCGCCGAGCTGTTCAACGGCCAGGTGCCCGAGGTCGTCCTGTCGTTCGACGTGACCGACCGGCGCACACTTGGGCATTACCACCTCATGCGAACCGGCCTCGGGGTGCGCTGGGCGCTCAACCTCAACCCGGTGCACCTCGCCCGGCCGGTGTTCGAGGTGCTCTCGACCCTGCTGCATGAGCTCGCCCACGCGTGGCAGCACGAGCACGGTGTGTCCTCGAAGCCACCACACCACAACCGCGAGTTCCGGGACCGGTGCGAGGCGTTCGGCATCCCGACCGACGCAGGCGGTCACGACCTCGGCGTTCGGCACGGGACGCCTTTCGAGGACTACTGCAGCCGCCACGGCATCACCTTCCCGCCGCCGGCCGGCTCGCCGCAGCCGACGGGGAGCCCCGGCGTTGCCGGTCCCTCGCCGTTGCTGCCGGTGCCGCCGGCCAGGCCGAGCGGCTCGAAAATGAAAAAGTGGCAATGCCCGTGCGGCGTGAACGCGCGCGTGGCCATCGCGGCCTTCGATGCGACCTGCAACAAGTGCGGTGGACGGTTCCGGCTGGTGGGGTAGGGCAGAGTTTAGACTCGGTGGCGGCCACGGCTTGATCCCGACCGCGGCCGCCATTCTCAGTCAGGCCAGCCGCTTCTGGCCAAGCATGGCGACAATGCTTGATCCCCGCGCCCAGTCTCGCCAGTCTGAGCCCATGACCTACGTCGTCGACATCCGCGACTGGCTCACCAAGTCGGGCGACCTGCCCAGCGACAACCTGCGTGTCAGGCGGAACGCGCTGCGTGTCGCCAGCTTCATCGAGTACGCCGCCGACCTGGAACCGGGCGAGTGCCGCCAAACCCTGGTTCCCTGCCGCCGGAGGCCAGCGCGGCGGCAGTGCCTTGGCCTGATCTGGGTGGCGAAGCAAGCCGACCGCCGCATCAGCGCCGAGTGCATCGTCTGCCAAGGCGTCGATTCGCTCGTCTCAGGCTGGCAGGAGACCGAATGGGCCGAGGGCATGATGCCGGCAGTTCCCACTTCGCCGGACGGATGGTCAGGTGGCGACACTGGAAACGGGAACGAAACCCACTGATGACGACCCATCGATTCGAACAGACCGTGCTCCCATATCGCCGAGAGCAGCTCGAAGCCTGGGCCAGTGGCGACAAGTCCTTGCTGCCGTCGTTTGTTCAGCTCGATTCGCTAGCGAGCAGTCGGCAGGAGTCCCCGAACGATGGCGATCGCCCCGCGCAGTTCTGCGTCGTGGCAGGTTGGGCACCCGCCGGCGCCGTAGGTGACAACCGCGTCGAGCCGCCCCGCGAGCAGCCGGATCACGTGGTCGAGGGTGGCGGTGTCGAGGCTCGGGATGGCGGGCTGAGGGCGTGGGAGCACCAACGGCTCATAGCACGCGAGACTGCTCAACCGTTCAGCTATGTCACGGGCTCCTCCAAGCGCCCGTCACCGTAGGCGTTTCAGTCTAAACCCGATGGCGGGGAAGGTGTCTTAGACTCGCGAGCTACCGTGCTCACGCTTCGCTGCACCAGGAGGCTACTCGTCCGCCTTAGCGCCTCGCCTCGGCGAGAGCTCGAAGTCCTTGCGCCAACGACGCGACTCGGCGACTGGCACGCGAACCTCCTCTACCGCCCCGGCGGCCAGCTCGTGCTCCTCGTCAGCGACCGATCGCTCTTGCCTGTGCTGATCGCGGCGAAGCCGGCTGAAACCATCGTCCCGCGGTTCGTGGAGGCCCTGGGCGCCATGCTGCGCAGGCTCGATGTGTCTGGCGAAGTCGTCTCGGCCGAACTGGCCAAGATGGCCGAGGTCCGCATCGACCGAACGAGCAGCCGGCGGATCCTCGGCTCGATGACCGACTTCGCCTGGCTGCTCGACGCCTACCTGACGCCAGGTGGATCCCTCGAGGGCGCCGCGCTCCGGCTCGCCAAGGCTCCTTGCGGGCCCATCGGCATGCAGAGTCCCGAGGACGTCGCGCCCCGGCTGCTCTCCTCCGCCGAGTAGCTGTAGCGCGGGGGCCTGATGCAACTGCGCGGGCCCGACAGCCCGGCGGAGCGAGGGCCCACAGGGCAGCACGCGTCCCCTATTCGACGAGCATCGCCGCCGACGTCCCCAGGGCCTTGGCGATGGCGACCACCCGCAGGAACGGCGGATTCCGATGGCCCCGCTCGATGAGGCTGAGGTAGGCGACCGACAGGTCCAGCTTGCGGGCCAGGGCCTGCTGCGTGAGCTGGCGCTGTCTGCGGTAGGTGCGAACGCGCCCACCGAACGCGGCCAGTAACTCGCGGCGGGGGTCTCTCGGCTTCTTGGGCTTGGGGCTCATGGCCGCGCAGTCTACACGCGACGGAACGCGAGGGCCGGTCAGAAACGGGCCAGCGCGTAGGGTTGGCGGCCTGGGATCACGGCCCGCCGCAACCCAGCGACGACGCAAACTGGACTGACGCACGGGCACCTGCGCCTGCTGCCCGTGGGCCGAGCCGTGCGTTTACGCTAGACCGGGCCAGGCTTCGTTCCGATCCGCCCCATCAGGGCCCGATCCTCCATCAAGCTAGCCATCTGTCAGGCAATTTGGCACAGTACCAAGGATAGACGTTCGTCTGCCTCATCCGATCCGGTTGACTCTCGAAGAGCAGAAGCCTAAACGACATACAAAGGGATATCCGATGCCTCCCAAGTCAAAGACCACCGAAGCGGACCCGTTCAGCTCCACCGAGAAGCTGATGCAGACCTTCCGCATGCCGCGCGAGCTCGTGAAGTTCCTGCGCGGCGAGGCCGACCAGGAGGGGAGCGACCTCACCGGCTTCGTGAACCACCACTTCGAAGGCCTCCGCACCTGGTTCGGCCTGCCGGGGGCTGCCTCCGTGCTCCTCGAGGCGGACCGCGCGGCCCTGAAGATGCGGCGGTACGAGTACCTGCTCCACCTCCTGTTCCAGCGGAGCATGGAGCTTCGCGAGAAGGGCCCGGGCTTCGATCTCCCGAGCGCCGAGCGCAAGAAGAAGTGAGGCCGTCATGCGGGTGGAGCTGGAACAGCGAGCTGCTAACGACGCGTCGGGATCGACGTGGACGCGCCTCCGGCTCCTCCCGCGCCCGGTCCTCCTCCTTGCGCTCCTCTTCTTCCTCTCGGCACTGGCCCCGGCCGTCGCGGAGCTGAACGCGGTCCTTGTGGACCCGGACGGCGCCACGTGGCTCTGGGCGCTGGCGTGGCACCCGACGCTGGTGAGCGGCTTCTCGTTCGCCGCGGCCTTCGGAGCGCTCCTCTTCCTGGAGCGTCCCCAAGGTCTGTCGCCGATGGCCTACGCCCGCCAGCTCAGGGACCGCCTCGCCGCGGTCCAGGCCGACTTCGACGGCGCCCTTCGCCGTCGAGCACACGAGGAAGAGGAGAAACGCCATGCTCCGGAGCCCCACCCGTCGAAACCTTGATCCGCTCGCCGTCGCCGTCGCCATGATGCTGGTCGCCCTCATCGCCCTCGCGCCCGTCCCTGCGCTCGCCCAGGCGACGACCATGCCGGGCCAGCAGCTCCTGCAGTTCGCGCGCAACTACATCATCGCGCCCATCGCACTCTTCGCCATCATCGTCTCGGGCGTCGCGGCCTTCATCCGGCCCGAGATGATCAAGTCGACGGCCTACGTCGCCATCATCGCGGTCATCCTCTACTTCCTGCTCGCCAACGCCGACCGGCTCCTCCAGGTGATGCGCGCCGGCTGAGCGGCGCCCAGTCCAAACTGGAGAGCGGCCGTGTACGCGCCCGTCTACCGAAACCTCGACGCCCCGAGCACCTTCCTCGGGCTCGCCTTCCCGATGGAGTGGCTCGGCGTCCTCGGCGCCGGGTGGGTGGGCACAGCGCTCGGCGCCCCGAACATCGGGGCGGGAGCGGCGCTCGCCATCTACCTGGTCATCCGGATCGCTGGGGCCGGCCGGCCGGAGGGCCACCTGCAGCACTGGCTCCTCTGGCGCATCCGGCAGGTGCAGAGCGGCGGGCGGTTGAGCGCCGCCGCCCGGGCTCGGACGACGCGCTTCCCCTTCGGTCCCTAAGAGTGCCGGGACTCTCGGCGCGAGGCCAGGCCATGACGCGTGAGACCGCCCTCGCCGATCTCATCCCGCTCTGGCGGACGCTGCGGGAAGGCGGTGTCACCGCGCTCGTGACACCGGCCCTCGACTACGTCGGCGGGCTGGAACTCGGGAGCCTCGAC
>JANPOM010000493.1:0-4623 GCA_031427995.1 Anaeromyxobacter sp. | reverse complement strand
CCCACCGGCGCCATTCCGAACGAGTCGCCGCCGATCCAGGGGCCGCCCGCGGTGCCGCTGCCGGAGGAGCGCGAGGAGCGCGAGGAGCTGCTCATGAAGATCCGCCGGGACCGGGCCGGATTCCAGATGGACCGGATAAATCAGCGCAATCGGGAGCGGGCCGGCCTGCGCCTGGACGAAGATCCGCCGCCAATGCCCGACCCGGCCCCGCCGCAGCCCTGAGTTCACCCCCCGTTGGGAGGGCTCTTCGTCATCTACGGCACCGCCTACCCGACCGTGACCGTGGAGCCGCGCGCCTACGCCGGCAAGACCCTGATCCTCTACAGCGACGCCCCGGCCCCGGTGCCGGCCGGCGACCCGCGCCAGGATCCGTTCACCGGCGGCCCCGACTTCTCCGAGTCGGGCGGCAGCCCCACGCCGCTCCCCGGCTACGGCCCCAACGTGCGGACCATCATGCAGGTCAAGGTGGCGGCCGCTACAGTGGCGGCCCCGCTGGCCCCGCTCCCCTCCACCTACGAGCGCGACGTCTCGGTGGCGCTGGCCAACAGCTTCAGGGTCTCGCAGCCGGCCCCCATCGTGCCGGAGTCGGCCTACAACCCGGTCTACAACCCGGCCACCCCCTTCAACGACACCTACCTGACCATCGGGGCGCAGAACCTCACCTTCACCCCCGTCGGTGAGTCGGCCAGCATGAACGTGCAGCTCGGCAGCAAGGCGCTCCACGAGCTCTTCACGCCCACCTACGGCCGCATGGACTCGCTGCTGGCGGTCGAGATCCCGAACACCAACTGGCTCAACCAGACCACCATCCCGTTCTTCAACTTCGACCCGCCGACCGAGTACCTGCCCAACGACCAGATCCAGCTCTGGAAGGTGACCCACAACGGCGTCGACACCCACACCATCCACTTCCACCTCTTCAACGTGGAGATCGTCAACCGGGTCGGCTGGGACGGCACCGCCTCCTCGAGACCGGCGCGCGGATCCGGTGCCACGCCGGCCAGCGGCGCACCGTGTGCCGCGAGAGCCCGCCGGGCGCCCAAGTCGTCGTCGCCCGCCGTGAGCGGCGCCGCGGCCACCAGCGAGTATGGAAACGCGGGCCGCGCCCGACCCGCGCGCCGTGGGCAAGGCGCTCACCGCGCAGTTCGCGTCGCTCTGGCGCTACCGGGTGGGGGACCACCGGATCATCGTCTCGATCGAGGACGCCGTCCTTCGCATCCTGGTGGTGAGGGTCGGCCACCGGCGAGGGGTAGGCGGAGTTGCACAAACATTAAGGTTCTTCTAATGTTTGTGCATGGACGATCTGCTGGCAAGTCACCCGGACTGGAGTCGCCTCTACGAGACGGCGGCCGCCCAGGAGGGGCTGTTCACGACGAGGCAGGCGGCCGAGGCGGGCTACTCGCCGCCGCTCCTCGTCCACCACGTCCAGGCCGGAAAGTTCCTCCGTCTTCGCAGGGGCATCTACCGGCTCGCCCACTTCCCCGCCGGTGAGCACGAGGAGCTGGTCGCCACCTGGCTCTGGTCGGAGCAGGCAGGTGTCGTCTCGCACCAGACGGCACTCGCCCTCCACGGACTCTCGGACGCGCTGCCTGCCCACCTCCACCTCACGCTTCCGACGGCGTGGCGTCGTCGGCGATTCCGGGTTCCGGCCGACGTGGTCCTGCACCATGGAGACGTGCCGCCCGAGGACCGCGCCTGGTTCGGCGCCGTGCCCACTACCGGCCCGCGGCGGACACTGAACGACTGCGCGCTCCAGGGGCTCTCGCCCGAGCTGCTGCGACAAGCAGCACGGCAGGCCCTTCGCCGAGGCCTCGTCACAATGGCCGAGCTGGGTGACGTCGAGACGGCGCTCAGGCCCTTCGGAAGGCTCACCGCATGACGATTCGCACCTACCTCTCGCCCGAGGCCTTCAAGCAGGCGCTCGAGCAGCGACTCAAATCGTCGGCCAGAAGCGGCGGCGATCTCGCCCGCAGGCGGCAGCTCCTGGTGTTCGACCGCTTCCTCGCGCGCGTGGTGGCCGTGATGGGCGACGCCGCGACGCTCAAGGGCGGGCTCGTCCTCGAGCGTCGTCTCGAGCGTGCCCGCACCACCAAGGACATCGATCTGCGGGTGGTGGGCTCGCCCGACGACGTCCTCGCGAAGCTGCAGGAGGCCGCCCGTCGCAACCTCGGCGAGTTCATGACCTTCGAGGTCGGGCCCGACGAGGACCACCCCGAGATCCGGAACGACGGGATGCAGTACCAGGGGCTCCGCTTCCGTGCCGAATGCCGGCTCGCCGGAAAGCCATACGGGCAGCGGTTTGGAGTCGACGTCGCCTTCGGCGATCCGATCCTCGGCGAGCCGGAGGTGGTGATGGCGGAGGACCTCCTGGCGTTCGCCGGCATCGTGGCACCGACTCTGCGCCTCTACCCGATCGAGACGCACATCGCCGAGAAGCTCCACGCCTACACGATGCCGCGCCAACGCCCGAACTCACGGGTGAAGGACCTGCCCGACCTGGCGCTCCTCGCGACAGCGCAGGCCATCGACGCGAAGCGCCTGCGCGAGGCCCTCGAGCAGACCTTCACCTACCGCAGGACTCACCCGCTGCCCGCGGCCGTTCCGGCTCCGTCGCCGGTGTGGATGACGCCCTACGCGGCGATGGCACGCGAGGACCAACTCGCCTGGCCCACGCTCGATGAGGTCACCCGGGCGGCCCAGGCATTCCTGGACCCGGTCCTGCTCCCCGGAGGACTCGACGCGACGTGGGAGCCAGAGGGCTGGATCTGGCGATCTCGCTGAGACGCCGCCGCCGCCGCCGGGCCGGCGCCGGACGGCTCGGCTGGTCCTCGTCGTCCCGGGTCGCAAGCGCCCGCTCGAAGGCGTTCACGAGCTGGAGCAGCTCCTTCGCCTCGAACGCCCGGTTCCTTCTTCCCATCGACACCTGCGTCACCACGCCGGCCGCCTCCAGGTCCGCGAGCGCCGTGTTCGCCGCTTGCAGGGACCGTCCCAGGAGCCTGGCCGCCGACGTCATGGTCAGCAGCGGGTAGGCAGGCAGCGCGGTGATGAGCGCCTCGGCACTGGAGTCGCCCCTGGGGTGCCCGGCGCGCTCGCGCCACGAGGCCTGGAGCTTCGCGATGTCGTCCGCGAGCTCTCCTGACCGCCTGGCGGCCGTCGTCAGCGCCCGGGCGAACAGGTCGAGCCAATCCGCCAGGTGTCCCTGCCGGAAGGCGGTGAGGCCGGCGATGTAGTCGCCGGCGTTGGTGGCCAGGATGAGGCTCACCGGCTGCACGAAGCGGGGTGCCAGTCCGCGGCGCCGGAGGATGGCGTGGATGAGGGCGCGTCCGGTGCGGCCGTTGCCGTCGCCGAAGGGGTGGAGCGTCTCGAACTGGGCGTGGGCCACGGCGGCCTGGATGGTCGCCGGAAGGTCTTCACGTGAGGAGAACTTCACCAGGTCCTCCATGAGCGGCTTCACGAACTCGGGCGGCGGCGGGATGTAGGCCGCGCGCGACGGGTTGTACGACAGCCCCCCGATCCAGTTCTGGGTGGTTCGGAGCCTGCCCGCGAGACCGGGCCGGTCGGTTGCCTCCATGAGCAGCCTGTGGACGTGCTCGAGGTCGGAGACCGTGAGGGCCCTGGTTCGAGCCCCCAGCTCGACCGCCGCCTCCATGGCCGCCACGTTGCCGAGCACGGAGCGCGCGGTGAGGTCGTGGGCCTCGTCGCCGCCGGCTTCGGCGCGGGCGAGCCGGCGCTGCGAGATCTTCAGCCCCTCGATGAAGGACGAGGCCACGGCCTCGGAGCGCAGGAGCCGGCGGGCCAGCACCTCCAGGCTGGCGAGCGGCGGCGGTCGCAGGTTGAGGGCCTGGACGGCCTGCTCGGCCTCGACCACGAGCGAGATGCTGGTGCTCGGCAGCGAGGGGTCGAACCCTTCGAGCGCGTCCGGCACGAACGCCTGGTAGGTAAAGCTCTTGCGGTTCTGCCGGCCACCCGGCGTGGTGAAGTCGGCCTCCCAGCGGCGAGTCTCGAAGTGGGCCACGCCGCCATCCTTGAATGGCGCGGCCCTTACGTCAAGGATGACATGGTAGACTAGAACATGGCGGCAGCCATTCAAGGTCTACCGGTAGCCGCCGGAGCTGGCCTCCCCGGAGATCAGGTCTCCCTTCCAGGCGAGGCCAGCGCCCGCTCGGCCTGGGCGCAGCGCGCGCGGATCACCACCAGCACCCGGTCCACCACCGGCGATGGCCCGAGCGTGGCCGCCTGCTCGGCGGCGAGCGCGGTGGCCGTGGCCGGGAGCGATGCGGCCAGCCGGGCGACCGAGTCGAGCACCAGCCTCGGCCCGATCTCCACCTGCTCCGCGAACCGCTCCCAGTGACGGCGCCGGAGCCACGCCGGCCGCGCCTCGCCGCCGATTCGCATGGCCAGGTTCCTCGACAGGTCCGGATAGGCCCCGGTGCAGAGCAGGTCGTAGAACGGGGCCAGCCGGACGCCACCCGGCTCGTGCAGCAGCGAGAGGTTCTTGGCGTGGGCGTCGGCGTTCTGGAGCAGCGCGTTGAACACAGTCCAGCAGGGGGCGGCGTGGCAGCTCCTCCACCAGCCGGTCGAAGACCTCGCCGGAGAGCGGCAGGTACTCGCCGTGGCTTCGAG
>JANPOM010000492.1:0-6780 GCA_031427995.1 Anaeromyxobacter sp. | reverse complement strand
AGATCGAACGGCCCAAGGTGGGTGACTTCGCCCGCGACTACGACCAGACGGTGAAAGGTCAGTCGGCATATTTCGTCTGCCTTCCTCCGGTAGCGCTCCTCCATGAGCTTGAAGAAGATGTTGGTCTGCTCTGGGCGGAGGTTCAGGTAGCCCATCTCGTCCACCACGAGTAAATCGACCCGAGCCAGGCGGTTGATGAGCTTGCGCGACGACCGGTCGGCGAGGGAGGCGTACAACTCGTCGAAGAGGTCCTGGGCACGAAGGAAGACGCCGCGGTAGCCGTTCTGGAGCGCCTTGAGCAGCAGGCCCGAGGCGAGCCCGGTCTTGCCCACGCCGGTCGGCCCCATGAAGACGATGTTCTCGGCCTTGGCGATGAAGTCGAGCTCGGCGAAGCCTCGGATCTGGCGCTGGGAGATGCCGGGCTGGCGCTTCCACGGGAAGGACTCCAGCGACCACTGCTCGGGCATCCCGGAGCGGCGGATGCGGTAGGAGAGCGCTGTCTCCTGCCGGTGGTGCCACTGGGCACGCAGCAGGACGGCGATGAGATCCTGGTAACTCGCCTCCTTCTTCTCGGCCTTGGCCACCTCGGCGTCGAGGATCTCGGCGATGCGGGTGAGGTGCAGGCTCTTCAGGAGTTGATCGATCTCGTCATTCATCGTCGTGGCCTCCGCCATCACCGCCGCCCTGCGGGAAGAAGTCGCGAGCGATGCCGCGCAGGACCATGCGCTCCAGCCGCTCGAGGTCGAAGAGGCCGTAGGTCTCGGCGGCGTGGATGGCCTCGATCACCGGCCGGCGCGGGTACTCACGCAGCAGGCGCTGGAGCCGGCGCAGCGCGACGGTGCCCCGGCCGGCGGCATGAGTCTTCAAGGCGGTGATGTAGGGAGCGACTTCGGGCGCGGCCTCGAGCAGTTGCCGTTCCTCGACGACGGGGGCCGATGGCGTGCCGCCTTGGCCCCGTGGCGGCCGGTGCTCGGGCAGCGTCGCCCGGCCCTGAGCGGGCCCCTGGGTCTTTCGGTGCGTGCCGACGAGCCGGGGGCCCTCGAAGATCATGACCTCGGCCTTCGTCTCGCGCACCTCGAGCTGTCGGCCGATGAGCTTCCACGGGGCCGAGTAGCGGCAGCTGTTCACCGAGACGTACCCCTCCACGTCCACGATGCGGTGGTGGAGCAGGTAGACCTCGGGCGTCCAGATCGGCAACGGCACGAGGTGAGGTCGCTCCGCGGCGAAGAGCTCGCGCGATGAGCCGTGGAGGGATCGGCGGTGGGCGGCGTTGACCTTGTCGCACCAGATGACAGCCTGGCGATTCAGGTCGTCGAGGTCGCTGAACTCGCGGCCGGCGAAGAAGTTCTTCTCGATGTAGTCGAAGGGCCGCTCGACGCGCGCGGAGCGGTTGGCGTCTCCCTTCTCGTGGGCGACGAAGGTGAAGCCGTAGCGGTCCGCGAAGGCGGCCATCTCCGGCACCGGCACCATGTCCTTGCCGGTACCGTGGAGCACCACCACGTGGGTGTTGTCGATCATGCAGCGGTGCGCGCCGCCGGCGAAGTAGCGGAGCGCATCGGCGAGGAAGACCTTGCAGGCAAACCGGGTGAAGCTCTGGACGCACTGGATGAAGATCATCCGGGAGTAGCAGAGGACCAGGCTGGCGGTCTGGACGCGGCGCAGCTTGCCAGCGATCTTGGCGTCGTGCGGCGAGGTGTCGTGCTGCATCTCCACGCCCGGGCCGAAGTGGTACTGGCCCGACGGCTTCACCGGCTCCTTGCCGAGACCATGGCGGCGGCAAAAGGCGGTCAGCGCCTGGTAGGAGAGCGTGGCGCCGGCGTCGCAGAGCTTCTCGTGGACGCGGACGAGGTTGCCCTTGCAGTCAGCGTAGAGCCCGAGGATCTCCTCGCGGTGGGCGTCGCCCAGCTCCGGCCGAACGATGCGCGGCACCTCGGCGGTGCCGGCGCGGAGCACCTGGCGCACCGCGTTCCGGGAGATGCCGATGGTGCTCGCGATGCGGCGAGCACCGTGGCCTTCAAGGCGAAGCCGCAGGATCGCGGCCCGGGTCGTCTGGTCGAGCATGGCCTGCCTCCTTCTCGTAGGTGGTGACGAGCCGCTCCACATCGACGCGGGCCTGCGCGAGGGCGCGGTCCACCTCCTCGCGCTCGGGGGCGAGCAACCGCGCCAGCAACCCCTCGCGCAGATGGCGCCCGCCGCGCCGGGCGGCGCCGCCGACGGCGCCGAAGTCAGCGAGCAGTACGGCCGCCGGTCCCGCCTCGGCTGGGTCCGCCGGGCTCGCCGCCTGCGCCCGTGCTCGCAGGAAGAGGCGAGGGTCCTCCATGAGGATCCTGCGGGTCGCCGGGCTCCCCGAGAGCCACCCCGTGCACAAGGTGGCCACCTCGCGGCTCGTCAGCCGATGGGGGCCGATGGCCGCGGCGAGCAGCACGGCGTCCTCGGCGTTGGCGCGCGCCAACGGAACGAAGTGCCTCATGGCCGCGTGGGCCACGATCTCGCCCCGCCGCACCCGATCCTGGATCTCCCGCGGCAGCTCGCTCACCAGCCCGAGCCGCCGGCTGACCCAACTCGCGCTCCGACCGAACCGCTTCCCGAGTTCGTCCACCGTCATCCCGAAGCGGTCGCGCAGCTCCGCGAGCAGCCACCCCTCCTCGAGCGCGCCGGCACTGTCGCCGCTCCGCATGAGCCGCTCGACGACCAGCGCCTCCGCCTCGCCCAGGTCCCAGGCCATCGCCCGGACCGTGTCCCTCCCCAGCCGCTGGAGCGCCCGCACGCGCTTGTAGCCGTCCACCAGCACGTACCGGCCAGCCTCACCTACCGTGACCACCACCACCGGCACCTGCTGGCCGGTCTCGGCCAGCGACGCCAGCAGCCGCGCCTCGCGCGCCGCGCTTCGCGGCCGCAGCGCCTCGTACCTCTGGTCAACCTGGTGGAACTCGAGATCCATCGCGCCCCGTGCCCTCCGTCAGCCCGAACACGTTGACCGATCCCCGGTCTGGTCTTGCGCGGCCGGAGGGGGAAGTCGCGGAGATCCGCCCGTGAGATCAGGGGCTTGGCTCCTCATCTGGTCTTGCGCGTGCCGACGGAGGACTCGGCCCATTCCCAGAAGAAATTCAGACCCTTGGGCCTTGAACTGGTCTTGCGCCAAATCCCAGGGGAGTCGGTCGAGCGGCCGCGGCGCCCGCGACGGACCCGCCGCCTCACCGGCCTCCAGGGCAGCGGCGCGCTCCTGGATCCGGCGGGCCTGGTCGTACTCCGGGTGCCTCGCTCGCCACGACGCCTGCGTCGCCGCGCGCCGCGCGGCCTGACACCCCTCCAGCGAGCACGTTCGCTGCCGGCCACCGACTCGCGGCTCAGGCTGGAACCACCGACGGCACTCTCGACAGGGACGTTTCTTGGCCGCCATGCCGACCATCGTCGCCCGGAAGCTCGGCCCCTACCTCGTCGTCGCCGCTGGCTCTTGCTCCAGTTCAGCGACCTCGCTCGGCGCCGGGCGGGTCACTTCTCGCGAGCATGGGTGGGGTCATTTCTGGTGAGCGCTGAAGCACGGGGCAGCCCGTTGTCACGGAACGCGCCACCGTGTTCGTACCGGACGGACAGGTGAAGCACTTCATCTCCCGCTTCGAGAAGTACGCGCTCAAGGCACCGAAGAAGCCACGGGAGCGTCGCTACGAGGACATGCTCGACCGGGTCGCCGCACTGCGCCAGGCGACCATTCAGGCACTCTGGACCGATGAACCAACGGCCTACCCCGGCGCCGTGAAAGCCATCTGGTGGGAGGTCTGGCTTCGCCGGACCGACGGGAAGGAGCTCGATCGGTTCCTCGAGTTCGCCCAGCACGTGGGCCTCGAGGTCGGCGCGCGGCGACTGGAGTTCGACGATCGCATCTTGGTCCTGGCATTCGGGTCGGCGCGGAAGCTCTCCTCCTCTCTGGATGTGCTCGACGACATCGCTGAGCTCCGGGCAGCGAAGGAGCTCTCGAGCTTCTTTGCCGGAGAACCCCCGGTCGAGCAGGCCAGGTGGGCCGCCAGCCTGCTGGAGCGCTTGAAGGGGCCTGGGATGGACTCCCCAGCGGTCTGTCTGCTGGATACTGGGGTCGCTCGAGGCCACCCGCTCCTCAGGCCCGCGCTGGACTCGGAGGACCGCTACGCCGTTGACCCGGCCTGGGGGGTGGAGGACGACGGCGGGTCGCCAGAGCAACGCGGCCACGGCACCGGAATGGCCGGCGTGGCACTCTACGGCGACCTCGCCGCCGCGCTCGCCGCGAGCGGCCAGGTAGAGCTCCTGCATCGACTGGAGTCGGTGAAGATTCTTCCGCCAGCCCGGCTTGGCGTCAATCCACCCGACCTCTACGCCGCGGTCACTGCCGCGGCGGTCAGCTATCCGGAGTCGCGGCTTCCCAAACGTCGGCGCCTCTTCGCGATGGCGGTCTCCTCGGTCGAAGACCGCGACCGGGGTCAGCCGACCTCGTGGTCGGCGGCCGTCGATGCGCTCGCGGCGGGCCGGTCCTTTGATGCCACACGCCAGGGGCTTGCCTACCTGGAGGGCGCTGACGAGAGGCGGCGCCGGTTCGTGGTCGCTGCCGGCAACGTCACCAGGCCCGATGCAGACCACCTGGCCCGCAGCGATCTCGAGCCGGTCCACGACCCCGCCCAGGCCTGGAACGCGCTCACCGTGGGCGCCTTCACGGAGCAGTCTGAGATCGACAATGCGTCCGAGCCGGGCCTCAAGCCGCTCGCGGGTCATGGCGAACTGTCTCCTTGGTCGACCACCTCGGTGAGCTTCGCGGCGCCTTGGCCAATCAAGCCGGACGTGGTGGCCGAGGGCGGCAACCTGGGCGTGGACTCCGAAGGGAACGTGGACTTTCCGATCCCTTCGCTGAGCCCGCTGACGACCCACTGCCGTCCAAACGAGAAGCTCTTCGTCCCCACGTGGGCAACCAGCCCGGCCTCTGCCCAGGTGGCGCGACTCTGCGCGCTGGTGATGGCCGAGTACCCCAGCCTGTGGCCGGAGGCGGTTCGGGCCATCGTGGTGCACTCGGCCCGGTGGACGCCGATGATGTGGGCCCACCTCAAGGGAGCGGGGGAGGCGAAGGCGAAGCGGGCCAGGCTGGTTCGCCGCTACGGCTTCGGCGTCCCGAACCTGGGCAGGGCGCTTCGGAGCGCCAACGATGCTCTCACGCTTGTCGTCCAGGGAACTCTTCGCCCCTTTGTCGCTGGCAAGATGCGGGAGATGAGCCTCTTCCACCTGCCATGGCCCAAGGCAGAACTCGAGGCGCTCGCCGACGCACCGGTCCGTCTCAAGGTCACGCTGTCCTATTTCGTCGAGCCGAATCCGGCTCGGCGCGGGTGGCAGAAACGCCACCGCTACCAGTCACATGGTTTGCGCTTCGAGATGAAGGGCGTGCTCGAGACAGAGCAGGAGTTCCACAAGCGCCTCAACAAGCATGCCTTGGACGAGGAGGAGGAGCGCCCAGCCGCTGGCTCCGATGGTGGCTGGTTCCTCGGCACACAGGCGCGCAATACGGGATCACTCCATTCCGATACGTGGAGTGGAACCGCGGCTGACCTCGCCGAGCGTGGCGTCGTGGCCGTCTACCCTGTGACCGGTTGGTGGAAGGAACAACCGAAGAGGGACCGGAGCGCACTGGGCGTCCGGTACGCGCTCGTGGTCTCGATCGAAACGCCGAGCGTCGAGAGTGACATCTGGACGCCGGTGGCACAGGAGGTTGGGCTGGAGATCGAGACGGCGGTGGAAGTCGGCTAGGCCAAGGCGACCTGAAGGGAGAAGCGATGGACGAGGCGCTTCATCGGGTGAACCTGACCCACACCAACAGCTCGACCATCCGGAGGATGTACGGAACCCTGGTGGACGAGCTGGGTGCGGGGTTCATGTTGAGCCGTCCATACAGCCATGGCCACATTCAGCACGTGCTCCGCTTCAGTCGAGGCACTCTGAACCCGATCGACTTCATCGTGAACGTCTCGGACCTGCGGTGCTACTTCAGGGCGCCACTCTTCTCGGTCCACCCTGACCTCTCGGCCCTGGTCGAGACCGCGTTTCCCCAAGGCACCTGGCAGGAGAAGCAATGGGTGTTCAACATCCATGACGTAAAGACTTGCAGGCAACTCATCGACTTCGTGAACGGGCGGCTGAGGGGATTCATCGAGAGCAGGCCGGGCGGCCCAGCCCAGCCCGTGGTGGAACGACTTTCGGTGAAGTTAGTGGAGCCTGACTCCGTGGAAGGCTCGGTCTACTGGGAGGGCGACAGGGCCCGCGCCCTTCACGAACAGGTAGAGCGAAACTCGGCGGCGAGGGAAGCGTGTCTCCGCAAACAGGGTGCCCGGTGCGTCGTGTGTGACCTGCGCTTGCGGGACCGATATGCCGGGCTCTCGCGGGAGGTCGTCGAGGTGCACCACCTGCGGCCCCTGTCGAACACGATTGGCCCGTACCAGCTTGACCCCGCCACGGACCTGGTGCCGATCTGCCCAAATTGCCACCGGGTCATCCACTCCCAGATGCCGGCCCTGGAGCCGGGTCAGGTGAAGGCCATGCTGGCCCCCTGATGGCCGCTTCGGCAACGTGCTCGGCTCGGCCGGGAGCGTCATCCCCATCTTCAAGGAGCAGGTCGCCGCCGGCGGCCCGGTCACGGTCACCCACCCGGTGATGAAGCGCTACTTCATGACCATCCCCGAGGCGAGCCAGCTGGTGCTGCAGGCCGGGACCGCCGCCCCTACGAGTGGGACCGGGTCGTGAAGGGGACCGACCGGCTCCTCGCCAGCTCCG
>JANPOM010000491.1:0-3240 GCA_031427995.1 Anaeromyxobacter sp. | reverse complement strand
CCCAGGTCGTGCCGTTGTGGATGTACCAGGTCGGCGCGAAGCCGAGGGTCCTGGCGTCGTGGCTCAGCGCGATCCGGAAGTTCGGGGCCGCGTAGTAGACGACCTGCACCCGGTACCCCTTGGTGGTGGCCGCCGCCGCCGGGGCGGTCAGGGTCATGTTCATGCCGGCCGCGCCACCGGTGGGTGCGGTGGGAATCCCCACCGCCATCGAGGTGTGCGGCGGGTTCGGATCCCGCGCCTTCACGTCGGCGTGCGGGTCGTGGCAGGCGGCGCACTGGATCAGGCCGTTCTTGATCCGCTTCAGCATCTCGGTGTCGGTCGGAGCCACGGCGCCGAAGGCCGGCTGGACCGCCAGCGCATCCCAGCGATGCTGCGCGCCGCCGACGCCCGGCACCGCCTGGTCCTCGGTGAGCCAGGGGAGGCCGAGCCGGACCCGGCTGGGGAGACTGGGGTTGCTGTTGTGGCAGACCGTGCAGGCGGTGTTGTTGTCGGCCTGGTTGATCAGCGTGCCGCCCGTGGCGTTGTGGATCTTGTGGCAGGCCTGGCAGCTGCCGTTGGTGAACGAGCCGTCGTGCGGGGCGTCCACGGCCAGGGCCGCCGCCGAGACCAGGACGCAGGAGACCGCGAGGATGCCGAGCCAGCCGGTGCGCATCGCTAGTACCCCTTCCCGTCCACGACCACGGTGACCGAGGCCGGGCGGCTGCGCACGGTCCCGTCGTCCACCTCCAGCTCGAAGCGATAGGTCCCGCCGGCCAGCGGCACGAAGTGCGGCGCCTGCTGGCTCGCCTTCAAGGAGACCCAGGGGCCGGCCACCTGGGTCCAGTGGTAGCGCCGCGCACCCGAGGAGGCGCGGCCGTCGAGCCGGACCAACTCCCCGGCGACGGCGCCGGCCGGGCCAGAGGCCCGGGCCACCGGGATGGCGGCGCCGTTGACGCGGGCCTCGAAGCCGAGCCGGACCGGCAGCGAGGAGGCGCCGGCCTCGCTCACCGTCAGCTCGAACTCGTACCAACCCGGGACGAAAGCGACGGCGGTGGCGAGCGGGCGATCCTCGTCCGCGATGGCGGCTGCCGGGCCGGCCACCTGCTTCCAGCCATGGGTGATCACGCCGCCGGCGCCAGCGAGGCTGGCGGAGCCGTCGAGGACGATGGCCACGTTGACCGGCACGGTGGCGGCGAGTGGGGCGACCGCGGCCAGCGGCAGGGCGGTGCCGCCCCCGGCCACGAAGATCTCGACGCGGGCCGGAGCCGACCAGACCAGCCCGTCCACCGCGTAGGCGGCGAAGAGGTAGCGGCCCGGGACCGCCGGCAGGAAGGTCGGCATGGCGCCGGAGGGGTCGGAGAGCGTGGCGGCCGGACCGCTCTGCTGCTCCCAGCGGATGGCCGGGCCTACGCTGGCGGCGGCGCTCAGTTGCACCGTCTGGCCGACCTCGCCCGTGATCACCGCCTGGTCCACGATGGCGGTCGGAGCGACCAGCCGCTCGTCCACCACCATGACCGGCACCTCGACGGCGTCGGCGACGCCGGCCACGTCACGCACCGTGGCGCGGAAGGGGTGGTAGCCAAGCCCGAACTCGGCGGTGCGGAGCGCGATGGCCGGCGTGACCCCGACCTGCACCTGATCCACCTCCCAGTCGAAGCTGAGGGTGTCGCCGTTGGCGTCGCTGGAGGCGGCTGCCGAGAGCTCGAGCCGGTGGCCGGCGGCCACCACGGCCATGCGGGTGGCGGCGGCGCGCGGGGCGACGTTGAGCACCGCGACCGAGACCTGGGATGCCGGGCTCAGCAAGACGCCGCAGAGCGCCTGGCCCTCGAAGGTGTAGGTGCCGGCGGCGCGGGCGATGAAGGAGGGGGTGAGCGAGCTGGTGGCGCGCAGCACAACCGGCGGCCCGCTCACCTGCCTCCAGCTAGGGGTGCAGGCGCCGGGGCCCGTCACCGTGGCGGAGAGGTGGACCTCGCCGGGGCGGACCTGCGCCGGGCCCGAGGCGGTCATCATGGCCCGGGCGTCGGCCGGGTTGTTGGGGTTGGTGCCGGCCAGGATCTCGGCCCCGTCGGAGAGGCCGTCGCCGTCGGTGTCGGCGTTGCGCGGATCGGTGCCGTACGCGTACTCCTCGCCGTTGGTGAGGCCGTCGCTGTCGGCGTCGAGCATGGCGTCGGAGGGGTCGAACGGGTTGAGGCCGTGGGCCAGCTCCCACTCGTCCGACATGCCGTCGCAGTCGCTGTCGAGCTTGCCGGCCACCGCGCAGGTGGGGAGCGGCAGGCCGACGCCGAACCGGTCGAGCCGGCCCACGTCGAAGTTGGCCACCAGCACGTCGCCGTTGACCATGGGGGCAATGCCGGCCGGCTGGCGGAGCTGGCCGGAATCGGCGCCGAAGCTGCCGAGCGTGCCGAGCGAGGTGCCGTCGGGGGCCACCACCTTGACGTTGCCGCTGAAGGCGTCGGAGACGAAGAGCCGGCCGGCCGCGTCGAAGCCGATCCCGCCGACCCTGAGCACCTGGCCGGGGCCGCTGCCGCTGCTGACGATGGAGCGGACCCAGGCACCGGTGGCGGCGTTGAAGGCGTGGATCATCGGCCCGGTGTCGGTGGAGACCTGGGCGATCCAGACGTTGCCGGCCTTGTCCACGGCCACGTCGGTGGCGAAGCCGAGCGGCAGGCCGGCCGGCGTCTGCCGGATCTCCAGGGCGACCGTGCCCTGCAGCGTGATCGCGCGGGCGCCGGGCATGCCCTGCTCGACCACCCAGAGCAGGCTCCGCGCCGCGTCCCAGGCCATGGCCACCGGGCCGGAGGCGGTGCCGAGCCGCAGGCGGTTCAGCACGCGGCCGGTGGCGGCGTCGATGGTCAGGATCAGGCCGGTGCGGGTAGCGGCGAAGACGGTGCCGGGAGCTGCGGCGACGGAGGTGACTGGCGCCTCGACGGCCGGGGCGCCGCGAAGCTCGCCGCGGCTGGTGAACAGGTAGAGCCGCCCCTCCCCGTCGGCCACGGCGATGTCACCGCCGCCGGCCGCCGCGAGGCGGTTCGGGGCGCGCAGCCGGGTGGCGAGGCCGCCCTGGTAGACCGAGATGACCACCTGGAAGGTCTCGACCCGGGTGGTGGTGCCGGTGGCGCTGGAGACGGCCACGGTGACGTCGAAGGAGCCGGCGGTCTCCGGCGCGGTCCAATTGACGGCGGCGCCGCTGGCGACGTCGAAGGTCCCGCCGGTGGCGGTCCAGGCGTAGGTGAGCGCGCCGCCGGCCGGATCGGTGGCGGT
>JANPOM010000490.1:0-12169 GCA_031427995.1 Anaeromyxobacter sp. | reverse complement strand
CGGCGGGAGCTGGCGGCGGAGCGCCCTTCACCTCGGAGAGCTGCCGCTCCTCGCGGGCCGCCTGGCGGACCGCCTCGATCAGCTCCTCGTGCTCGCGGCGCAGCTGGTCGTGGCGCTTCTAGAGCTCGGCGTAGCGATCGTGGGCGAGATCGACCTCACCCTTCTGCACGATGAAGACGCGCCGGTCGGTCTCGACCTTGCCGCGCGAGGCCTTCAAGTCCTTCTCCACCTCGGGGAGCTTCTTCTTCAGCTCGGTGGAGCGGGCCTCCGCCTTGTCGGCCCGATCGGTCTCTCCGGCCAGCTTCAGCCGCAGCTCGGCCTCGACGCTCCCCTCGGGGGGGGGCGGCGGGGCGGCCTTGACCGGCGGGGGCGGCTCGGCCAGCTTGCGATCGAGCGCCGCCTTGAACCGCTCGGCCTCCTGCGTGGCCCGGGCCCGGGCCACCTCGGCCGCCTTGGCCAGCTCCACCTGGTGGGCCGCCTCGCCGCGCGCCTCGGCCAGCCGCGCCGCCAGCTTGTCCAGCTCCTCCCGGAGGGCGACCGCGCCGCCCAGCCTCTTCTGCGCCTCGGCCTGCTCGAAGGCCTTCTTCTTCACCTCATCGAGCTTCTGGCGCATCGAGGTGCTCTCCTCGCGCTTCTCCTTCAGCTCCCC
The DNA here is from genome assembly GCA_031427995.1 of Anaeromyxobacter sp. Taxonomy (GTDB): domain Bacteria; phylum Myxococcota; class Myxococcia; order Myxococcales; family Anaeromyxobacteraceae; genus JADKCZ01. Next base: position 11,520 of record JANPOM010000490.1, on the reverse strand, counting down.
CTTCTGGGCGGCCAGCGCCTGCTGGGCCGCGGCCGCCTCGGCCACCGCGGCGTCGATCCTGCCGGCCAGCGAGGCCGCCTCGGCGCGGGCGGCGCGCAGCTGCATGAAGAAGGCGACGGCGGCGAGCAGGCCGCCGAGCGCGAAGAGGATGGCGAGGCCGGTCATGGCGGACTCCGATGGACGGTGTTCGGGTTGGTGATGGAGCGGGCGGCCCATTAGGTATCCCAGGATCCGCCGGCAAGGGAAGCGGTAGGATGCCCCCCCCCACGCATGCGTCGAGTCGCCACCAAGATCTTCCTCACCTTCGCCGTCGCCCTGGCAGCCTTCGGCCTGGTGGCGGTGCTGGCGGTGGTGCGCCTGCAGGACCTCGGCCGGGACCTGAAGCTGCTCAGCTCCGGCTACTTCCCGCTCGGCCGGATCGCCGCCCAGCTCGAGGTGAAGGACTGGGTCGCCTCCCGCGCCCTCGAGGTGCGCGACCTCGACCCGGCGGCCCGCCGCGCCTACCTCCCGGTGGTCCGGGCCCACTTCCCGGCGCTGATCCGCGAGAAGCTGGAGGAGGGGCGCCGCGTGGCCCGCGCCGCCGCCGCGCTCGGCGGCGAGGAGGACGTCAAGCTGCTCGAGGAGGTGTCGGTCCGCCTCGACACGCTCGGCACCCGCTGGGAGCAGTACCACGCCGCCGCCAACGCCCTCATCGACCTGCTCGAGCGGGGTGGCACCCCCGAGGCGCTGGAGGCGCGCGCCCAGGAGACCCGGCAGCTGGAGAAGTCGCTAACCCTCGAGGTGAAGCTGCTGCAGGCCCAGCTGGAGAGCCGCATCTCCGACCAGGTGCGGGTAGCCGAGGCGGCCGAGTCGCGCACCGTGGTGCTGATCATCCTCTACTCGGCCATCGCGCTGATGGTGGGCGTGGGGGCGGCGCTCATCGCGCGCCGGCTGCTGGCGCCGATCGAGCGGCTCACCGAGGGGGTCAGGGCGGTCGCCGGCGGCGATCTGACCCGCCAGGTCGCGGTGGCCGGCCATGACGAGATCGCCGTGCTGGCCCACGAGTTCAACACCATGGCCTCCTCGCTCGACTCGCAGCGGACCGAGCTGCGACGGGCCGAGCGGCTGGCGGCGGTGGGGCGCATCTCGGCCCAGATCACCCACGAGGTCCGCAACCCGCTCAACGCCATCGGCCTCAACGCCGAGCTGCTGGCCGAGGAGCTGGAGGCCCTCCCCGGCGTGGCCCCAGGGACCCGGGCCCTCTGCGCCGCCATCTCCGGCGAGGTCGACCGGCTCAACGCCCTCACCGAGGAGTACCTGCGCTTCGCCCGGGCCCCGCGCTCACCGGCCGGGCGGCACGAGCCGGTCGAGCTGGTCGGTTCCTTGCTCGACTTCCTCTCCCCCGAGCTGGCGGCGGCCGGAATCGAGGTGCGCCGCGAGCTGCCGGCGGGCCTGCCGGCCATCCGCGGCGACGAGGCCCGGCTGCGCGCCGTCCTGCTCAACCTGGTGCGCAATGCCCGCGAGGCCATGGCCGGCGGCGGCACGCTCACCGTGGCGGCGCGGCGGAGCGGTGGCGGCGTCGAGCTGGAGGTGCGCGACACCGGCTCGGGCATCGCTCCCGAAGCGCTGCCTCGCCTCTTCGATCCCTTCTACTCGACCAAGGAGCGCGGCACCGGGCTCGGACTGGCCTTCGTTCAGGAGGTGGTGCAGGAGCATGGCGGCACCGTCCGCTGCGACGGCGCCACCGGGCACGGGGCCCGCTTCACGATCCAGCTTCCGGCCGCCCCCGACGAGAAGGCCGCCACCGCAGCCACCGCCCCGGAGGCGGTGACACCATGACCACCCGCCGCGTCAAGCGCACCGCCCCCTCCACCACCCGGGCCGCTCCCCGCGGCCGGAGCGCCGCCCTCCCCTCGCTCGACGGCGAGAGCTGGGGCCGGCTGCAGCGGGCCGAGCTGCCCAACGGCCTGCGGGTGCTAACCGCCGCCGCCCCGGGCCTGCACTCGGCCATGGTGGCGCTCTACGTGCGGGCCGGCTCGCGCCACGAGGCGGCTCCGCTCAACGGCGTCTCGCACTTCCTCGAGCACCTGCTCTTCCGCGGCTCGGAGGGCTGGCCCGACTCGGTGGCCATGAACGCCGCCATCGAGAGCGCCGGCGGCAACTTGAACGGCGTCACCGCCCGCGACCACGGCTGCTACTTCACTCCGCTCCACCCGACCGGGCTCGCCACCGGCCTCTCGGTGATCGGCAACCTGGTCCGCTGCCCGCTCCTCAAGGAGATCGAGGTCGAGCGCGAGGTGATCCTCGAGGAGATCCTCGACGAGGTGGACGCCGACGGCCGCGACATCGATCCCGACAACCTGGTGAAGCGGATGGTCTTCGGCGACCACCCGCTGGCGCGCAAGATCGGCGGCACCCCGGCCACGGTGCGCGCGCTGACCCGCCGCCACGCCCGCGCCCACCTGGACCGCTACTACACCGGCGCCAACCTGGTGCTGGCGGTGGCCGGCCCGGTCCGCCACGCCGAGGTGCTGGAGCTGGCCCACCGCCACCTCGGGGCCCTGCCGCGCGGCGTCCGCTCCATCGATCGCCCGCCGCCAGCCTGGCCGGAGGGGCCGCTGCTGGAGTTGCGGGACCACGACGACGCCCAGGCCGAGTTCACGCTCGCCTTCCCCTGCCCGCCCGAGCAGCACCCCGACTACCCGGCCTTCCTGCTGTTGCGGCGCGTGCTCGACGACGGCCTCTCCTCGCGCCTGCCGTTCGAGGTGGTGGAGAAGCGTGGCCTCGCCTACTCGCTCCACTGCGGCCTCGACACCTTCTCCGACGCCGGGATGCTGGTGGTAGACGGCGCCTGCTCGCCGCGCAAGCTGGGGAGGGTGCTGGAGCGGATCCTGCTGGTGCTGGCCGAGCTGGCCGAGAGGCCGGTGCCGGAGGCCGAGCTGCTGCGGGTGCAGCGGCGCCACCGGATGATGCTGGCCTTCTCGCTCGACAGCCCGGCCGACCTGGTCGGCTGGTACGGGGCTGGGGAGGTCCTCTCCGCTCCGGAGGGGTTCGAGGCCCGCTGCCGGCGGGTCGAGGCGGTCACGCCGGCCTCGCTGCAGCGTCTGGCTGCCGCCACCTTCCGCCGGACTCGCCTTGCGGGTGTGGTGGTTGGAAGGGCTGGCGTCCGCGAGCGCCGCGCCGTCGAGCGGCTGCTGGTCCGCGGCCCGCTGCCGGCCTGACCCGGACCTTCGCGGCAGGGTCAATTGGCGCACTCTTGCGTCAATTCGCGCACCCCTAGTCGGGCTCGTGTCTTTTCTCCGAATTCCTCTACACTCCCCGCCGCGGCTTGACGCGCCGTACGTGGGTGAGGGGGATCGGTTGGCGCTCCAATGGTCCAGCGCATTGTCGCTCGGGGTCCCCGACCTCGACGCCCAGCACCGCGAGCTCTTCGAGCGTGTCGACCGGCTGCTCGACGCCATGCTCCACGGGAATCGCTCCGAGGCGGCACAGCTCGCCGCCTTCCTGCGCGACCATGTGGTGCTCCACTTCGCCGCCGAGGAGCAGCTCATGCTCGACCTCGGCTACCCCGAAGCCGCCAACCACACCGCCGAGCACCACGTCTTCGCAACCTCGATGCTGGCGCTCGACGCCGCCTTCCGCGAAGGCGGCCCCACCGCCGAGCTGGTGTTCCGCCTGGAGCGCGAGGTGATGGCCTGGCTGCGCGACCACATCTACGTGGCCGACGCCGAGCTGGGCCGGTTCGTCACGGCCACCCTTGGCGCCGACGCCTCCTTTGCGTGGTAGGCTGCCAGCTCTTTCTGGGCTGGGGGCGCAGCGGCATGGACGTCCGGATTCGGGTCAGCTGGGACAAGTCGCTCGAGACTGGCGACCCCGATATCGACGATCAGCACCGCGAGCTCTTCCGGCGCATAGACCAGCTGCTGGCCGCCACCCGCGACCGGCGCGCCCGGACCGAGGTGGGTCGGCTGCTCACCTTCCTCGGCGACTACGTGGTGATCCACTTCGAGGCCGAGGAGAAGCTGATGCTCGACTCCGAGTACCCGGAGCTGGAGGCTCACCGGGTCGCGCACCGGGGCTTCGTCGACGAGTACGCCCGGCTCTTCGAGGACTACCGGGCCGACGGGCCGGGGCCGGTCTTCGTCATCAAGTTCGGCAACCGGGTCACGGGCTGGCTTTGCGAGCACATCTGCCGGACCGACCGCCGTTTCGTCGACCACCTCAACTCGCGGCGCGACGACCGGTAGGGCCAGGCGCCCCGCGGCGCACGGCGCCCACTCCTCGACTCAGTAGTCGGTGGCCCGCGCCCCGGCGCTGGCCAACAGGACGCGCAGGGCCTCGGCGGCGTCGCTCCCGCCGGCCGCCACGCGGGCGGGGACGTCGCGCAGCGGTTCGGGCAGCTCGGCGCCGGCAGGCCCACAGACCACCACCGGGAGCTGCAGCCCGCGCGTCAGCTCGTCGAGAAGCCCCTCCCCGTCGATCGGCAGGAGCACCAGCGCCCCGACCGCGCCGGCGCCGAAGGGGCGCCAGAGCGGCCGCTGCTCGGGATCGCCCGGCAGCTCGACCAGGTCGATGCGTACCCCCTCGCCGAGCGTGAGCCGGCCCAGCGTGCCGAAGCCGCCGAGTTCGTTGGAGACCGGCTCGAAGCCGGGTAGGGAGGCGAAGCGGGCCAGCGCCACCTTTCGCGAGAGCGGCCCGCCGCCGGCCACCACCACCTTGCCGATGGTGCGGGTGCCGGAGGCCCGGCCGCGCGCCACCCGCGTCTTCAGGGCGTGCAGCTCGTGGGGGGCGAGCAGCGCCGCCGCTGGCGGGGAGGCGGGGGCGGCCGGAGCGAGCCGGGCGTAGCCGTGCTCCAGCAGCGCCAGCAGGGCCCGGACCGCCTCGAGGTCGGAGGCGGGGCAGCGGTCGATCAGCTCGGCGACGCTGCAGGGCCTGGCGAGCGCCGCCACCACCTGGGCCGTGACCGGGTGGAGGCCGACCGGGATCTCCTCGCCGCCGATGGCCAGCTCCACCAGCTCCAACGGCGGCGGCAGCGCCGGCAACAACAGGGCCAGCTCGTCGGCCTGGCGAAGCCCCTCCAGGATCAGGTCGTCGAGCCGGCGGTCGATCCGGTCGGGCTCGGGTGGCTCGCCCGGGGCGAAGGAGAACTGGCCCTCCTGGTGTGTCAGGAGACGCCAGAGCGCCTTCTCGGCGCCGGCCAGCCCGAAGCGGGCGTCTACCACCCGCCCCTCGCGCAGCGAGACCTCGGCCCGCTCGCCGCCGCGTTCGATGGCGAGCCGGCCGGAGCGGCGGTTGACCGAGAGGATCTGGAGCAGGTCGGTGAGCGGGAGCTGGGCCAGGTTGCCCTCGAGGTCGCTCCCGCCACTGGCGGAGCGCGAGGCGTCGGCGCGGCGGAAGAGCTGCTCGACCCTGAGCAGCACCTCGTCGAGCCGGAGCGGCTTCCGCAGCCAGGTGCCAAGCCGGGTCCGCTCCCCGTCCTCCCCCTCGCCGGTGAGCAGCACCGGAATCCGCTCGGTGCGCGGGTTGGTGCGCAGGATGCGGACGAAGGTCTGGGCGTCGAGCAGCGGCGCCCGCTCGTCGAAGATGATCAGGTCCGGGGCGCGCAGGATGGCGAGCTGGAGCGCGCGCGAGCCGTCGCGGGCGCCGTGGACCTGGTAGCCACGCTGCCGCAGCGGGGCCGAGAGCAGCCGCACCGTCTCGGGGTCGGGGTCGGCGATCAGGATCTTTCGGGCGGCGGCCATGCGCGATCCCGGTCAGAGGGGCTGCAGGTCGTAGAGGGCCTGCAGGTGCTGCACCAGCAGGTCGACGAGCGGGACGTCGGAGGTCTGGAAGGCGCGGCCGTGGACGTTGCCGAGCCAGGCGAAGCCACCCTGCTCGGAGAGGTGGAGCAGGAACTGGTGGCCGGCCAGCCGCTTGTCGCCGTCGAGCCAGACATCGGTCACCTGGGCGTGTGGCGTGGCCGGCTGGCCCGTGCCGCGCGGGCCGAGCAGGTAGGCGTGGGCCAGGAGGTCGCCGGAGCGGCCGGTCTCGTCACCGGCCGGCAGCGCGGCGCGCAGCGGGGCCCGGGCCAGGCCGGGGCCGCCCACGTAGACCAGGCCGCGGGCGCGCGGGTCCCGGGAGAGCTCGCGAGCCACCTCGCGCTGGATGGCGGCGAAGGCGTCGTCGTTGGCGGGGAGGCGGGCCGAGGGGCTGGTGTCGGGGATGCGCCCGGCGCCGGCGATGAGCAGGTCGCAGAGCTCCCAGAAGTCGGTCTTCTGGTAGTCGTCGAGCTGGAGCCGGCGCACCAGCGAGCCCTGCTGGGCCTGGACGCGCCGGCGCGCCCCGTGGAGCAGCTCGTCGAAGTCCTCGCCGTCGCGCGGAAAGGCGGCCGCCCCCATGCTGACCAGCACCGGGGCCCGCTCCTCCAGCTTCTTGATCGAGGACTCGCCCCTGATCTCCTCGGCGGCGCGCCGCAGGAAGAGCTGGGCGCCGAAGGGGTCGGTCTCGGGGAGCAGCAGGTAGTACTCGCTCTCGGAGACCTTGGCGAGGATGTCGGCGTCGCGGATGACGCGAGAGACGGCGCCGACCAGGTCGCGCATCGCCTTGCGGTAGAGGTCGCGCCCGCCGGTGCGGCGCAGCTGGTCGACGTTGTCGATGGAGATGATCACCAGCGAGAAGGCGCGGGTGTAGCGGCGCGCCTTGTAGAACTCCTTGCCGGCGTAGTCGACGAAATAGGCCAGGTTGTAGGCGCCGGTCTCGCGGTCGCGAAGGCCGACCCGCTCCAGCGCCTGGAAGCGGCGGGCATTGCGCACCGCCACCGCCGTGAAGTCGGCCACCGCCAGCGCCGCAGCCTGCTCCTCGCCGCCGAAGCGGCCGCGGGCCCGGTCGGCCAGCAGCGCCAGGCCGAGCAGTTCCTCGTCGGCCACCAGCGGCACGTAGAAGGCTTCGTCGGCGCGGTCCCCGCGGGCGGGGAGGGCGGCCGGGCGGGCGGCCATGCCGGCCCAGGGCTCGGCGTGCGGGTCGATGCGGGCCGCCAGCGCCCCGCGGTCGACCACGCCGCGGTAGCCGCGCAGCGTGAGGGCCCCGCGCTCATCGGCGATCCAGAGAGCCGCCCCCTGCGCGTCGGTGACCCGGGCCAGGGTCTGCAGCGCCAGCTCCTGCACCTTCTCGAGGTCGAGGGTGCCGAGCAGCTTGAGTGCGTCGCGGAAGTACTGACCCTGGTCGAGGCCGGCTGGCTGCTGGTCCCCGCTCATGGCTGGATCCCGGTCTCGCCGGCGAAGACCCGCTCGGCCGGACCGCGCATGGTGACGCGAGAGAGATCGGCCGAGACGGTGATGGTGAGCGATCCGCCCGGCAGCCGCACCTCGACCGGCTGACCGGCCGGGATGGTGCCGGCCCGGACCGAGGCGACCACCGCGGCGCAGGCGCCGGTGCCGCAGGCCTCGGTGAGGCCGTTGCCGCGCTCCCATACCACCAGGTCCAGGCCGCCGGCCCGGGGGCGGGCGAAGCCGACGTTGACGCCGCCCGGCACCTGCCGCTCGATGGCCGGGCCCATCTCGCCGGCCCGCTCCCGCGTCGGCTCGTCGAAGAGGACGGCGTGCGGGTTGCCGAGATCGACGCGCACGGTGAGGAGCTTCTCCTCTCCGACCGTGAAGGTCTGCTCACCGTCGATGCGGGCCGGGCCCATCTCCACCGAGACCGAGTTGACCTCGCCGTCGGCGCCGCGGTGGACGAAGCAGCTGCGCGGGCCGGAGTCGGTGTCGATGGTCAGCTCGCCGGAGACCTTGTACTGGTCGGCGAGGTGGCGGGCCACGCAGCGGATGCCGTTGCCGCACATGCGGGCGACCGAGCCGTCGGAGTTGAAAATGTGCATGGTGGCGACCGAGCCGGGGTAGCGCGGCGCCAGCAAGGTGAGGATGCCGTCGGCGCCGATGCCGCGACGGCGGTCGCAGAGCCGGACGGCGCGGGCCGCGCTCATGAGCGGGCCATCGACGACGACGAAGTCGTTGCCGAGGCCCTGGTACTTGGTGAAGCGGAGCGAGGGCACGGCGGACATTGTACCCGGTACCGGGCTCTCCCGTCCCGGGGCACCAGTGCCCCGACCCAGGCATGATGAAGTGACGAGAGCGCCGAGACCGAAGCGAGGCTGGCGCCCGAGGCGGGAGCAGCGGAAGCGTAGTAGATCTACGCTGAGCAGCGGACCGACGAGGCCGCCTGCCGCAGCGAGAGGATCGGCGCTCGCAGTAGTCATCATGCCTGGGTCGGGGCACTAGTCACTCCCAGAGCGCCGAGACCGGGCAGGCGGTCAGCGTGGGGCCGAAGGCGACCGGCCGGACCCCGAGGTGCAGCACGATGCCTTGCAGGAAGGCCTTCCCGGTGGTCTCGGCCAGCGCCCGTAGTCCATTGAAGTCGGACGACGACGGCGTGCCGGTGGCCTTCACCTCGATCCCGACCACCCGCCCCCGTCCATCCTCGAGGACCAGGTCCACCTCGGCGCCGGCGTGCGAGCGGAAGTGGAACAGGCCGGGGCGCGACTCGGCCCAGCCGAGTTGCTTGCGGAGCTCGGCGGCCACAAAGGACTCCAACAGGGGGCCGAGCAGGTTCCTCTCCAGCGCCAGCGCCGACTCCCCGACCCCGGAGAGGGCGACAGCCAGGCCGGTGTCGGCGACGTGGAGCTTGGGCGTCTTGGCCAGCCGCTTCCCCCGGTTCGACGCCCAGGCCGGGAGCTGGTGGACGAGGAAGAGGGTCTCGAGCAGCGAGAGGTAGCGCTTGAGCGTCGAGACCGGCACTCCGAGGGTTCGGCCCAGCTCGGCGTGGTTCACGGTGGCCCCGGTCCGAGCGGCGCAGAGCTGGAGCAGGCGCCGGAGCGCGCCAGGGTCCTCGATGTCGGCGATGTCGCGGACATCGCGGGTGGTGAGCGTGGTCAGGTAGGAGTCGAAGAAGGCGCGCCGACGGTCGGGCGCGAGGCGGGTCGCGGCCTCGGGGTAACCGCCCTGGAAGAGTCGCCGCACCACGTCGGCGACGCCCTTCCCGGCCGGGCGCTCGCCGCGCAGCACCCTGTCGATGAACCCTTCACGGCGACCGGTGAGCTCGCCCTGCGAGAGCGGCCAGAGGGTGGCCACCTCCATGCGACCCGCCAGCGACTCCGAAACCTTCGGCAGGGCCAGCACGTTGGCCGACCCGGTGAGCAGGAAGCGCCCTGGACGACGATCCCGATCGATGGCCGCCTTGATGGCCGGGAGCAGCCGCGGCGCCTTCTGGATCTCGTCGATGACCGTCAGCCCACGCAGGCCGGCCACGAAGCCCATCGGGTCGCTGGTGGCCGCGTCGAGCACGTCCTGATCGTCGAGCGAGTGGTAGCTCGCCTCCACGGCAGCGGCCGCCAAGGCGCGGACCAGCGTGGTCTTCCCGACCTGCCTGGCGCCAACCACCATGGCGGCGGGGGTGTCGGAGAGCGCGGCGGCGATGGCCGGCTGGAGGTGCCGCTGGAACATGGACGCAGTCTGGAGCGTTCATGGCTGAAAATCAACCACGTGGTGGCTGAAAATCAACCACGGCCGTCTTCGCTAGCGCGAAGCCCCGCAGAAACGCTCGATGGCCCCGGAGAGGATGTCGGCGCAGCGCTCGAGCTCGGCCACCGCCACGCGCTCGCCGGTCCGGTGGGCGACGCGGATGTCGCCGGCGCCGAAGACCACGCCCTCGGCCCCCATGCCGATCACCTCGGGCAGCTCGGTGCCGAACGGCACGGTGATGGCGGCCTGGCCGCTCTGCTGCTCGAGGTAGCGGACGACCTCGGCGTCGGGGTCGGTGACCGCGGCCGGGTCGGTGCGGAGCGGCGAGATGGCGACCTGCAGGCGGTCGCCGCTGTCGGTGACCAGCCGGGCGCAGGCGGCCTCGAGCAGCCGCAGCGCCTGCCGCGGCTCCTGGCCGGGGAGCGGCCGCCACTCGTAGCTGAAGGTGCAGCTGCCGGCGATGATGTTGCGGGCCTTGCCGCCGGCGATGACGCCGACGTTCCAGGTCGTGAAGGGCGGGTCGAAGGCGCCGTCGGTGACCTGCATCAGCTCGCCGCCGATCCGCTCCAGCTCGGTGAAGAGCCTCCCCACCGCGTGGATGGCCGAAGCGCCGACCTCCGGGTAGGCGCTGTGGCCCTCCACGCCGGTCACCTCGACCTCGACGGCGCAGTAGCCCTTGTGAGCGCGGACCGGCACCAGGGAAGTCGGCTCGCCGATGATGGCGTGGCGGGGGCGGATGCGCCCCTCGGCCAGGGCCCGCTTGGCGCCGAGGCAGCCGACCTCCTCGTCGGCGGTGAAGAGGAGCGTGAGCGGCTGGGCGCCGGCGCGGGTGCGCCTCGCGGCGGTGACGGCGGCGGCCAGGAAGCCCTTGGTGTCGGCGGCGCCGCGCCCGAGCACGTGGCCGTCTCGGAGCGGGGCGGTGAGGGCCTCGGACCAGGCCGGGTCGAACGGGACGCAGTCGGTGTGGCCGATGAGCGCGAGGCCACCGGGGAGATCCGGGCCGCGCCGGCAGACCAGGTTCTGCTTCTCGACGCCGTCGGCGTCGGTCCAGCCGGTGCGCCGGGTGGTGAAGCCGAGGGGCCTGAGCTCGCCTTCCAGCAGGTCGAGCACCGGGCCGTTGGGGCGGCTCGAGGTCGAGTCGATGCGGATCAGGGCCTGCAGCAGCGGGACCAGGTCCATGGGCAGGCTACCGCTTGGAGCCAGACAGTTGCTGGATGCGCTGATGGGAGACGCCGAGCATCTCCGCTGCATCGCGGACCGAGAGCCCGAACTTGCGGGTCAACACGCTGGCGGCGGCGGCGGTGGCGGCGACCGCCTTTGACTGGACCTCGTCGAGGCGAGCCCTGGCCGCGGTGGCCTGCTTGACGACGCGGCGGACGTCGGCCGGCAGCTTGATGTCATCGACGAACTCGGCTCGCTCGGCGGCCGCGTCACCGATCGCCAGTGACAGGGCCTCCCTCACCCGGCGCCGGGCATCGGCCACGGATCGGCCGTCGCTGTTCACGCCGGCGACGCCCTGGACCTCGGCGACCCACCAGCCGCCCTCGTCCCGCTCGTAAGTCACCACGTACTTGGCCATGACGTTTCCCTACCTTTCCCTCAACCAGCCTTCACCCAGGCACGGCGCCAGCTGCCGCTCGATGGAGCGGAGCGTCCCTGACGGGATGTCGCGGGCGCCGTGATCCGGGACCGTTGCGAAGCAGACACCGGCGCGGAGGCGGACATGGGAGCCCTTCTGACGGACGACCTCGCCCCCGAGGTCCACGATGCGCCGGATGACCCGCCGCGCGTTCATGAACCAGAGTTTGCCTAGCCGCTGGTCGCCTGTCAAGCGCCTAGACAGGCACCGAGCGGAACCCCGCCCTGCCCTGCCCGCGGCCCCTACGGGACGACCAGGGCGACCGCGTCGAGCGCGAGCGTGACCCGCTCGATGGCGCCGGCCGTCACCTTGCGGTGCTGGCGGATGGCGCCGAGCGCCGCCTCGACCTGCTTCTTGGCGGCCCCGCCGGCGAAGGCGGCCTCGATTAGCCGCTGCTCCTCGCCGGTGGCG
>JANPOM010000489.1:0-2801 GCA_031427995.1 Anaeromyxobacter sp. | reverse complement strand
GCGCTGGAGGCCGAGGGGCGCGAGGCCGGCGAGGCGCTGGCCGACCCGGCCATCTACCAGGACTTCGCCCTGGCCCGGCCGCTCATCGAGCAGAAGGCGGCCGCCGAGCGCGAGCTGGCCGAGCGCTACGGCGAGTGGGAGCGGCTGGCCGGACAGCTCTCTACTTGAGCGCGGCCAGCGCCTTCTCGTAGTTCGGCTCCTGCTTGATCTCCGGGACCAGCTCCTGGTAGACCACCACGTCGTTCTCGTCGAGGACCATCACCGCCCGTGCGGTGAGGCCGGCCATCGACCCGTCCACCAGCGCCACGCCGTAGTCCCTGGCGAAGCTGGAGCGGAAGGTGGAGAGCGGAGTGACGTTGGCCAGCCCCTCGGTGGTGCAGAACCGCTTGGCGGCGAAGGGCAGGTCGGCCGAGATCACCAGCACCGCCACGTCGGGGAGCCTGGCGGCCTCGGCGTTGAACCTGCGGGTGGCGGTGGCGCAGATCGAGGTGTCGAGCGAGGGCGTGATGTGGAGCACCTTCCTCTTGCCCCTGAAGTCGGCCAGGGTGAGGTCCTTCAGGTCGCCGGCCGTGAGCTTGAAGTCGGGCGCCTTTGCGCCGACCGCCGGCAGCTCGCCGCTGGTCTGGATGGGGTTGCCGCCTTGCGTGATGTTGGCCATGTGCCGTCTCTCCTGGTGCAGGTGGTCTGGAAAGTCGTTGCCGGCCGAGTGTCGTGCCAAACGGCATGGAGATCGAGAGCCCTCGCGGGTACACAGCGACTGGGGACCTCTCGCGCAACGGTGGGTTGAGGATCTCTCCGTGAATGGGGCGTGCAGTGGCCGAACTGCGGCGGCAACTGGGGTAGGGCGCGAGCCGGCGAAGGGATGGTGGACCACCAGTCCGGGCGCACCGACTCCACCCTCCGTACGCCACACTTCCCGTATGGCCCATACCCCGAGTAGAGCAAATGGCTCTTGACAATCGAGGGGGGGGGTAAGTTACGCGGGGTGAATGCGGAGAGAGCGGCTGGGCAGTCACCCCGAATCTATCCAGCGGAGAGTACATGCGGAAGATCGTCATTGTCTTGGCTCTTGGTGTTGGTATCGCGCTAGGGATGTATGCGCCGACGGAGGCGGAGGCGATGCCGCCGGAAGAGAACTGCTGCGTCACCTGCGGCTCCACGACGGCATGCGGGTGGTGCGGAGCGAGCTGCGGTTCGGATGGTTGCCTGACGACAAACAAGGGGTGCCGCTGGAATTGATCCGGCTCCGAGGAGCTGGATCGGCCTTGTGGGCCAAGCCGCGGCAAGGTGCCTTCCTTCGTCCTTGATCGGTGACTGCCAGCCGAGTGCGCAGTGACGGCTATTCCAATCGCCGCGCTTGGAGCGAGGCACGATTCGAACTAGAAGGGTCACTCAAGCAGGATCCAGGGGCATCCGATCCCCCCGGACCTGGTGATCGGAGTTCCGCCCTGGTCTGCACGCCACGATGCGCGGAAGCATTGAGTCGCTTCGACTTCAGGAAGGCGCCCACATGACGCGCTGGCTCTCCGAAGGACTTGGCCGTGGCAAGGGAAGCGCCTTCACGGCCGTCCTCGCCTTGGTTGGGGTGGTCTCCTTCCTGGCTGGTCGATACGCGGTTCCCGCCCCCCCTGCCGCCGACGGGCCGGCACGTCAGGTCCACCCAGACCAGGGCGTTCCTGTTGCGGCGCCGGTGGCCCACGCCGAGCCGGCGCCTTGCGGCGACGGCGGGCCACTTCCCAAACGAATTGTCGAATTGGAGGGGCGCTATCGTGCCCTGGCACTCGCGGCCGCGGCTGGTCTCGGCGCGGCAGCCCTCGCGGCGAACCAGGGAGGGGCCCTCCCGCCGCCGCTGCCATTCCCGGAGGGCCTTCCGCCGCCCCAGACGCCACCGCACTTCAAGGAGGCGGCGACGTCCATCCTCCAGAAGTGCATGCCGACATTGGCGGTGCAAGATGCGGAGTGCTCGGAGTACCCTTGCATCGCGTGGGCGAGCTTCGATGCCAGCGCCAAGAACCGGTTCGACGTGACCGGGTGTGACGACTGGAGCAAGACCATGGGCAAGAAGACCATGGTCTACGTTCAACTCTCGCCCGACGGAACGACGGGGTTCTATGGCGTGCTTTCCTTGCCAGAGGACATGGCGGCAGTGGCTCGGGCCAACGCACGGGCCGGACTCCGGATCAAGGCGCTCGCGGAGGCTTATGGAATCGTGGCCCCGTAGTCTCGCCCAGGCCGTCGTGGCCACCCTCCTCGTGTCCGGGAGCCCAGCCCAGGCAGGTCCAAGGGCGGACGCCTGCCGGGAGTGCCCCCGCGAGCCCATCTTCCTCGACAGGAATTGGTCGGGGCAGAAGGGAAGCTGGATTCTCGGCAGTGATCGGACCGTGTACTTCACCTGCAAGGGTTGGCGCGAACACGTCGAGGTCTGGGCCAAGCGGGAGACGCCGACCCGGCTGGCCATCCGGCTGAGCTGGACCGGGCGCGGCGGCCAGCGGATGGTCTACCGGGCCACGGTCGCCCTTGGCGGGACCGTCACCATCTGGAGCGGCGGCGAGCAGGACGTCGCGCTGTATGGTGGGGAGGCGAAGCCCCTCACTCTAACCTGGTCCGAATAGGCGTCAGGCCGGGCGCAGCGAAGCCAGCAGCGGCGAGGGCGTGCCGGTGGCGGCGATCCAGAGCTGGTGGGCGGTGCGCGTGACCGCCACGTGGAGCCGCCGGCGGGCCTCCGGCTCGTCCGGGTAGGCCCGGGCCGAGGCGTCGGGGATGACCACGTAGTCGAACTCGAGCCCCTTGACGCTGGCCAC
>JANPOM010000488.1:0-16460 GCA_031427995.1 Anaeromyxobacter sp. | reverse complement strand
GGCCTCTCCTGCGCCGCGCAGCTCAACAAGGCCGGCCACCTGGTCACCGTCTTCGAGCGGGCCGACCGCATCGGCGGACTGCTCATGTACGGCATTCCCAACATGAAGCTCGACAAGGGGCTGGTGGAGCGCCGGGTCAAGCTGATGGCCGACGAGGGCATCCGCTTCGTCACCTCGACCGAGATCGGCATCCACATCACCGCCGGCCGGCTCGTGAAGGACTACGAGGCGGTGGTGCTTTGCGGCGGGGCCACCGCGGCCCGCGACCTGCCGGTGGAGGGACGCGCCCTGCAGGGCATCCACCTGGCCATGGAGTTCCTGCACAAGAACACCAGGAGCCTGCTGGACTCCAATCTGGCCGATGGCCAGTACCTCTCCGCCAAGGGGAAGCACGTGGTGGTGATCGGAGGCGGTGACACCGGCACCGACTGCGTCGGCACCTCGCTGCGCCACGGAGCCAGCAGCGTCACCCAGCTCGAGATCATGCCGCGTCCGCCCGACCAGCGCGCCGCCGACAACCCGTGGCCGCAGTGGCCCAAGGTCTACAGGCTCGACTACGGCCAGGAGGAGGCCATGGCGCTACAGGGGGCCGATCCGCGTCAGTACGCGGTCCTGACGCGGAAGCTGATGGGCGACGCGGCTGGCCGGGTCCAGTCGCTGCAACTGGTCTCGGTGGAGTGGAAGAAGGGGGCCGACGGCCGCTTCGGACCGCAGCAGGTGGCCGGCAGCGAGCGGACCATCCCCGCCGAGTTGGTGCTGCTGGCGCTCGGCTTCACCGGTCCCGAGAAGACGCTCCCAACCCAGCTCGGCTGCAAGCTCGACCAGCCTGGCAACGTCTGGACCGACCCGGACAAGATGACCAGCGTGCCGGGCGTCTTCTGCGCCGGGGACATGTCCCGCGGCCAGTCGCTGGTGGTCTGGGCCATCCGCGAGGGGCGGCAGGCCGCCCAGTCGGTCGATCGCTACCTCTCGCACGGCGAGACGGTCCTGCCGGCCTGAGTCCAGGCGTCGCCCCCCTACCGCTTCCGCGACGCCTTGGGGGCGTGGGGCGGGTGGCACTCCACGCAGGTGGAGGTCACCTTCACCGCCCGGTGGGCCGCCACCAGCGCCGGCGAGGCCGGCGCATGGCAGCTTTCGCAGAGAGCGGCGCCGGTCCGGTTGAGCAGGTGCTGACCCGAGGCGGCGTGTGGCGAGTGGCAGTCGAAGCAGGCCTTCCGCTTCACCGGGTCGTGCGCCCCCTCGGCGGCGACAATCCCGTCGAAGTCGTGGCAGTCGGCGCAGGAGACCAGCCCGCGCTCCTCCAGCCTGGCCGGGGTGGGATGCTCCCCCGGCGGCTGGTGGCAGGCGCCGCAGTTCCTCTCCTCGAAGGGGGGGTGGAGCTGGGGCCGCAGCAGCTTCTTGGCCGCGGTGGCGTGCGGGTCATGGCAGGAGGTGCAGCGCGTCCCCTCGATTGCAAAGCCACCGTGGCTGGCCGAGAGGCCTCCGTCCTTCACCGGATGACAGCCGGCGCAGAGCGCCGTAACGCCCTGGCGCAGCATCTTCTCCACCGCCGAGCCGTGCCCCTGGTGGCAGGTCAGGCAGGACTTCAGCGCCGGCGCGTGGACGGCGTTGCCCGCCTTCTCCAGCGCCTCCTTCAACTCGCCGTGGCAGTCGAGGCATAGCGAGCGGTGAGGCTGGCGCAGCAGCCGGGGCTGCGCCGAGCCGTGCGGATCGTGGCAAGCCGTGCAGGGTCCGTCGAGGAAGGGTGGGTGGACTGAAGCGGCGCGCGCGTAGGTCTTGCGCGTGCCGATGTGGCACGCCAGGCAGACGGCGGCGCCGTCGGCCACCAGCGTCGCCTTGCCGCCAGCGTGGGGCCGGTGACAGGTGCCGCAGTCCCCGCCGCGGAACGGGCCATGGAGCTGCTGGTCGGGACGCATGGCCTCCAGCGAGCCGTGGCAACCGGCGCAGAGCTGGCCGGCCGGGACGGCGATGAGGCGCGGCTGGTCGGAGAGGTGCGGCGCGTGGCATTTCAGGCAGTCGCCCCTCGGCTGCGGCTGGTGGACGTGGCTGTCCTTTCGCCAGCCGCTCCTCTTCTCGCCGTGGCACTTCAGGCAGAGCGGTTCGGTGGCCTGGGTGATGAGGTGGGTGCCGCCGCCGTGGGGATCGTGGCAGGCCTCGCAGTGCCCCTGGCGCACCGGGGCGTGGGCATCGGCGCGCCGGGCCCACTCGGCCACCTGCTGGTGGCAGTCGCCGCAGCGCTTCCCGGCCGGCTGCTTGAGCAGCCCAGGCTCGGCGCTGGCGTGCGGGACGTGGCAGGAGGTGCACTGGCCCCGGGCGGCCGGCTGGTGCGGCGCGCGCGCCAGCTTCTCGCCGATGGCGCCGTGGCAACCGGTGCAGAGCGGTCGCTGGCCGTCGAGGAGCAACGCCGGGCGATCGCCGGCGTGGGGGGTGTGGCAGGTGGTGCAGCGGCCCTCGCGAAACGGGGCGTGGACCACCTTCTCCTGCAGCGCCTTCTCCAAGCCGTCGTGGCAGTCCTGGCAGAGGGCCGGCGGCGGCTTCTGGCGCTCGAAGGGCTTCGCCGAAGCGGGGTCGACGTGGCAGCTGGAGCAGTCCGCGGCCACCGGGTGGGCGGTGGAGCGGAGCAGGCTGGCGGCGCCGGCGTGGACCCGGTGGCAGTCGCCGCAGCGGACCTGGTCGACCGGGTACCCGCCGTGGCGCTTCGGCAGGTCGGTGTGACAGCCGCGGCAGAGCGCGGGGACCGGGGCGAGGAGGAGCCGCTGCTCGCTGGAGCCATGCGGTGAGTGACAGGAGGTGCAGCGGACCTTGTCGGCCGGGGCCTTTCCATGGACCACCGCGAAGGCCGGGTCGCCGTGGCAGGTCTGGCAGGCGGCCACCTGGCCGGTGGAGCCGCCGGCGTTGGCGGCCGGGACCGGTGCGCCGCCCAGCCCGCCGCCGCCGTGGGGTTGGTGGCAGGCGCCGCAGGCCTGGTTTGCCCGGTATGGGGCGTGGACCGTGGCCTTGGCCCGGTTCGACGCCACCGAGGTGGCGTGGCAGGAGAGGCAAGGGTTTCGCTCGACCTCCCTGGCGTCGATGGCCGGTCCGGGCCCCTGGCCCGGCTGGCCGGTGAGGGCACAGCCCCCGAGCGCGAGGGTAAGCGCTCCGATGGCGGCCAGCATGGGGGGGCGGGTGCGGAGCATGGAAGGCACGGCGGTCATCAGTGTGCCTGGAGTGCGGCCGACGGGGGGAACGTCAGGGTGCCAAGGGAGGTGCCACGAGTCAACCACCAGTTGGCGCCCCAGGCGGGCTCAGCGCGCCTTGAGGCGGGCCAGGCGGACCAGGAACCGGTCCCGCGCCGCCAGCCGCTCCGCCACCGGGCGGCCGCTCCAGTCGACGAGGCCACGGCCGGTCTTGGCCCCCAGCTCGCCGCGCGCGACGCAGTCGCGGAGCGCCGCCGGGGCCCGGTCGGCGCGCGACAGCCCGGGCGCCAGGTTGTCGAGGACCCGCTGCCAGGTGTCGAGCCCCCCGAGGTCGGCCGTCTCGACGGGGCCGATGAAGGGCCAGCGGAAGCCCGGGCCCTCGGTCACCACGGCGTCGATCTCCTCCGCGCTGACCACGCCCAGCTCGACGAGATGGAAGGCCTCGCGCAGCACGGCCGCCTGGAGCCGGTTGGCGACGAAGCCCGGCACCTCCTTGCGCAGGAGCACGGGGTGCTTGCCGATGCGGCGCATCGCCTCCAGCACCCGCTCGACCGTCTCCGGCGGCATGGCCGGGTGGGGGAGGACCTCGACCAGCGGGACCAGCTGCGCCGGGTTGAAGAAGTGGGTGATGACCATCCGCTCCGGCCGAAGGGCGCGCTGCGCCAGCAGGCTGATGGGGAGCGTCGAGGTGTTGGAGGCGATGAGCGTGTCGCCGCCGGCCACCCGCTCGATCCGGTCGAAGAGTTCCAGCTTCGCCTCCAGGAGCTCGGGGATGGCCTCCACCACCAGTCCGGCCCCGGCCAGCGCCGGCTCCAGCCGGGTGGTGGGCCGGACCCGGGACCGGGCCGCCGCCGCCTCGGCGGGCGAGAGCACCTCCTCCTCGACCAGCATGGCCAGCGAGGCCTCGATGGCGGCCAGGCCGGCCGCGAGCCTGGCCTGGTCGGGATCCTGCAGCTTCACCCTGGCGCCGGCCTGGGCGAAGAGCTGGGCGATCCCGTGACCCATCACCCCCGCGCCGACCACCACCACGCCATGATCCATGGGCGCTTTCATGTCGCGGTCCGGGCCGTGGCCAGCAGCGGCGCGATGGCGGCCGCGTAGTAGCGCAGCAGCGGCCCCTGGCCGGGCGCCTGCACCCAGCCGCCGTCGCGCTCCTCCACCACCCGCCGCTGCACCAGTGTGCGCAGCCCGACCTCGATGGCGTAGGCCTCGTCCTCGCGCGGCAGGTAGACGTGGGCTCCGCTGGCGGCGAGGCGGCGCATCAGCAGTTGGGTGCGGGCGTGCAGGTCGATGGTCGAGACCGGCACCTCGCAATCGCCGTCGAGCAGGGCGGTGGCCAGCAGCGAGACCGGCAGCGCCGGGATCACCTTGCCCACGGCCGACATCAACTCGGCGCCGAACTCCGCGACGCGGGCGGCGCGCGCCTCCTTGTCGAGGGCGCGCCAGTCGACGCCATGGGCGGACGACCACTGGCGCATCGAGAGCGGCGTCCCGAAGTTGACGCAGGCGTATCCGAAGCGGTGCCAGCGCCCCAGGCCCCAGAGCACCGCCTGGCGCAGGCCGAAGCGGGTGGCCGAGGCGGTGGTGGCGAGGAAGCCGCGCGGCGTCTCGCCGGCCGCCTGGGCCAGCAGCGCCCGGTCCTCCAGCACCCGGTCGTAGTTGATGCCGACCGGCACGAAGCAGAGGTCGCGCGGGCCGTTGGGATCGAAGGTCCGGAGCATGTAGTCGATGAGGCCGAGCCGGGGCGGGCCAAGGGTCCCGTCGCGGGTCAGGCCGCCCTCCGGGAAGACCGCCTGCACCACGCCGGCCTCGGTGGACATCTGGACGTAGCGCTCCAGCACGCGCCGGTAGATGGGGTCCTTGGAGTTGCGGCGGATGAAGTAGGCCCCCATGGAGCGGATCAGCGTCTGCAGCGGCCAGACCTGGGCCCACTCGCCGACCGCGTAGGAGAGGGCGGTCCGCTCGGCCGCCAGGTAGGCGACCAGCACGTAGTCCATGTTGGAGCGGTGGTTGACGACGAAGACCACGCTGGCGTTCGGGTCGACGCGGGAGAGCCCTTCGTCGTCCTGGTAGCCGATGCGGACGCGGTAGAGCAGCCGGGCCACGGTGCGGGCGATCCGGTAGCCGACCTGGAAGTAGGCGTAGGGCTTGAAGGCCGGGACGATCTCGCCGGCATAGCGGGCCACCCGGGTCTGGACCGCGGCGCGCGGCTCGCCCGACTCGCGGGCGTATGCGTCGACCGCCTCGAGCACCTTTGGGTCGAAGGTGAGCCGATCGACCAGCACCTCACGGCGGGTCATCTTGAAGGGCTGGATCTGGAGGCGCAGGCGCGAGTTGAGCCGGTCGATGACCAGGTTGACGCGGCGGCGCAAGTACCAGCGCAGCCCGGGCACGAGGATCCGGTCGAGGAGCGCCACCACGGCGAGCGCCAGCAGGAGCAGCGCGCCCCAGAGCGGCAGCGTCACGGTCTGTTCCATGATGGGACCATAACCAGGTTCCCCTTGGAGGAACCGGCTATCTGACGGGGAAACTGTCAGGCGTGCTGGCCTCGGCAGTTCCAACCCTGGGGAGGGGTACTGGACCGGCCCCGTTGAGCTGGGACCGGTCTGGCTGGCCTCAGAGCACCTTCACGACCCCGTGGTCGGTCCCGTCGGCGTCGTGGGTGTGGATGGCGCAGGCCAGGCACGGGTCGAAGGAGTGGATGGTGCGCAGCGCCTCGAGCGGCAGCTTGGGGTCGGCGATGGGGTTGCCGACCAGCGAGGCCTCGTACGGGCCGGGCTGCTCCTTGCCGTCACGCGGGCCGGCGTTCCAGGTGGAGGGAACCACGCACTGGTAGTTCTTGATCTTCCCGTTCTCGATGATGCACCAGTGCGAGAGCGTCCCGCGCGGCGCCTCGTGGAAGCCGACGCCCTTCCAGGTGCCGTTGGCCATCTTGGGCAGGGGGTCGACGAAGATGTTGGTGTCGCCCTTGCCGATGTTCTCCACCAGCAGCTTCCAGTGCTTGAGCGTCAGCTCGGACATCATGGCGCAGCGGATGGCCCGTGCGGCGTGCCGGCCGAGGGTGGAGTGGAGCATGGCCGGGGTCACGTCGATCTTGTGGATGGCCTTGACGGTGGAGATGGCCGCCCCCACCCACTTCACGGTGAGCGCGTGGCCGGTGAGGAAGCCGACCAGCACCTGGGCCAGCGGGCCCACCTGCATGGGCTTCCCCTCCAGCCGCGGCGCCTTGACCCAGCTGTACTTCTGCGGGGCCGCGGTCTCGGCCTTCCAGGCGCCGCTGAACTTGGGGACGGTCTCCTCCTCCCACGGGCCGCGCTGCCATTCGCCGTCGTAGTGCGAGTGGGCGATCGACTCGGTGACGTTCTTCTTCAGGTAGTCGTCGTTCCAGTTCTCGATCTTCCTCACCCCGGGCTGGCCGGCCATGATGACGCCGCCGGGCAGGTCGAACTGGGTCATCTTGGCGTCGGTCGGGAGGTCGGGGACGGCCAGGTAGTTGGTGACGCCGGCGCCGTACTTGAACCAGTCGGGGTAGAAGCCGGCCACCGCGGCCACGTCGACCAGGTAGCACTGGGTGACGAAGCCGCTCACCTCGTCGAGCAGCGCCTTCACCCTGTAGAGCTTCTCCATGTTGAGCGTCGAGGGGCTGTCGAGGTTGATGGCGTTGGCCACGCCGCCCACGGCCAGGTTCTGGATGTGCGGGGTCTTGCTTCCGAGGATGGCCACGATCTGGTTGGCCTTGCGCTGGATCTCCAGGGCCTGCAGGTAGTGGGCGACCGCCAGCAGGTTGACCTCGGGCGGGAGCTTCATGGCCGGGTGGCCCCAGTAGCCGTTCTGGAACGGGCCGAGCTGCCCGGCCGCCACGAAGCCCGCCAGCCGGTCCTTCACCGCGGTCAGCTCCTTGGTGGAGTTGCCGGGCCAGTTGGAGATCGACTCGGCCAACGCCGAGGCCTTGGCCGGGTCGGCCTTGAGCGCCGAGACCACGTCGACCCAGTCGAGCGCCGACAGGTGGTAGAAATGGACGATGTGGTCGTGAAGCGCGTGCGCCGAGATGATGATGTTGCGGATCAGCTGCGCGTTGAGCGGCACCTCGAGCCCGAGCGCGTTCTCCACGCTGCGCACCGAGGCGATGGCGTGGACCGTGGTGCAGACCCCGCAGATGCGCTGGGTGAAGGCCCAGGCGTCACGCGGGTCGCGTCCCTGGAGGATGGTCTCGATGCCGCGCCACATGGTGCCGCTCGACCAGGCGTTCTTTACCAGCCCGCCCTCGACCTCGATGTCGATGCGCAGGTGCCCCTCGATGCGGGTGATGGGATCGATGGTGATGCGCTGGCTCATGACGCCGCCCCTTCTTTGAGACCAGCCGGGAGGTCACGCCCAGGAGGGGTCGTGACGCCGGCGAGGATGGGAAACTTCCGGACCACCAGGACGTAGATGAGAGTCTCGGTGGCGACGAGGCCGAGGGTGACGAGGATCTCCGCCACGCTGGGGAAGTAGACCCAGCCGTTGCCTGGGTTGTAGGCCACCAGGAACACGTCGATGCGGTAGAGGGTGCCGCCCAGCATGGCCAGCAACGCCGCCTGGAGCTGCCGGTGGGGCCGGTCGAGATGGCCCGAACGCAGGAAACTGGCGGCCGAGGCCAGGAAGATGAGTATTTCGGCCCAGAAGAAGAAGCTCATCCGCCCCGACGAGAACAGCAGGCCGAGCTTCCCCTCCACGCCGAGCACCACGAAGCGGAGCGCGAGGAAGGCCAGGATCACGCCGGCCACGTACTTGCCCAGGGTGGCCAGCAGCCGGTTCTCCAGCGGTCGGCCGAACGACATGCTGGAGAAGATGGACTCGAAGTAGAGCACCCCGAAGCCCATGGCGAAGGCGGTGAAGAGGAAGTAGAGGGGGAGGAACCCGCTGTGCCACAGCGGGTGCAGCTTGAGCCCCGCCATCATCATGAGCCCGCCCAGGCTCGACTGGTGCATGGTGGGGAGCAGGAGCCCGAGGGCGATCAGGAAGGGCAGGGCCTTCTCGGCGCGCGGCATCCAGCGGGCGGCGAAGCGCGCCCGGCCCGGGTTCATCCCCGCAGCCAGCCCCTCCAGCCATGCCGGGGAGAGCTCGAGGAAGACGACCATCATGTAGGCCATCATGCAGAGGGCCACCTCGAGGAGCACCGAGGTGCTGCTCCAGTGCTGTGGCGAGACCGGGATGCGCCACATGGTCCAGTAGCGGCCCAGGTCGAAGGCCACCGCCACGCCGGCCACGCCATAGCCGAGCAGGCTGGTGAGCAGCGCCGGGCGGACCAGCGGGTGGTAGCGACCCTTGTTGAGGATGAAGACCAGGAAGGCCAGGACATAGCCGCCGCTGGCCAGTCCGGTCCCGACCACCACGTCGATGGCGATCCAGATGCCCCAGGGATATCCGTCGTTCATGGAGGTTGCGGCCCCCAGCCCCATCGTGAAGCGGTAGAGGCCGGCGACGGTGCCGAGCCCCCAGAGCACCAGCAGGAACTTGACGAAGGGGGTGAAGAGCTTCCCGTGGGTGGGGTGGGGAGGGGCGTTCATGACTCATCCTCCTCGGCGGCGGCGACGGTGGCGGCGTGGCGGTTCTTCCAGGCCACTATGGCGAAGGTCCCGAGGAGCGCCATGGGGGCGAAGGCGCCCTGGTAGATGGCGTGCTGGATCGTCTCCACGAGCGCCGGCGCCGGCTGGTTGCCGAGGGCCGGCAGCCCGAACGGCCCGAAGCCGACCGGGGAGAGGTAGAGGCAGGCGGTCCCGCCGCCCTGGGTCTCGCCGTAGATGCCGCCCTGGTAGGCCTTGGGCGTCGCCGCCAGCCGGCGCCTGGCCTCGGCCAGGAGTTCGGGCCGGCTGCCCGAGATCACCGCGCCACGCGGGCAGACTTCGGCGCAGGCCGGGCCTTTGCCCTGGTCCCAGCGGTGGCGGCAGAGCTCGCACTTGATGATCTTCGGGGAGGCCGAGGCCCACTGGAACTTCGGCACGTTGAAGGGGCAGGCGATCTGGCAGTTGCGGCAGCCGACGCAGCGATCGACGTCGTACTGCACCACCCCGCGCTTCCCCTTGTACAGCGCGCCCATCATGCAGACCGAGGAGCAGGCCGGATCGGCGCAGTGCATGCATTGCGCCTTGACGTAGCCGGTCTCCTTCCCCGAGCTCCACTGTTTGATGACGCTGAGCGTGGTGCCGTTCAGGTCGGCGGGGGCGTCGTAGGGCGCGCCGCCGATCATGGCCACGTCGGGGGCCAGCTTGTTGGCGTCACGGCAGGCGATGGAGCAGGCCCGGCACCCCACGCAGCGGGTGGCGTCGAAGAGGAGCCCCAGGTCGTCGGGGCCGCTCTGCTTGGCCGTGCGGGCCTCGACGGGAGCCACGGCCGCGGCGCCGGCCGCGGCGCCGAGGACCTTCAGCAGTCCGCGCCTGGTCATGGTCATGGCTTCTTCTCCTCGCCTTCGGCCTTCCGCACCTGCACGGTCAGCTTGCGGGAGGCGACGTAGCCGGCGCCGGCCGCGGCTCCGACCACCAGGCCACCCAGGCCGGCCGCCATGGCGCTGATCTCGCCCTTGCCGCCGCCGACGTTCGGGTAGGCCATGGGGGCGGTCGGATTGGCGATCGGCATGTTCTCGTGGATGGGCACGTTGAAGGCGATCCCCTGCTCGGTGCAGCCGATGCATGGGTGGCCGATTCCGATGGGCCAGGCGCCAGGGACTTCGCAGTAGTGGAGCAGCGAGCAGTTGGCGTGGGTCTGGGGGCCCTTGCAGCCGAGCTTGTAGAGGCACCAGCCGTTGCGGTGGCCGTCGTCGCCAAAGGCCTGGGCGAAGCGGCCGTTGTCGAAGTGGGCGCGGCGCGGGCAGTCCTCGTGGATGACGCGGGCGTAGGCGAACTTCGGTCGGCCCTTCTCGTCGAGCGCCGGCAGCGTGCCGAAGGTGGCGAACTGCAGCACCGTGCCGAGCAGGTTGTACGGATTGGCGGGGCAGCCGGGCAGGGTGACCACGGTCTTGCCGGGGAGCGCCTGGGCCACGCCGACGGCGCCGGTCGGGTTGGGCGAGGCCGAGGGGATGCCGCCCCAGGAGGCGCAGGAGCCGATGGCGATGATTGCCGCGGCCTTGTCCGCCACCCGCTTGAGCGTGTCGATGGCCTTGTGGCCGCCGACGTAGCAGTAGATGCCGTCGTCCTTGAGCGGGATCGAGCCCTCGACGATCAGCACGTACTTGCCGGCCTGCTCCTTCATGGTCTTCTCGAGCGCCGCCTCGAACTGGTAGCCGGCCGCGGACGCCAGCGTCTCGTGGTAGTCGAGCGAGATCAGATCGAGGATCAGCTCGCCGAGGTCGGGCGCGCTGGAGCGCAGGAGCGACTCGGTGCAACCGGTGCACTCCTGGTAGTGGAGCCAGATGACCGAGGGCTTCTTCCCCTTGGCCACGTTCTCGGCCATCTTCTCGCCGGCCCAGGCCGGCATCCCCACCGCGGCGGCGGCAGCGCTGCAGATCTTGACGAAATCTCGCCGGGAGACGACGGAGGGTTCCGCTACCTCTGGGTGCGGCATCTTGATCCTCCCGAAGCGGCGAAGTGGTTGGGCCGCCTGCTGGTTCGCACACTTCGCCCTATTGGGGCCTCTCCTGGCTTTGATGGGGGTCAATTGACGAAAAATCAGCGCGCAACGGCTGCGTTGCGCCCACAAATCAGGTACTTGGATGCATAACCCAAACGGGTATGTGGTCGTGACCGCGGGTAATGAGTTCGCGTGCTCCAGAGGCCAGACCGACACCGGCCGTCCGGGGCGGGCCGAGCGAGTTTCCCCCGCGGGTGCCCGTGAACTGCTCGTCGAGTGTCAACGGAGGAGAACCTCTTGAACGAAAGGCACCTCCCATGAAGACCACCGCTACCCGGAACCTGTTCCTCGCCGCCGTCACGCTGCTCTCCGCGTGCGGTGGCTCCGACGCCACCACCGCTCCCACGCCTCCGGGCGGAGCGACGCCCAACCTCTTCCTCAAGGGGGCCATCGCCGCCAGGACGGCCGGCCAGATCGAGGTGAACGGCGTCACCGTCACCACCCCGGCCCTCGTCAAGATCGAGGGGGTCGAGAAGCCCGAGAGCGAGCTGAAGGAGGGGATGGAGGTGCGGGTCAAGGTCCGCGCCGACGCCTCCGGCCGCCACGGCGAGGGGCTCGAGGTGGAGTTCGAGGACGCCGTGAAGGGGAAGGTGGAGGCCAAGGACGCCACCACCCTCTCGGTGGGCGGCCAGACCGTCCGCGTCGACGACTCGACCCACTTCGAGGACAACAGCGCCCGGCTCGCATCGGTATCGGCGGGAGACCGGGTTCGCGTCTCCGGCGTGGCCGACGACCGCGGCGGTCTGCGCGCCACGCGCATCGACAAGCTGGCCGGCAGCTCCGACGACTTCGAGCTGAAGGGGATCGTCTCCGGCCTCACCGCCAGCGGCTTCACGCTCAGGACCTCTCCCGACGCCGGCGCCGCCGACACCTACACCGTCAACCTGCTGGGAGGCGCCACCCTGCCGGCCGGCCTCGCCAACGGCAGCCTGGTCGAGGTCCGCTCGCTCAAGCCGGTGCAGGCCGGCCAGGTGATCGAGGCGGCCTCCATCTCCATCGAGGACCGGCTCCCGGGCATGCCCGGCGGCGAGACCGAGGTCGAGGGGATCGTCACCTCGGGCAGCTCCGCCTCCTTCATGCTGGCCGGCACCACCGTCACCACCAACGCCAGCACCAGCTGGACCGGCGGTCTCCCTGGTGACCTGCTCCCCGGCGTCAAGGTCGAGGCCGAGGGGACGCTGAGCGCCAGCGGCGTGCTGGCGGCCCACAAGGTCTCCTTCAAGGCCAGCTCGCTGTTGCAGGGGGCGGTCTCCGCCCCCGCCGTCGACGCCTCCGGCCACGGCACGCTGAGCGTCAACGGCGTGATGGTCAAGGTCGATGCGCTGACCGAGCAGCGCGACGCGGCCGCCTCCCTGGTCGCCGGTGACCTGGTCGAGGTCCGCGGCTCCCTCGGCCGCGACGGCAGCTCGCTGGTGGCCACCCGCCTGGAGCGGAGCGGCGACGACCGGCCCATCATCCGCGGCCTGGTCACCGCCAAGAACGCGTCGGCCGGGACGCTGACAGTCCTCGGCAAGACCATCGCCACCGGCTCGGTCGAGGCGGGGGGCCTCCGCGGCCACTCCGACGTCTCCGGCATGAGCGGACCGTCGATGAGCCCGGCTGACTTCTTCGCCGCCATCACCGTCGGCCAGACCTTGGTCAAGGCCAGGGGCCAGAACCCGGCCGCCTTCGCCGACCCCGTGCTGACCGCCAGGGAGGTCGAGCTGGAGGGGGACAGGTAGCGGCGCCATCCGCTTGGCGGGACCCCGGGGACGGTTGGCCAATCAGGCCGGCCGTCCCCGCGGCGTTTCAGCGAGGCCGAAGCCCCGGGCCGGCCGGTCCTCAGCGCCAGCGTCCCGGCCGGGGTTGGTTCGGACCGGGGCGGCTCTTCGCGCACTCAGGTAGGCTGGACCGGGGATTCCGTGGAATGGCTGGCACATCCGGGGCAGCCCTGGTGTCACGTAGAGAGGAGGCGGGACGACTTGAGCGAGCACCGCGGCAGGGCGGCGGAGCTGTACCGGGCCTATGGCCCGGCGGTCTACCGGCGCTGCCTGCGGATCCTGAAGGAGCCCGAGGCGGCCAAGGACGCGACGCAGGAGGTCTTCGTGAAGCTGATCCGCGACATGTCGAAGCTCGAAGATCGCGAGACCGTGCTCCCGTGGATCTACCGGGTGGCGACCAACTACTGCCTCAACCAGCGGCGCAACGTCTCCCGCCGGGGCGAGGACCATGACCCCCCGCCGCTCGAGCTGGCCGCCTCGACCGGCCACGACACGCTCCCGGACCGGATGCTGGTGCAGGGGATCCTCTCCAGGTTCGACGCCACCACGCAGACGGTCGCCGTAGGCGTGCTGGTCGACGGCATGGAGCAGGAGGAGGTGGCCGAGCTGCTCGGCCTCTCGCGCCGCACCGTGGCCCGCAAGCTGGCTCGCTTCCTGGATCTCGCCCGACACCACGTCGAACGGAGCTGACCATGACCGCCCGCTGCCCCTCCGACCTCGTCCTGGAACGCCACCTTCTCTCGCCGGAGCGCTCCTCGCTCGCCGGCCACATGGGGGCCTGCCCGGGCTGCGCCGCCCGGATCGCGACCATGAAGCAGCAGGGCGAAGATTTTCTCCGCTTCGTCTACCCGGCCACCGTCGAGGTGGTGGAGGCGGCCGCCGGGCGCCGGCCGTCCTTCCTGCTGGCCTGGCGCCGCTGGTTCGCCCTGGTCCCGGCGCTCGGTGGCGCCGCCGCGCTCCTCTTCTTCCTGGCACGCCCGGCCGCCCCGCCCGACGACTACCTCGGGGTGAAGGGGGGCGGTCCGCTCGGCCTTGCGGTCTTCGTGCAGGAGGGGCCCAGCCCCCGCCTGGCCCGCGACGGGGAGCAGGTGCCGGCCGCCGCCTCGCTCCGCTTCCGCGTCCGCGTCGCCCGCCCGTGCCACCTCTGGCTCCTCTCCCTCGACTCTCGCGGCCAGGTCTCGCGCCTCTACCCTGCCCAGGGCGAGGTCGGGGCCTCGGTGGAGCGGAGCGCCGACCTCCCCGGCGGCGCCGTGCTCGACGGCCAGGCCGGGCCGGAGCGGATCATCGCCCTCTGCGCGCCGGCACCGCTCGGCTGGGCCAGCACCGAGGCGGCGGTGCGCGCTTCGGCAGGGCCGCCCGGGTCCGAAGCGGTTCGCCGCGCCGCCCCGATCGCCGGGCTCCCCCCCGGAACCGCCCAGGACTCGGTGCTGCTGGAGAAGAGGTAGTCGATGCGCCGCCTCCTCGCCGCCCTGACTCTGGCCCTGCCGCTCGCCGCCGGCGCGCTGCCGGGGCGGGTGGCGGTGGTGGCCGGCATGAACCAGGGTGCCGGCGGGCGACCGAAGCTCTGGTTCGCCGAGAAGGACGCCGAGCGGATCGAGCGGGCGCTGGTGGAGCTGGGCGACTTCCCGCCAGACGGCGTCGAGCTGCTTCGCGGCCCGACCGCCGCGACCTTCCGGGAGGCCCTGGCCCGCGCCGAGGCCCGGGTCCAGGCGGCCCGGGCCAGCGGCGAGCGGACCCTGCTGCTAATCTTCTACTCGGGCCACGCTGGCGCCGGCGGCCTCGAGTTCGGCGTCGAGCGCGTCGGCTACGACGAGCTCAGGGCGGCGGCGGCCAGCTCCAGCGCCGAGGCCAAGGTGGTGGTGGTCGACGCCTGCGAGGCCGGCGCGCTGACCCAGGTGAAGGGGGCGCGCGCCGAGGCACGGGTCGACTTCGCGCTGCCGTCCGACGAGGTGAGCGGCACCGCCTTCATCGCCTCCACGGCGGTGGGCGAGGCTGCCCAGGAGTCGGCCGCCATCGGTGGCAGCTTCTTCTCGCACCACCTCGAGGTGGCGCTGCGCGGCGCCGGTGACACCGACGGCGACGGCCGGGTCACGCTGGCCGAGGCCTTCCGCTACACCTCGCGGGCGACCGTCTCCGACACCGCGGCGACGCGGACCGGCGCCCAGCATCCGACCTACGACTTCCGCATGTCGGGGCGAGGCGACGTGGTGCTGGCCGACCTGCGCCGCGCCGAGGCCAGGCTGCTGGTGCCGGTCGACCCGGGCGCCCTCTACGTGCTGCGCGGCCCGCGCGGGCTCACCGCCGAGGTGCCGGCGGGGGCGACCGAGCTGGCGCTGGCCCTGCCGGCCGGCGAGTACTCCGTGGAGCGGCGCGCCAGGAACGGCCGGGCCCTCGGGCAGGTCACCCTCGGCCGCGGCGAGACCCGCGCCCTGCCGCACCTGGTCCCGACCCGCTACGAGGTGGCCCGCTCCAAGGGCGGACCGCTGCCGACCGAGATCTGGGTCGGCGCCGGGGTTCAGGCCACCGGCATGCCCGGCACGGCGGCCGTACCCGGCTTCCGGCTCGGCCTGCGGCGCGAGGTCGGACCGCTGGCGCTGGTGGTCCACGCCGACTACGCGGTCGGCGACGTCAGCGACCAGGGACTCGGCTACGGCTTCACCCGCGCCGGTGGCGGGCTCAGCGCGCTGCTGCCCATCGTCGGTGGCCGGGCGCTGCTGGAGGGTGGGCTCGACCTCGGCGGCGGCTGGAACAGCCAGGCGCTCCGCGACGGGCGCCACTTCGAGACCGGGGACCTGACCGCCGGCCTGGCGCTGCGGGGCTCGATGCCGGTCGGGCCGCTGCGCGCCGCGCTCGATCTGACCGGGGGCGCCAAGTTCTTCGCTCTCAACGGCGAGCGGGTGGTCCGTCCGGTCGCCAACCTCACGCTCCTGCTCCTCTACGGAATCTGACCGTGCTCCGCCGCTCCCAGCCGCGTGCCGCTCACCTCCTCGCCGCCCTCCTGGCCGGCCTGCTGCTCGCCGCCTGCGACGGCACGCTCTACGACGCCGCCGCGGTCCCGCCCCTCCCCCCGCCCGGCGGGACGACCTGCAATGATCCGGCGCTGCACGTCTGCCCCGCCCCCGCCGGTTGCGTGGACCAGTCGACCGCCGCCTGCGGAGACTCCTGCACGGATTGCAGGCTCATCGCCATAGACCCCAACGCCACCCATACCTGCGATGCCGGCACCGGCGGCAAGTACGCATGTGGCCAGTTCTGCCAGGCTGGCTGGTTCGCCTGTTCGAGCGGCTGCTGCCGCGCCACTGCCGTGGCAGCCGGCGATGACCACGCCTGCGCGGTGACCGGCGATGGCGGCGTAGCCTGCTGGGGGAAGAACGACGCCGGGCAGCTCGGGCCCAACGCCACCGGCCTGGCCCGGTCGGTGCGGCCGGTCACTGTTCCCGTCACCGGGGTCACAGCCGTGGCTGCCGGCGGGCGCCACACCTGCGCGGTGGTGGGTGGGACGGTCCAGTGCTGGGGGGCCAACGAGTCGGGGCAGCTTGGCAACGGCACCACCACGACCAGCTCGACCCCCGTCGCTACCAGCCCGGGGATCACCGGCGCCACGGCGCTGGCCCTCGGCGCCAGCCACAGCTGCGCCATCGTCGGCGTGGGCGCCGCGGCGGCGGTGCACTGCTGGGGGGCCAATGGCCTGGGCCAACTCGGCATCGACACCGTCGATGTCGAGCCCCACCCCTCACCGGTCGCCACGCGCGTCACCGGCGGCGCCAGGAGCCTCTCGGCGGCCGGCGACGATACCTGTGCCGTGGTGGGCGTCTCGGTGAAGTGCTGGGGGCTCGACCTCGAGGGACAGACCGGGTCGGGCGACACCGCAAGTCCGCGCCGGCCCAAGCCGACGCCGGTGACGGTGCCGCTCCCGATC
>JANPOM010000487.1:0-1054 GCA_031427995.1 Anaeromyxobacter sp. | reverse complement strand
GCCCCGATCGCCAGCGCCAGCACCGCGCCGGCCGCGGCGTCCTTGGCCCGGCGGGCCTCGGGGCGGATCTCCTGGGTCTGCAGGTCCACCAGCGCCTCGAGCGCGCCGTTGAGCGCCTCCGCCCCGATCACCAGGGCCGTGCAGAGGAGCAGCGCCAGCCGCGAGGCCAGCGGCAAGGGGAGCTCAGTGCCCACCAGGCCGACGGCCGCGCCCGCCAGCAGGTGGATGCGCATGTTCCGCTCCCCGGCGACCTCGGTGAGGCCGCGCAGCGCGTGGCCGAAGGCGGCGGAGAGCCCCCCCGAGCCTGGCGCGGCCAGGACCTGACGCACCGGCGCGCCGACTGGCGACGCCTCGGTCCTGGGAGTCTGGGGCTTGGTCATGGGTCGATCCGTACCATGCGAGGATGCGACGACCCGTGTTCGAATGAAAGTTCGCGGCCGACGCTCACCCGGCCGGCTCACGCCACCGGCAGCCCGAGGAGCACCTCGTCGAGAGCGCCGAGGAAGGCGTCGACCTGCTCCGGCCGGTGGCCGGCGGTGAGCGCCACCCGCAGCCGGCTGGTGCCGCGGGGCACGGTGGGCGGCCGGATGGCCCGCACGTAGAAGCCCCGCTCGCGCAGGCCGGCCGCGGCCGCCAGCGCCCGCGCCTCGCTTCCCAGCACCACCGGGAAGATGGGGGAGACCACCCGCGAGACGTCGAAGCCGCGCGCCTGGAGGCCGGCCTTCAGGTGGGCCATGAGCGCCTGGAGCCGCGCTCGCAGCTCCGGCTCGCCTCGGACGATCTCCAGCGCCGCCAGCGCCGCCCCGCAGGCGGCCGGCGGCAGCGCCGTCGTGAAGACGAAGGTGCGGGCCCGGGAGATCAGGAGCTCCCGCAGGCGCGCCTCGCCGGCCACGTAGGCGCCGAAGGCACCCAGCGCCTTGCCGAGCGTCCCCATCTCCACGTCGACGCGGTGCTTCAAGCCCAGCTGCTCGGCCAGCCCGGGGCCGGGCGGGCCGAGCACGCCGACCGCGTGGGCCTCGTCGACATAGAGGATGGCGCCGGGGCGGTCGCTGGC
>JANPOM010000486.1:0-10646 GCA_031427995.1 Anaeromyxobacter sp. | reverse complement strand
GCCGCCGACCCGAGGAAGGCTGACGACGTTGGATGTCGCGCCGGCGGGACGGTGCTCGACCGAACGCCCGAGCGGAGAGTCCTTGCTGAGGCCGAGATGGGTCCGGTCCTGATTGTAGTGGTCGATGAAGGAGTCGAGCAGGCGACGGAGATGGTGCTCGTTGAGCACGATGACGTGATCGAGTAACTCCCGACGAACGGTACCGACGAAGCGCTCCGCGACCCCGTTCTGCCAAGGACTTCGGAAGCTGGTCCGCGTCGGCTCTACCTGCATCGACCGCGGTGTTGCCATCACCCCGGCAGTGAAGGTGGCGCCGCGATCGAAGATCATGAATTGCGGTGCAGACTCGAATGGGAAGGCGTCACGAAGTTGCTGGGCGACCCAGGCAGCGGTCGGGCTCGTGGTTACGGCGGTGCAGATCACCGCGCGGCGGTCGTGGCGAATGATGAAGAGCACATGCAAGACGCGGAACGTCGCCGTTGGCACGGAGAAGAAGTCCATGGCGGCGATGCCGTTTCGGTGGTTCCGCAGGAACGTCGTCCAGGTCTGCCCAGCTCTCGGGGCGCGAGGCAGGGAGCGCAAGTAGCGCGATACGCAGCGCTCGGAGACCTCGAAGCCGAGGCAGAGCAGTTCGCCGTGAATTCGGGGGGCGCCCCAGGAATTCTCCGTGGCCATCCTTCGGATGAGAGCGCGGACCTCGTGCGGGAGGGGAGGGCGGCCGGAGCGCTGGCCGCGCCTGGACAACCAGTTCCAGTAGATGCGGAAGCCGGCGCGGTGCCAGCGCACCACGGTGTCCGGCCGGACGATGGTTAGGGTCTCGGCCCAGCCGCGCCAGAGACGGCGCTGCAGCGCACCGTCGTCCCGGACGCCGGCGGAGAATCCTCGTCCTTGGCAGAATCGTCAATGGTTTCAGCCAGGACGGAGTTATGGCGAGGCACAGGCGCTTTCGTGAGAGGCTTCTCGAAGCTTGCGTCGGGCCG
This sequence comes from Anaeromyxobacter sp., assembly GCA_031427995.1. GTDB lineage: Bacteria > Myxococcota > Myxococcia > Myxococcales > Anaeromyxobacteraceae > JADKCZ01. The sequence continues at coordinate 9,666 of JANPOM010000486.1, read as the reverse complement.
CTAGAAGCCGGCCCCGACGCGATTAATCCACGCAGGCCGCGGCGCCGCTTCGGCTCACCCGGCAGCTCCCGGCGGCCGGATCCAGGGCGAGGCAGCGGTCGCAGGCGGCGAGCGCCTCGGCGCAGCGCCCCAGTTGGACCAGGGCCAGGCAGAGGCCATGGGACCGCTCCGCCGACGGGGCCAAGCCGGCGGCTCGCCGGTAGCCGCGCTCGGCCGGCCCGAAGCGACCCGAGAGGTAATCCATGAAGGCCAGGTCGGCGTGGGCCGCCGCCGAGTCGGGGAGCGACTCGAGCAGGTGGAGGTACTGGCGCCGGGCCTCTCCCCAGCGGCCTTCGCGCTGGGCCGGCTCGGCCAGCCCGTCGTGGAGCAGGGCGCGGGCCAGGTTCTGCCGGGCTGCCGCCAGGTCCGGATCGATCCGCAGGGCGGCCCGCAGTTCCTCGACCGCCTCGCCGGTCCGCTCCAGGGTCAGCAGCGCCTCGCCAAGGTTGGCGTGCCCCTCGGCGAATCCGGGCGCGAGCCGGACGGCCTGGGTGAACCGCTCCCGGGCGGTCTCGGCGTCGTCGCGGCCGCGCGCCACAACTCCGAGGCCATTCCAGCCCTCCGGCAGGTCGGGGGCGAACTCGAGCGCGTGCTCGAAGGCCACCTCGGCACGCTCGGGATCGCCGGTCTCGAGGTGGGCGTAGCCGCGGCGAAGCTCCTCGGCCGCCCGCGGGTGGACCAGCGGCGAGGCCAGGCAGCCGGCGGCGAAGGCGAGCCAGGCCAGGAGGTGGAGGCGGCTTGGCGCGGCGAGGCCGCGGGGACTGACGAGCAGGTTCGGCATGGTGAGCACGGAGATTGCTCTGGCCATGCCAGATGCGAACGCTCTTCCTCCCGGTTGCGACCTTGCTCCTGCTGCTCCCCACCCCGTCCCCGGCGGTCCCACCTCCCCTCGGATTCTCCTTGGAGAGCGCGGTCCTCGAGCGCGCTGGCGCCGCCGACCTGCGGCTCACCGCCGTCACCTCCTGCTGGCTGGACGGGGGCCTCGAGGCAGAGGCCCGGCTCGGGTTCGGGTCCGCGGATCGTCCGGGGGGCCGCGCCACGGCCGCGGTGACGCCAGCGCTCGGCCTGCGCTGGGGGCCGGTGCTTCGGCGGTGGCGGCCGCTGCTAGGGATCGAGGGTGGCGTGGAGCTGCCGGCCGAGGGCGGCCTCACCCGGCCGACCGGGGCGGCGCGGGCCGGCATCCAGTGGTTTCCCCGGCGCGACCTCTGGCTCTCGGCGCACCTGGCCGCGCGCTGGACCGCCGGGGCCCCGGCGCGGCCGGAGGCGGTGCTTGGTCTCGGCTACGCTCCCTGACTACTTGCTGGGGGTGGCTTCCGGGCCCTGCGCGGTCTTGCGTGTCTCCCAGCGATCGACCAGCCCGTCGCCGTCGTTGTCTACGCCGACCCGGTCCACCTCGCCGTTCTCCCAGTACTCCCAGATGTCGACTTTTCCGTCGCCGTTGGAGTCCCGCTCCTTCCGCACCAGCCTGTTCTTCTCGTAGTAGCTGGAGCTGTGCGGGATGCCGTCGAAGCCGAAGGCGTACTCCTTGCGGACCAGCTGGTCCTTCTCGTAGTGGAGGGTGACGTCCGGCTTGCCGTCAAAGTCCATGTCGTAGGTTAGCCGGGCCAGGGTGCCGTCGGCCTGGTAGAACTCCCAGCTGTCGATACGGCCGTCGTTGTTGAGGTCCTTCTCCTTGCGGACCACGACATCCTTCCCATCGGTGGATCCCTTCACCGAGTAGATCCAGAGGTCGGTGCGACCGTCGTGGTTCAGGTCGTACTCACGAAGCGTCTCGCCAGGTCCGGGCGTGCCGGCCACCGCTGGAGCCAGGTTCTCGCGGCCCGGCGCTGGCAGCGCGATCTTCTGCGTGGAGGCGCAAGCGGTGGCGAGCAGCAGGGCGGCGGCGACGGCGATTCGACGCATGTCGGTGTTCCTCTCGGACGAAGGCGCGGACGAAGGCGCGGACGAAGACGGCCATTGTAGCGCCGTCGCGCCGGCCGGCTCAAGGAGCGAGCCGCGGCATGGCGCCCTCTGTTTGACACCACACCCACGCTCACCTACCTTCACGGCGACCCACCATGGCGCGAAAGAAGATCTCCACCACCGTCTACATCACGCCGGAGCAGGTCGAGCAGCTCAAGCTCCTCCACGCCCGGACGCGGGTGCCGGTGGCAGAGTACATCCGGCAGGGGATCGACCTGGTGCTCGAGCAGTATCGCGGCGCGTTGCCGGGCCAGTTGACGCTGGGCGACCCGGGGCGGGGGAAGCGGTAGTGCCTGGGGAGTGGCACTAGCCAGCCATGGCCAACCAACGTGTCGTCATCCTCGGCGCCGCCGGGTTCATCGGCAGCCACCTCAGCGACCGGTTCCTCGCCGAGGGATGGGAGGTCCTCGGGGTCGACAACCTGGTGACCGGGACCCTCAGCAACCTGGCCCACCTGGATCGCGACCCGCGCTTCGACTTCCTGGAGCAGGACATCTGCGAGCCGTTCGAGGTGACTGGGCCGGTGGCGGCGGTGCTCGACTTCGCCTCGCCGGCCTCGCCCATCGACTACCTGGAGAAGCCCTTCGAGACCATGCACGTCGGCTCGATCGGCGTCGACCGCATGCTCCAGCTGGCCGAGCGGAAGGGGGCGCGCTTCGTGCTTTCATCCACCAGCGAGGTCTACGGAGATCCGCTCGAGCACCCCCAGCGGGAGAGCTACTGGGGCAACGTCAACCCCATCGGTCCGCGCTCGGTCTACGACGAGGCCAAGCGCTTCGCCGAGGCCATCACCATGGCCTACCGGCGGTACCGCAAGGTGGAGACGCGCATGGCCCGCATCTTCAACACCTACGGCCCGCGCATGCGGCTCAACGACGGGCGGGTGGTGCCGACGCTGGTGGGCCAGGCCCTGCGCGGTGAGCCGCTCACCGTCTTCGGCGACGGCTTGCAGACCCGCTCCTTCTGCTACGTCTCGGACAACGTCGAGGGGATCTGGCGCCTGCTGCGCTCGGAGTTCACAGAGCCGGTCAACATCGGCAACCCGGTCGAGATGACCATCCTCGACTTCGCCAAGGCGGTGCAGCGTCACGTCGGCTCGGCCTGCCCAATCGTCTTCAAGCCGCTGCCCCAGGACGATCCGCGGGTGCGCTGCCCCGACATCAGCCGGGCCCGCCAGGTGCTGGGCTGGGAGCCGGCCGTCGATTTCGAGGAGGGGATGCGCCTCACCGTCCCCTGGTTCCGCGACAAGGTGGCCGAGCGAGCCTGAGCCGGCCGGTGATCGGGTGGCGCGTCCAGGTGCCGCACGGCAAGGGGAGCGAGATGGCGAAGAAGATCCTGATCACCGGCGGGGCCGGCTTCATCGGCTCGACCATCGCCGACACCTTCCTGGCCGCCGGCTGGGAGGTGGCGGTGGTCGACGACCTCTCGTCCGGCAAGCGCGAGAACCTGCCGGCCGCCGCGCGCCTCTACCCCTGCGACGTCCGCGGCGCCGCCGCCGCGGAGGCGGTCGAGCGGGAGCGGCCCGACGTGCTCTGCCACCACGCCGCCCAGATCGACGTGCGCCGCTCCATGTCCGACCCGCGCTTCGACGCCGACGTCAACGTGGGCGGCCTGCTCAACATGGTGCAGGCGGCGGTGCGGGCCGGGTCGGTGAAGCAGGTGATCTTCGCCTCTAGCGGTGGGGCCACCTACGGCGACACCCCGGTCATCCCCACGCCCGAGAGCCACCCCCAGCGGCCGCTCTCGCACTACGGGGCCTCGAAGGCGGCCTGCGAGCTCTACCTCGGCGTCTTCCAGGCCAACTACGGCCTCTGCTACGCCGCGCTCCGCTACTCCAACGTCTACGGCCCGCGGCAGGACCCGCACGGCGAGGCGGGCGTGGTGGCCATCTTCTGCGGCCGGCTCATCGACGGGAAGCCCTGCACCGTCTACGGCGATGGCCGGCAGACACGCGACTACGTCTTCGTGGGCGACGTGGCCCGCGCCAACCTGCTGGCGGCCGAGCGCGCCTTCACCGGTCCGCTCAACATCGGCACTGGCGTGGAGACCGACGTGACGCAGCTCCACGCCGGGCTGGCCCGCTCGGCCGGCTCCTCGGCCACGCCGGTCCACGCCGAGGCCCGCCTCGGCGAGCAGCGCCGCTCCTGCATCGACCCGTCGGCCGCGGCGCTCGCGCTGGGCTGGAGGCCCGAAGTGAGCATCGAGCAGGGGCTGGCCAGGACCTTCCAGTTCTTCAAGGCGAAGCGCGGTTGAGCGGCGGCTCCGCGGCTGGCTCCGCGGCCGGCCCGGCCCCGGCAGGGCGGGATGGGTCGGAGCCCTCGGAGGCGGCCGGAGCCGTGGTGGCCGCTGGGGGATCCCCGGGGACCGCCGGCGGTTCGGCCGGCTCCGGTGGCTCTGGCGCTGGAGCAGCCTCGCCGGCTGGGACCGGCCCGGTTCCCGCGCCCGGGGCATCGTCGGCCGGGGCATCGTCGGCCGGCGGCTCGGCATCCTCCTGGCCCGGCGTCGCGACCGGCAAGCCGCCCAGATAGGCCTCCAGCTCGGCCCGGGCGGAGGCCGCCTCGGCGGCCGGGATCACCTGCTCGTCGCGCAGCCGCTGCAGCAGGCCGCGGGCCCTGGCCGCCAGCCAGGGCGGGGCCGGGGAGAGGGTGGCTCGGCGCGGCGCCGGGAGCATGGCCGCCAGCAGCACCGCCTGGGCCGTGGTCAGCGACGCGGCGCTGCTCCCGAAGTGACGCTGGGCGGCCGTCTCGGCGCCGAAGATGCCGTCGCCCCACTCGGCCACATTGAGGTAGAGCGCCAGCAGCCGGCGCTTGTCGAGCCGCCACTCCAGCTTGATGGTCAGCAGCGCCTCCCGGGACTTTCTCAGCAGGCTCTTCTCGGTGCCGAGCGCCAGGTTCTTGGCCAGTTGCTGGGTGATGGTCGAGGCGCCGCGAGCGTAGCGGCCGCGGGTCAGGTTGTGCCGGAAAGCCCCCCATAGCGCCTCCCAGTCGAAGCCGTGGTGCTGATAGAAGCTGGCGTCCTCGGCGGCCACCACCGCGTCGACCAGCCGACGCGAGATCCGGTCGAGCGCCACCCAACGCATGGCTGGCTGGTATCCCCGCCCCGCGGCACGGGCCTCGGAGCGCCTCTGCTCGACGAGCGCGGTGGAGCGGGGCGGTTCGCTGGCCCAGCGGTCCGGGTCGGGGAGGGTGAGCCAGAGCGCCGCAAGCCCTGCCGCCGGCAGGAGCAGGGCGATGAGGGCGGCCCGGACCAGGCGGCGCGACGGGCGGCCGGCGCTGGCCAGGTCGGGCATGGCGGCAGGGTAGCACCGGCCGGGCCGGCCCGAAGGCAGCACCGCCCCGAAGGATGACTTGACGCGGCGCCTTCCCGGCTCTATCGCACGGTGAGACGACGGGCTCGCGGGCCCTCCGGCCCGGCGCCACTGGAGGAAGCATGGCAGACCCGAAGAAGTATGCCCCGCACGACTTCTCGAAGGTCCGCGGCCTGGCTGGCATCTCCAACGACCAGGTCGAGGAGCACCTCAAGCTCTACGAGGGTTACGTCAAGCGGACCAACACGCTCACCGAGAAGCTCTTCGCCCTGGCCACCGAGGGCAAGGCCTCTGGCGCCGACCCGGTCTACGCCGAGCTGACCCGGCGCCTCGGCTTCGAGTACGGCGGGATGATCAACCACGAGTACTACTTCGGAAACCTCACCGCTGGCGCCCAGGCCGAGCCGCCGTCCGGCTCGAAGTTCCGCAAGGCGGTCGAGGCCAGCTACGGCAAGTTCGACCTTTGGCTGGCCGACTTCAGGGCGGTCGCCACCATGCCGGGCATCGGCTGGGCCATGACCTTCCAGGATCCGAACAACGGCTGGCTCTCCAACCACTTCGTCACCCTCCACGAGAACAACGTGCCGACCGGGTTCGGCACGGTGCTGGCGCTCGACGGCTGGGAGCACGCCTTCATGCGTGACTACAAGGCCTACGAGCGGGGCAAGTACGTCGAGGCCTTCCTCAAGAACGTCCACTGGGAGGCGCTCGACAAGCGCATCCGGTAGCCGCTCCGCGAACCGGCTCGCACCGGCCATCCGGGCCCTGCTGGCGCTGCTTCCAGCTGCGCCGAAGTCAGCCAAGGGCCTGAAAAGTGAGGGGAGGGCTTGGCAAGCGGCCCGTCTTCAAGTACATAGCGCCTCCCGCTGAGCCAGATTCGTCCACCAGGGGCGATGAGGCTTGACTCTCGAAAGCGGATCCGTATAATTCGCCGCCCTCAACCTGAGGGATCCAGTTCGCCCGCCGCAATGTCGACGGGCGATTTTGCTGAGGAAAGAGCTCGTAACCGATGCCGACGATCAGCCAGCTCGTGCGCAAGGGGCGCCAAAAGCTCGCCGTGAAGAGGAAGGCTCCCGCACTCAAGGAGTCACCGCAGAAGCGCGGTGTCTGCACGCGCGTCTACACGACGACCCCCAAGAAGCCGAACTCGGCCCTCCGCAAGGTGGCCCGCGTCCGCCTCACCAACGGCTTCGAAGTCACCAGCTACATCCCCGGCGTCGGACACAACCTTCAGGAGCACTCGGTGGTGCTGATCCGCGGCGGCCGCGTCAAGGACCTCCCGGGCGTTCGCTACCACATCGTGCGCGGAACCCTCGACGCCGTCGGCGTCCAGGGGCGCAAGCAGAGCCGCTCGAAGTACGGCGCGAAGCGCCCGAGCTAAACGGAACGGCGCCAAGCGCCCCAGCTGACGGATAAAGGTTTTCGATGCCTCGTCGTCGCGTAGTCGAGAAGCGCAAGATCCTGGCCGATCCGAAGTTCCAGGATCGCCTGGTGGCCAAGTTCATCAACGACCTGATGCGTCAGGGCAAGAAGTCGACCGCCGAGCAGATCCTCTACGGCGCCTTCGACCAGGTCGAGGCCAAACTCAAGGACGACCCGCTCAAGGTCTTCAAGAAGGCGCTCGACAACGTCAAGCCGGTCGTCGAGGTGAAGAGCCGCCGCGTCGGTGGCGCCACCTACCAGGTTCCGGTCGAGGTCCGCCAGGACCGCCGGGTGGCCCTGGCGATGCGCTGGCTCATCGAGTACTCGCACGCACGCGGCGAGAAGACCATGACCGAGAAGCTGGCAGGCGAGATCATGGATGCGGCCTCGAACCGCGGCAACGCGGTCAAGAAGCGCGAGGACACGCACAAGATGGCGGAGGCCAACAAGGCCTTCGCTCATTACCGCTGGTAGAGGTCTAGGGAGGCTTTTGGAGAGCGGCCGGCTGGGCCGGCACGGTTCACATGGAACCCGCTTCGCTCTTTGACAGCTCGGTCTGGTCGTGAGTGTCGCCCGCGAGGGGCGACCTCGGTTCGCGCATTAACGAAGCTCAGGAAGAGAAGAACATGGCCCGCACCCATCCACTCGAGCGCTACCGGAACATCGGCATCATGGCGCACATCGATGCCGGCAAGACCACCACCACCGAGCGGATCCTCTTCTACACCGGCGTCACCCACAAGATCGGCGAAGTCCATGAAGGCACGGCCGTCATGGACTGGATGGAGCAGGAGCGCGAGCGCGGCATCACCATCACCTCCGCCGCCACCACCTGCCCCTGGCGCGAACACCGCGTCAACATCATCGACACCCCCGGACACGTAGACTTCACGATCGAGGTGGAGCGCTCGCTCCGCGTCCTCGACGGCGCGGTGGCGGTCTTCGACGCCGTGAACGGCGTGGAGCCCCAGTCCGAGACGGTCTGGCGCCAGGCCGACAAGTACAAGGTCCCCCGCGTCTGCTTCATCAACAAGATGGACCGCGTCGGCGCCGACTTCTTCATGTCGGTCGAGACCATCAAGTCCAAGCTCGGCGCGCGACCGCTGCCCATCCACCTCCCCATCGGCGCCGAAGACAAGTTCCGCGGCATGGTGGACCTCGTCAAGATGAAGGGCATCACCTTCGACGACGAGACCATGGGCGCGAAGTACCAGGAGATCGAGATCCCGGCGGAGCTGGTCGAGCAGGCCAAGGAGTACCGGGCCGCCATCGAGGAGGCCGTCTCCGAGAACGACGACGCCCTGATGGCCAAGTACCTGGACGGCCACCCCCTCAGCAACGCGGAGGTCATGCGCGGGCTCCGCAAGGGCGTCTGCGAGATGAAGTTCTTCCCGGTCATCTGCGGCACCGCCTTCAAGAACAAGGGCGTCCAGCAGATCCTCGACGTGGTGGTGGACTACCTCCCCAGCCCGCTCGACAAGCCGCCCATCCTCGGCGTCAACATGAAGAACGTCGAGGTGCTCCGCAACTGCTCCGACGAGGCGCCCTTCAGCGCGCTGGCGTTCAAGCTGATGAACGACCCGTTCGTCGGCAACCTGACCTTCTTCCGCGTCTACTCGGGCAAGCTCGAGGCCGGCTCCTACGTCCTCAACGCCACCAAGGACCGCAAGGAGCGCATCTCGCGCATCCTCCAGATGCACGCCAACAAGCGGGAGGAGATCAAGGAAGTCTACGCCGGCGACATCGCCGCCGCGGTCGGGCTGCGCAGCACCACCACCGGCGACACGCTCTGCGACGAGGACCACGGCGTCATCCTCGAGCGGATGATCTTCCCGGAGCCGGTGATCTTCGTGGCCGTCGAGCCGAAGTCGAAGGCCGACCAGGACAAGATGGGGATCGCCCTGCAGCGGCTCCAGATGGAGGACCCGTCCTTCAACGTCCGCTCGGACGAGGAGACCGGCCAGACCATCATGGGCGGCATGGGTGAGCTCCACCTCGAGATCCTCGTGGACCGCATGCTCCGCGAGTTCAAGGTCGAGGCCAACGTCGGCAAGCCGCAGGTGGCTTACCGGGAGACCATCACCCAGACGGTGGAGGCCGAGGGCAAGTACGTCCGGCAGACCGGCGGCAAGGGCCAGTACGGCCACTGCTGGCTGCGGCTGATCCCGCAGGAGCCGGGCAAGGGCTTCGAGTTCGAGAACGTCATCGTCGGCGGCGCCATCCCCAAGGAGTTCATCAAGCCCATCGAGAAGGGCATCGTCGAGGCCATGGAGGGCGGCATCCTGGCCGGCTACCCGGTCGTCGACATCCGCGTGGAGGTCACCGACGGCAGCTACCATGACGTCGACTCCTCCGAGATGGCCTTCAAGATCGCCGGCTCCATGGGCTTCAAGGAGGGCGCGTCCCGGGCCAGGCCGGTCCTGCTCGAGCCGGTCATGAAGGTCGAGGTGGTCACCCCCGATGAGTTCATGGGCGACGTCATCGGCGACCTGAACAGCCGGCGCGGCAAGATCCAGGGTATGAACGCCCGCGGCGGCGCCCAGGCCATCGACTCGCTGGTGCCGCTGGCCACCATGTTCGGCTACGCCACCGACCTGCGGTCCAAGACCCAGGGGCGAGCCACCTACAGCATGCACTTCGGGCACTACGCGCAGGTTCCGAACAGCATCGCCGAGACCATTGTCAGCAAGGCCAAGGGCGGCACGGCCGCCGGAAAGTAGCGTCAGCAAGGCCAAGGGCGGCGCGGCCGCTGGAGAGTCATCCGGGACTTCAACGGATCATCGGGAAGGAGCATCGCACCATGGGCAAGGAAAAGTTCGAACGGAACAAGCCGCACGTGAACGTCGGGACCATCGGTCACGTTGACCACGGCAAGACCACGCTGACTGCCGCCATCACCAAGGTGCTGGCGCAGAAGGGCCTGGCGTCGTTCATGC
>JANPOM010000485.1:0-2546 GCA_031427995.1 Anaeromyxobacter sp. | reverse complement strand
CGGCCATCCAGGCCACCTTCAGCGAGGCGATGGACCCGGCGACCATCACCACTTCGACCTTCACCTTGACCGTGCGGGCCGGCGCCCCCGTCACTGGAACGGTGGTCTACGACGCGACCAGCAAGGTGGCGACCTTCCAGGCGGCCACTACTCTGGTTGGCGAGACTGTCTACGAGGCCACGGTCAGGGGCGGCGCCGGTGGCGTTGGCGACCTGGCCGGGAACGCGCTCGCGATCAACCACAGCTGGAGCTTCACCACGAGGGCGTTCGTCGGCCAGGGGCCGGTGCACCTCGGCTCGGCGGTGAACTATGTGATCCTGGCCAAGACGGGCGTCTCCACCGTTCCCGACTCGGTGGTGACCGGCGACGTGGCGCTCAGCCCCGCTGCCGCCAGCTTCATCACGGGCTTCTCGCTGACCGCGGATTCCACCAACGTGTTCTCGACCTCGACGCAGGTGACCGGGAAGGTCTACGCGGCCGACTATACGGACCCCACGCCCATCAACCTGACCACCGCGGTGCTCGACATGGAGGCCGCGTTTGCCGACGCGGCGGGCCGGCCGACGCCCGACTTCCTCGAACTGGGCACCGGCGCCATCGGCGGGATGACTCTGGCTCCGGGCCTCTACAAGTGGACCGGCACCGTGACCATTCCGACAAACGTGACGATCATGGGCAGCGCGAGCGACGTCTGGATCTTCCAGATCTCGGGTGACCTCACCATGGCGAGTGCCACCAACGTCTTCCTCAGCGGCGGCGCCCTGGCCAAGAACATCTTCTGGCAGGTCGCCGGCACGGTCGCGGTCGGGACCACCGCGCACTTCGAGGGAATCATCCTCTCGCAGACGGGGATCACGCTCGAAACCGGCTCCTCGATGAACGGCAGGGCGCTTGCGCAGAGCGCGGTGACCCTCCAGGTCGCCACGGTGACGCAGCCGGCGCCGTAGCCTTGGAGAAACGGTTCTAAGGCGCGGCGCGGGGACCACCCCCCTGTCGCACCCCTGGCTAAATGAACGGCCCGGTTCTCTCGCGAGAGTCGGGCCGTTCTCCTTTTCCACCACGGCCTCCACGGCCAGGCGACGCCGCTGCTCCAGAAGACGGCCGTGAAGCCCTGGTTGCTGGGGGGGGGGAGGCAAGCCATTCAACCCACGAGCGAGCGAGTCCGACAATGGGCGTTGACCCGGATCTACTGGTCCACCATTTTCTTCCCCGCAAAGTCCAGCGCCAGGTCCAGCACATTCATGAACTCATTGACCTTGATCGGCTTGGTGAGGTAGCGGAAAAATCCCGCCTCCAGCCCTTTCTTGATGTCGCTGGGCATGGCATTGGCGCTGATGGCAATCACCGGGATATGCGCCGTCAACGGATCCTCGCGCAGAATTTTCAGCGCCTGAATCCCGCTCATGCCGATCAGATTGATGTCCATCAGGATCACGTCGGGTAGGTTGGCGCGCGCCAGTTCGATGCCGAGATTGCCATCCACTGCGCTCAGCAAGCGCATGGCGGGACGACGGGCGATGAGTTGCCCGACCAGTTTCAGGTTGGCCGGGTTGTTTTCTACATAGAGCGCGGTGCGCAGCGGCGCGCCATGCTGCACTTGCGCTTGAGTCACGGCCGTCGGTTCGGCTGTGGCAACCGTGAATTGTGGCGCTGCCACAGCGCTCAATTCGAACCAGAATACGCTGCCCGTCCCGACCGTGCTTTCCACACCGATCACGCCGCCCATCAGTTCAACCAGGCGCTTGCTCATCACCAGGCCGATGCCGGTGCCTTCATCGGCGCTGTTCTCCCGTCCGAGGCGATTGAAGGGCTGGAACAATTGCGTCAGCTTTTCCGCAGGCAAGCCCGCGCCACTGTCCCTGACGCTGATGCGGATGCGTTGGGGAGTTCTCATGGTGCACTCCACGACCACCGTTCCCTCCGGCTGGTTGTATTTGATTGCGTTGGAAAGCAGGTTGACGAGAACCTGCTTCAAGCGGGTTCGATCAGCGCGGACAAATGAAGGTGTATCGAACCTGGGAAAAGTCAGCTTGATGCCATGCTTTTGCCCCTGGGGTTCGATCATGGCCTGGCATTCAGACATGACTTCGGCCAGCGGTACTGGTTCGTCCGACAGCGACAGCTTGCCGGACTCGATCACCGCCAGGTCGAGAATCTCATTGATCAGCTCCAGCAGGTACCATCCGGCGTGGAGAATCTGATCTATGCTGGCCTTCTGCGAAGGCGTGGCCGGCGTGGCATCGGAGTTCATCAACTGGGCGAACCCGAGGATGGCATTGAGCGGGCTGCGCAGTTCATGGCTCATGCTGGAAAGGAAATCCGATTTGGCGAGGTTGGCTTTTTCCGCCGCGGTCTTGGCGCTCTCCAGCTCGACGTTTGTCTGCTGCAACTCCTCCCCTTGGGTCTTCATCTCCACCGTCATTTTTTGCGACTGCTGGAGCAGCGCTTCGGTGCGCGAGTTGGCCTCGATGGTATTGAGCACGATGCCGATGCTCCCGGTGAGCTGTTCCAGGAAGGCGAGATGGATGGGGCTGAAACGCTCGAAG
>JANPOM010000484.1:0-4226 GCA_031427995.1 Anaeromyxobacter sp. | reverse complement strand
GTCGGCACCGAGCTCGACCGCCTACCGAGGTCGAAGGTGTAGCCGCTCCCTGTCCCACCCCGCGCGGAACGTCGCCCTAGCGCAGAACCCCGCGAACGCTGGCGCTTTCAAGACGAAGCCCCGCGAGTTGCCTCGCGGGGCCTCCGTTAACTGCGCCACCACCTTCGGTTGGTGGTGGAGGAAGAATGGCTCCGCATGGGAAGCGGCTTGCGAACCACTCTCTTCGGCTCTCTGGCGGACAGCGCGCCGAGAATCACGCTGTCCAGCCGAGAGCGGGCACCTGCGATTCCGGGAGGTTGAGGGCGCGAACGCCTGTCGCTTCCCGCGTAGCAGCGTGATCCACCGGCTATTTCATGCCGGTCTGGCCCCCCACCGCGCGTTTTACGCCGGTGGCGGAGGGCGGTGAGCGGGGCGGCCGGAAACTTTCCCAGCAGCAGCCCCCGGGTGACGGTGCCGGCGCGCCGGGCATGGAGCCTGGCCCAGGAAAGGAAGTGGGCCCGCCACGGTTGGAGCCGTGCGGGCCCTGGCTGGTGCAAGTTCGGCAAGCGACCGGGCTCACCAGCGAGGAGTACGTTTCGCAGAAGGGATGGCTCTCCGCAAGAATGGAGTGCTGCCCGCTGCACCCGGAGGGTGGGTGCGGGTTCGCCCGGCACACGATGTACGCCCGGGTCTACCCGGTCGGCTGCTGGATCGCCCGGTACTACTGCCGCAGGGCCCACACCACGTTCAGCCTGCTGCCCGAATTCCTCTGCTCGAGGCTCACCGGGACGCTGGCCGAGGTCGAGGCGGTGGTCGCTGCGGTAGAGGCCGCGCCGACCCAGGAGGCGGCCAGCGAGTTGGTCCGGCCGGCCATTGAGCTGCCCGGGGCGCTGCGGTGGCTGCGCCGGCGGACCCGGCTGGTGCATGCCGGGCTCGCCGCGGTCATCGGACTTCTGCCGGGACTCCTCGCTGGACAGACGCCCACCGTGACGGGGATCCGCTCGGCGCTCCGCGCCGAGGAGGTCTTGGTGCGCCTGCGTGGCGAGGCGGTGGAGCACCTGGCCGCGCTGCCGCCGCCTCTCGGGTTCGGCCCCCGGCCGGCGCTGCGGAGTCCCAGGCCCACCGCCCTCCAACAGGAAGCGGGGCCTGATCCGCCGGCCGCCACGGGGTAGCTCCGTGGGTTCCCCGATCTTGGGGACTCAGCGACGGAGACTCACCGTGAAAGACGACGCGAAGACGCACAACGACGAGGTTGCCCTGTTCAGGTACGGGGTGATCGGGGACCTGGTCCATCTGCCGCCCGGCACCAAGGGGCTGCAGGCTCGGCTGGAGGAGAAGGCGGAGATCGACTACCGCATCCCCGGCTCGAGGCGGGTGAGGGTGGCGAGCGAGACCATCCGCGACTGGCTGAAGAAGTACCGGCGCAGCGGCTTCGAGGCGCTCCGCCCCCAGGTTCGGGCCGACCTCGGTCAGTCGCGGGTGATGCCGCGAGATGTGGCCGACCTGCTCCTGTCCATCAAGGAGGAGAAGCCGGCGCTGTCGGTCCAGCTCGTCATCCGCGAGGCGCTGGCCTCGGGGAAGGTGGTGGACGGGCTGCCGCTGCCGGCCAGCACGGTGCACCGGCTCCTCTCGCGGGCCGGGCTGATGGCCAAGAAGCCAGGCGAGCCCAGCTCGAAGGACCACCGCCGCTTCGCCTTCGAGAAGGCCGGCGACCTGTGGATGAGCGACGTCATGCACGGGCCGGCGGTGATCGTGGAGGGCAAGAAGCGCAAGGCCTACCTCATCGCGTTCATCGACGACTCGACGCGGGTGATCCCGTACGCCACATTCACGCTGTCGGAGAACGCCGCCTCGTTCCTGCCGGTCCTGAAGGAGGCGGTGCTCCGGAAGGGCGCGCCACGACGGCTCTTCGTCGATAACGGGAGCGCGTTCCGCAGCCACCAACTGGCCCTGGCGTGCGCCAAGCTCGGCATCACGCTCATCCACGCCCGCGCCTACCACCCTGAAGCGAAGGGTAAAATGGAGCGCTGGTTTCGGACCGTCAGGATGCAGCTCCTCCCTCGGCTCGGAGCGGCCGACCTGGCCAGCCTCGACGCCTTGAACCGCCGCCTCTGGGCCTGGGTGGAGGCCGAGTACCACCGCACGCCGCACCGTGGCCTCGGCGGTGTCACGCCGCTCGACCGCTGGGCCACCGTGGCCGACGAGGTCCGCTACCTCGACGCCGACCTCGACGACCTCTTCCTCCAGGAGTCCAAGCGCAAGGTGGCGAAGGACCGGACGGTGAGCCTCGACGCCGTCGTCTACGAGGTGGAGGCCGCGCTGGTGGGCGAGACGGTCACGCTGCGCTTCGATCCCTCGAAGCCTGGCCGGGCCGTCCAGGTCTGGCTCAAGGGCGAGAAGATCCAGGACGCCAAGGTGGTCGACGTCCACGGCAACTGCTTCGTGAAGCGCGAGAAGCCCGAGGGGCTCCGCCTCGCCGACCTCGACAAGAAGGAGGACTGACCGTGTACCGAAAGCACTTCGGCCTCGCCCGGCACCCCTTCGGCAAAGACCTCGCCCCCGATGACCTCTTCCCCTCCGCGGCCTCGAAGGAACTGGAGGTGCGCCTGCGCCACCTCCTCGACCTGAGGGGCATCGGCCTGGTCACCGGCGAGCCCAGCAGCGGCAAGACCACCACCTGCCGCAAGGTGGTCGCCTCGCTCCACGCCGGCATCTACCGGGTCCTCTACGTGCCGCTCTCCACCGGCAACGTGACCGACATGTACAAGTCGATCGCCTGGGAACTCGGGCTGCCCACCGAGCGCAGCCGCGCCGCGCTCTACCGAGTCATCCGGACCGAGGTGACCAGGCTCTGCCTTGAGACCAAGATGCGCCCGGTGCTGGTGGTGGACGAGGCCCAGCACCTCCGCTCCGAAGTCCTGGAGGACCTGCGCCTCCTCACCAACTACGAGATGGACTCCCAGAACCGGCTCGGCCTGCTGCTCATCGGACAGGTGGAGCTGCGCCGCCGCCTCGCCATGGCGGTCCACGAGGCGCTCTCCCAGCGGATCGTGGTGCGCCACAACGTCGGTGGGCTCACCCGGGAAGAGCTGCCGGCCTACCTCGATCACCTGCTCCGGCTGGCCGGCACCGAGTTGCCGCTCTTCCAGCCCGCCGCGCTCGAGGCCATCCACCACGCCACCAATGGTCTGCCACGCAAGGTGAACCTGCTGGCCCACCATGCCCTCACCGCCGCCGCCCTGGCCAAGGCCCAGGCCGTCTCCGCCGAGCACGTCCAGGCGGCCCTCCCGGAGACGTCATGACCGCCTGCGGCGTCTGGCTCACCAGGCGCGGCCTCGTCGCGGTCATCGTCGAGGGGCCGGGCCGGCCGAGGACCCTCCGGCTCGCCGACACCAGCGAGGCTCGGCGGGCACTGGCCCTCCACCTCGCCGACGCCAGGGCCCACCTGGTGGTCGACGAGGCACTCCTGGAGGCCGACCCCATCGCCACCCAAGCCATCCGCGTCGGCGTCACGGTATGGGTCGCCGGGGCCCCGCTGGTGACCTCCCTGCGCGCGGCTGCGGGCATCACCGGCGGCGCCGCCCGACCCTCCGCCGCGCTCCTGGCCCGACTCCCGGCCATCCCCTGGCTGCGCGAGAAGCTCCGCCGCCTGGAACTGGAGCCTGCCGACGACCCTCGGCAGATCTCACTCCTGTAGCACCGAGGCCCCGGTCGCCAGCGCGACCGGGGCCTCTCGCTCTCGTCCACCTCCCCTGGATCCGCCACCAGAGGGGCCAGTCCGGGAAACGCTCAACTCAGGGCGGTGAAGCGGCGTGACTCACTGGCGGTGGAGTAGTGCGGGAGACGACACCGTTCCCGAGCACCATCCGGACCCGCTGCCCGAACTCGTCGTACATCATCGACGCGAGGTAGACCTCGTCGCCGGGCACAGCGGCCCCGGCACCGCGGTGGCCGGTGGCCTTCTCGAGCTGGCCGCCCGCGTCGTACTGGTAGTCGACCCGCTCGTCGTCCGGGTAGGTGATGGTCATCATCCGGCCGAAGGAGTCATAGGTGAACGAGGTCTTGAAGGTCCGCTCCCGATCGCCGGGGCGGAGCGGCCGCAGGACGCGGGTGGTGGAGGCCAGCTCACCCAGCTGGCCGTACCCTCGGAGTTCGCGCCCGGCGTCGTCCTTCACCTCGATGACCCGTCCCACGCCGCTGGTGGCCTCATCCACGCCCTTCTTGCCGTAGATGTATGTGACGTCGCG
>JANPOM010000483.1:0-10534 GCA_031427995.1 Anaeromyxobacter sp. | reverse complement strand
GCTGGTGACCGAGCAGGCTCACCCCGATCCGCGGGTCCGGGAGGCGGCCGCCGAGGTGCTCGACGAGCTCCGCCGCGCCGCCCCGCCGCCGCGGAAGTCGGCGGGGCGCGAATGAAGGAGGGTACAGTGCCCCGCCCCAGGCAAGATGACGTTACGAGAGAGCCGAGACCGAAGCGAGGCTGGCGCCCGAGGAGGGAGCAGCAGAAGCGTAGCAGCGCTACGCTGAGCAGCGGACCGACGAGGCCGCCTGCCGCAGCGAGAGGATCGGCTCTCGCAGTAGGCGACATGCCTGGGTCGGGGCACTGACCAACTCAGCCGAGGGCGCGCCTGATCTCGTCGGCGATCTGGTCGGCGTAACCCTTGACCTTCTTCTGGTCGGGCCCCTCCACCAGCACCCGCAGCTTGTTCTCGGTCCCCGAGGCCCGCACCAGCACCCGTCCCTCCTTGCCCAGCGCCTTTTCCACCGCGGCCATCGCGGCGGTCACCCCGGGGAGCGTCGAGAGCGCCCTCTTCTCGCGCACCACCACGTTGACCAGCACCTGCGGGAAGGGCGTGAAGCAGGCGGCCAGCTCGGAGAGCGCCTTCCCCTCCCGCTTCATGACCGCCAGCACGCTGAGCGCGGCGGCCACGCCGTCGCCGGTGGTGACATGGTCGAGGAAGATCAGGTGGCCTGACTGCTCTCCGCCGAAGTTGTAGCCATGGCGTCGCATCGCCTCCACCACGTACCGGTCGCCCACCGCGGTCCGCACCACCTTGCCGCCGGCCGGCTTGAGCGCCGCCTCCAGCCCGAGGTTGGACATGACGGTGGCCACCACCGTCTTCCTGGCCAGCTTCCTGCGCGCCAGCAGGGCCCGTCCCACCAGCGCCATGATGGCGTCGCCGTCGACGACCCGCCCCTTCTCGTCCGCGAGGATGACCCGATCGGCGTCACCGTCGAGCGCCAGGCCGAGCTGGGCCTTGTGCCGCTGGATGACCCTGGCCATCCCCTCGGGGTGGACCGCCCCGCACTTGCGGTTGATGTTCCTGCCATCGGGGGCGACGTTCATCGCGATCACCTTGGCGCCCAGCTCCTCGAAGACCGCCGGGGCGACCTTATGGGCGGCGCCGTGGCCGCAGTCGACCACCACGGTGATGCCGTCCAGGGTCAGGTCGCGCGGGAAGAGCGACTTGAGGAAGACCACGTAGCGGCCGATGGCGTCGTCAACCCGCTTGGCCTTGCCGATCCGGTTGGCGGTGGGGCGGAGCCCGTGGAAGTCGGCCGCTCCGGGGCTGGCTCCGTCGAGCACCAGCTGCTCGATGCGCAGCTCGATCTGGTCGGCCAGCTTGAAGCCGTCGCGGGAGAAGAACTTGATGCCGTTGTCCTGGTACGGGTTGTGGCTGGCGCTGATGACCACGCCGGCGTCGGCGCGCATCGACTCGGTGAGGAAGGCGATGCCGGGCGTCGGCAGCGGTCCGGTCAGCATCACGTCGACGCCCATCGAGCAGATCCCCGAGGCGATGGCCTGCTCCAGCATGTAGCCGGAGAGCCGGGTGTCCTTGCCGATGACGATGCGGTGGCGGTGGGGCCCGGAGCGGACCACGTGGGCCAGGGCCCGGCCGAGCTGCAGCGCCATCTCGGCGGTCATGGGGTGGACGTTGGCGACACCCCGCACGCCATCGGTGCCGAAGAGGCGGCGGGCGGCGGGCGCGGCTGGCTTGGCGGTCGAGGTCATGGCGGGCGGATGCTACCGCAGCCGAGCGCTCCGCAGGGCCCGCGCCACCAGGGCCGCCTGCCGCGCCGCCGCCACCTCGTGGACCCGGAGCAGCTCCACCCCGGACAGGACGCAGGCGGTCACCGCCGCCAGGGTGCCGGGGAGGCGCGCCTCGACGGGGGCGCCGGTCAGCTCGCCGATGAAGCGCTTGCGCGAGGGACCGACCAGCAACGGCCGGCCCAGCGCCCGGAGCTCGCCCACCCGCGCCAGCAGCTCGACGGTCTGGGCCGGGGTCTTGGCGAAGCCCAGCCCCGGGTCGAGGATGATCCGCTCCTCGCCGATGCCGGCGGCGAGACCGCGGGCCAGCGCCGCGCGCAGCTCGGCCGCCACCTCGGCGAGGAGGTCCCGGTAGACGGCGCGGCTCGCCATGTCCAGCGAGGTGCCCCTGTTGTGCATCAGCACCACCGGGACCCCGGCCCTCGCAACCTCGGCCGCCAGCGCCGGGTCGGAGAGGCCGGTGACGTCGTTGACCAGGTCGGCCCCGGCCTGGATCGCGGCGCGCGCCACCTCGCCCTTGGAGGTGTCGATGGAGATGGGTAGGCGGAGGCCGCGAGCGCGGAGCCGCTCGATGACCGGCACCACCCTGCGCCGCTCTTCGGTGGCATCCACCGGCGACGCGCCAGGCCGGGTCGACTCGCCGCCGAGGTCGATGAGATCGGCCCCCTCCTCGGCCAGCCGCTCGGCCTGGGCAACCGCCTGGTCGGCATCGAGGAAGCGGCCGCCGTCGGAGAAGGAGTCGGGCGTGGCGTTGACCACCCCCATGAAGAAGGGGCCGGGCCCGTCGAAGAGCCTGGCCCCGATCTGCATCAACACGCCAGACCTCCGTCAAGCCTCGCCAGGCACCGGAAAGGCTACCGCCGCCGGGCCAGCCGCCGCGGGCGCCTTGCCCTTCTCGACCACCTGGGTGGTGGCCATGGGCTTCAGCGGAGGCGCCCGGGTCAGCGGCGCGCCAGTCATCAGCACCTCGATGTCGGCGGTGTCGATGGTCTCGTACTCCATCAACGCGTCGGCGATCTTCTGGAGCGTGGGGCGGTTCTCCTCGAGCACGGTGCGGGCCCGGGCGTACTGCCCCATGACGATGCGGTGAACCTCGGCGTCGATGGCCCGCGCGGTCTCCTCGGATACGGTGGCCACCTGGGTTATCTCCCTGCCCAGGAAGATCTCGCCTTCCTTCTTGCCGTAGGCGAGCGGTCCGAGTTCGCTCATGCCCCACTCGCAGACCATGCTGCGCGCCATGTTGGTGGCCACCTCGATGTCGTTGCCGGCCCCGGTGGTCTTCTGGTTGAAGGTGAGCTCCTCGGCGATGCGGCCGCCCATGAGGATGGCGATCTGGTTGAGGGCAAACTCCTGGTTGATGTTGAGCCGGTCCTCCTTGGGCAGCTGCTGGGTCAGGCCGAGGGACCGGCCGCGCGGGATGATGGTTACCTTGTGGACCGGGTCGGTGCCGGGGAGGACGCGCGCCACCAGGGCATGACCGGCCTCGTGCACCGCGGTGGTCATCTTCTCGCGATCCGAGATGACCATGGAGCGGCGCTCCGAGCCCATCATCACCTTGTCCTTGGCGAACTCGAAGTCGGCGCCGGTGACCTTCTCCTGGTTGCGCCGGGCCGCGTAGAGGGCCGCCTCGTTGACGAGGTTCTCGATGTCGGCGCCGGAGAACCCGGGCATCCCCTTGGCCAGCGTCAGCATGTCGACGGTGCCGTCGATGGGTACCTTCTTGGTGTGGACCTTGAGGATGCCGAGCCGGCCGTTGACGTCGGGGCGCGGCACCACGATGCGACGATCGAAGCGGCCGGGGCGGAGCAAGGCCGGATCGAGGACGTCGGGGCGGTTGGTGGCGGCCACCAGGATGACGCCGTCGTTCGACTCGAAGCCGTCCATCTCCACCAGCAGCTGGTTGAGGGTCTGCTCCCGCTCGTCGTGCCCGCCGCCCAGGCCGGCGCCGCGGTGACGGCCGACGGCGTCGATCTCGTCGATGAAGATGATGCAGGGGGCGCTCTTCTTCCCCTGCTCGAAGAGGTCGCGGACGCGGCTGGCGCCAACGCCGACGAACATCTCCACGAAGTCGGAGCCGGAGATGGAGAAGAAGGGGACGCCGGCCTCGCCGGCCACGGCCCGGGCCAGCAGGGTCTTGCCCGTGCCCGGCGGGCCCATCAGCAGCACCCCCTTGGGGATGCGGCCACCGAGCCGGGTGAACTTCTTGGGGTCCTTGAGGAAGGAGATGATCTCCTCGAGCTCCTCCTTCGACTCGTCGATGCCCGCCACGTCGGCGAAGGTGACCTTGTTGTGGTGATCGGTCACGAGCTTGGCGCGCGACTTGCCGAAGCTCATGGCCTTGCCGCCGCCCGACTGGAGCTGCCGCATGAAGAAGAAGAAGAGCAGGAAGATGAAGACCAGCGGCAGCCACTGGAAGGCGGCCTGCACCCAGAACGAGGCCTGCTCCGGCTTCTCGTAGCGGAGGGTGACCTCCTTGGAGATGAGCTTCTGCGCCACCACGGCGGCGGCGTCGAGTGGCCCGGTGGTGGTGAACTCCGAGCCATCTCGCATGTGCCCGGTGTAGTCGAGCTCCTTGACCGTGACGTCCTTGACCTCGCCGGCCTCGACCTTGGCCATGAAATGCGACCAGTTGAGGGGCTTCACCGGCGTGCTCTTCTGGTCGAAGACCTTCCAGAGCGCGACGAACATCACGATGAGGAATACCCAGAGCAGCGCTGTCTTGTAGGACTGTTTCAAGGCTCGATGGCTCCAGCCGGCGAGGGTACGCCGGCCCCAAGGTTATAGCAGTCCGAGCCCCGGGGCGCAGCCGAGGTTCACCGGGCCGGCTCGATCCGGACGCTCAGCCCTGCCAGACCCTCGGCCAGCACGCCCAGCGCGGGGATGGCCAGCACCCGGCCGGCCCCTTCGACAAGGAGCAGCAGCGCGTCGCGCCGGGCCCTCTCCACCTTCCTGTCGATGAACCAGGCCTTTAGCGACTTGCTCCCGCGTCCGCCGGCTGGACGGAAGCGGTCGCCGGCCCGCCGGGCCCGCGCCGTGAGCGGCCATGCCACCGGGCAGCGCGGCGCCGTCTTCACCTCCAGCTCGACGCCGAAGGCCGGCAGCGGATACCTCCCCGGCCCGGGGATGGTGATGGCAGGGGGCTGGCTCGCCTCCCCGGCCGCCCCCCGGCGCCGGCGCGGAGCGGCCTTCACGATCGCGAACCGACCGGCCCGCCGGCGGGCCACCAGCCCGGCGCGCAGTTCCACCTGCCGGTCGCCCTGGCCGTCGAGCAACCCGAGGGCCCGCTCGACATGGGCCGCCTCGGGCACCGCCCCGCGTCCGCCCAGCTCGACCGCCATCCGGCGGATCACGCGGCGGGCCACCGCTCGCGGAGCCCGCCGCAGCCTGTCGACCGGGAGCTCCAGCCCGCTTCCCAGCATGGTGCGCGCCCGCGCCGCGAGCGCCCGCTCATCGTCCCGCAGCAGGTCGGCGGTGCGCGCCAGCGCCGCCTCGAGCGCGCCGTTGAACTCGAGCAGCCGCGGCCAGAGCTCGAGCCGGACCCGGTTGCGGGTGTAGCGAGGGCTGGCGTTGGTCGGGTCGTCGCGCCAGTCGAGGCCACGCCGGATCAGCCAGGCCAGCCCCTCCGTCCGGGAACGATCGATGAGCGGCCGGACCACCAGCCCTCGCCTCGGTGGGATGGCCGAGAGCCCGCGCGCCCCGGCCCCGCGCAGCAGCCGCAGCAGCACCGTCTCGGCCTGGTCGGTGCGGGTGTGGCCGGTGGCGATCCGCGCCGCTCCGACGCGAGCCGCCTCGGCGCGGAGCGCGACATAGCGTGCCCGCCTCGCCTCGGCCTGTACGTTCCCCGGCCCGACCACCACCGTGACACAGCGGAGCGGGACACCGAGGGCCTGGCAGGTCTCCCTGGCCGACGCCGCCTCCGCCTCGACGCCGGCGCGCAGCCCGTGATCGACGAAGAGGGCATGGACCGGCCCGACGGCACCGGCGTCGCCGAGCGCGGCGAGCGCCGCCACCAGCGCCGTCGAGTCGGGGCCGGCCGAGAGCGCCACCAGCACCGCCTCATCCCGCCCGATGAGTGCACGGCGCCGGATGGTCTCGAGGACCGATGCCGGATACGGGTCGAGCCCAGGCAACCTGGGGCGGGTCATCCGCACCCCATGTTGGCGCGCCGGGCCGAGAGCTCTGTCCGGTGGTTTCCGGCGGCAAGCGGGCTCAACCACTCGGGTTGGCACGCCAGCTCGGGGCGGGCCGGCAGCTCGGCTCGCGTCTGAAAAAGTACCCGGAGCGACAAAAGGATACGGTGATGTTGTACCCCGCTCCCGGCGACAGTAGATTTCATGTCGTTGGGCCTGGGGGTCCCCCCCCTCCCCCTCCAGGCCCACGGAGAGCCGGCAGCGATGCCGGCTCTCTTCTTTTGCCGGACCGCCCCGTCCGGACTCGAGGTCGCGACTCGCTCCAGCCTCAGCGGGCGCTCCGCCGAAGCTCCGGGCGGCCCCGCCTCGGCGCCCGGAGCGGTCGACCAATCTTGACCCTGTGGAGTCGTCATCGTACAAGTGGCTCCATTATCCCACCGTCCAGGATGGAGCGACGATGTCAGGCACCGACAAGCGCAAGCAGTCACTCTACTTCCCCGAGGACATGCTGAGCGAGATCCAGGTGGAGGCCAACCGGCAGGATCGGTCCCTCTCCTGGATCGTGCAGCAGGCCTGGCGGATCGCCCGAGGCGAGATCATGCGGTTCCCCTCGGTCAACGACGTGCTCTCCGGCGTGGCCCGCGAGGATGAGCGCGAGCTGAAACCTTAGCACGCCGCCGCTTCAGGTCCCGGCTCGTAGCGCCCGGTCGGGTCCCCGGCCGGGCGTCGCCATTGGTGCTGCTGTACAATGGAGGGACGATGCCCAGGAACGACCCGCAGGATCGGGACGCCAACCCCGTCGACCCGGCCGGCGCGCGGGACGACGCCAGCGCCTATGACCCTCCGGCCGGGTTGGAAGAGGACCGCCCCTACCGCCCCTTCGCCAGCGCCCACGACCTCTCCGCGGCCGGCGGCTGGCGCACCGCGCCGCCCCGCCGCTCGCCAGCGCTCAAGATCGCCATCGGCCTCGGCCTCTCGCTGGTGGTGGCTGGCGCCCTACTCGGCTACCGCTCCTGGCACCGCAAGCAGGTGCTGACCGAAGGGATGCTGGTGGCCGAGGCCTCCATTCGTCTCGACACCGCGGCTGGCTACCGCAAGGCGGCCGACATGCTCGAGCCGCTCGGCAAGCTCGACCCGCATGAGGCGGCCTCGATGAGGGCCTTCGCGCTGGCCATGCTGGCCAGTGACTATCGCGAGCGAGAGCTGGGCGCCGAGGCCGAGGCGCTCATCGCCGTCCCGGCGGCCGCCGGGACCGTCCCGGCCTGGGCCGACCTCGCCTCCGCGGCGATCTACCTTGGGCGCGGCCAGGTGGGCGACGCCGCGACCTATGCCGGCCGGGCCGGCGACAAGCCCTGGGCCGGCGCCCTGCTGGCCCGCCTGGCGCTGATGGCCGGCAACCCCGAGGCCGCTTTCGAGCCGCTGCGGCGCTCGCTCGCCAACGACCCAGGGCTCGCCGCCTCGCTGGCGATGCAGGGGGACCTCTCCCGCCGGGTCCGGCACGACGTCCACGCCGCCCGGACCTCCTACGCCGCGGCCCTGGCCGCTTCGCGGACTCACCCTCGCGCCACCTACGGCCTCGCCAAGCTGGCGCTCGCCTCGCAGATCCCGCTCAACCAGGCGATCCCTCCGCTCCGTGCGCTGCTCAACGACTCCCAGGCCACCCCCGCCAACGAGCGGGCCCGGGCCGCGCTCCACCTCGCCTCGCTCGAGCTGCGCGCCGGCGACAGGGCCGCCTCCCGCGCCGCGCTTGACCAGGTC
Source organism: Anaeromyxobacter sp. (assembly GCA_031427995.1). Classification (GTDB taxonomy): domain Bacteria; phylum Myxococcota; class Myxococcia; order Myxococcales; family Anaeromyxobacteraceae; genus JADKCZ01. The sequence goes on along the minus strand of JANPOM010000483.1, from coordinate 2,898 downwards.
GAGGGGCTCGACCAGGCGGGCCGGGCCTGGGCCGACCTGGCGGTCCTGATCTCAGCCTCGGATCGAAAGGGGTACCGGGCCGTTAAGGGTCCGCCTCCGCTCTTCGTCAGCGCCAGCGACGACGACCCGCTGGTGGTCCCGGCCATCGATCCGGCTCCACCGCCTCCGCTGGTGCCGCCCAAGGCGACTCACAGGCCGGCCGCCAAGCCGGGCAAGAAGGCGCCTCCACCGGCCAGGAAGCCGCCGGCCAGGAAGCCACCGGCCCGCTAGACGTCCTGACCTGGTGCTCGATCGGGTGGCATCCGGATGCCACCGAGCCGGGCAGCGCCGTGGCGGGGTGGTGTCAATCGCCCAGAAACCGGACCACCGGATGCTGGTGCCCCGACCCAGGCTTACCGACTACTGCGAGCGCCGAGTCATCAAGCCTGGGCCGGGGCACTTGGCACGCGGGCTGCATTTCGGGCCTGCAGTTGCCCACCCCCCGATCACCAGGAGGATTCGTGAAACTGCTCGCCGCCCTGTTTGCCGGCCTCGCTCCAGCGCTCGCCGCCGCCGCCGATGGCATCGACAGCGGCGACACCGCCTTCGTCCTCTTCAGCGCCGGGTTGGTGCTGCTGATGACGCCCGGCCTGGCCTTCTTCTATGGAGGCCTGGTGCGCGCCAAGAACGTGGTCCACACCATGAACATGTCGCTGGTCTGCATGGCCTTCGTCGGGGTGGCCTGGGCGCTGGGCGGCTACAGCATCGCCTTCTCGCCAGGCGGAGGCCTCAACCTGTTCGTCGGTGGCCTGGGCTGGAGCGGCCTGGTCGGGGTGGGAGGGAAGCCCGAGCCGACCCTGGCCGCCACCGTGCCGCACGGGGCCTTCATGCTCTTCCAGGCCATGTTCGCCATCATCACGCCGGCGCTCATCTCCGGCGCCCTGGTCGAGCGCGTCCGCCTCAAGGCCTTCGCCCTCTTCGCGGTCCTCTGGAGCCTGCTGGTCTACTCGCCGGTGGCACACTGGGTCTGGGCTCCGGGCGGTTGGCTGCGCGGCCTCGGCGCACTCGACTTCGCCGGCGGCACCGTGGTTCACATCAACGCCGCCGCCGCCGCGGTGGTGGGCGCGGCCATGCTCGGAAGGCGGCGCGGCCTCAAGGCACCGACGGTGATGCCGCACAGCGTCCCCTTCGCCATCCTCGGCGCCGGGCTGCTCTGGTTCGGCTGGCTCGGGTTCAACGGCGGGAGCGCGCTGGCCGCCAACGGCGTGGCCGCCGCCGCCTTCGCCAACACCTTCTTCGCCCCCGCCGCCGCCGCCGCCACCTGGGCGCTCATCGAGCTGACCCTGCACGGCAAGCTCTCCGGCGTCGGCCTGGCCTCGGGCGCGGTGGCCGGCATGGTGGCCATCACCCCGGCCGCTGGCTTCGTGACGCCGCTCTCCTCGCTCCTGCTCGGCGCCGGCGCGGCCGCCGCCTCCTTCGCGGCGGTACGCTACCGGCCCCGGCTCGGCCTCGACGACTCGCTCGACGTCTTCGCCATCCATGGCGTGGCGGCCACGCTAGGCGCGCTCCTGACCGGCCTGCTCGCCACCAGGGCGGTCAACCCCGACGGCGCCGACGGCTCGCTCGGGCTGCTCGGCGTACAGGCCCTCGGCGTGGGCGCCACCTTGCTCTGGTCCGGCGCCGTCTCCTTCCTGCTCTTCAAGCTGGTCGGCCTGGTCACCCCGCTGCGCGCCGACGAGCAGGACGAGTGGACCGGCCTCGACATGGCCGAGGCCGGCGAGCGGGCCTATGTCAGCTCCGAGACCGAATCCTCGCCGCACGCGGCCTGAGCGAGACCACTTCGCGGTGTAGGTCCTGATCTCCTCCTCGCCGCGCGCGGCCTGAGTTAACCGGCGCTTCCAGGCGGGCCCGCTCCGGACCATCGGGGCGCGGCCCGCGCCGCGTCTGGCGGGCCGCGCCGGGCCTGCTCGCTGCCAGCTCAGCCGGCTGCCCGTCGCGGGGGCAGGGCGCCTCAACCCGCCGCGGAATCGCTGGATTCACTGGTATCCCGGGCCCGGCACGCAGGCTGCAGTCCCTCCCGCCAAGCACGCAGCACTCACGCCATCTCGGGAGGAGCACCACGATGACGAAGGTTCTCAAGGCGGCTGCCGCCGCCGCTGCACTGGCGACCGCCACCACCGCTTCGGCGACGCCGTCCACCACCTACTGGACGCCGGCCACCACCTACGTCCAGCCATTCCTGGTCCCTCACCTCACCTACGACACCTACTTCGGCGAGCGCGGGGCCTACCCCATCGACACCGGCATCACCATCGGCGTGCTTCCCTGGGAGAAGCTCCAGGGCGAGATCGGGTTCGACCTGCTCTACCCGGGCGACACGCAGAACGGCTTCCAGCTCAACGCCAAGCTCGCCGTCCCCGAGGGCTCCCTCGGGGAGTACTCCCCCGGGCTCTCGCTGGGCGTGATGAACCTCGGGGTCAAGAAGGACGTGAGCGACTACTACACCGTCCACGCCTTCGTCGCCAAGACGTTCCCGGTGGTCGGGAACCTCGGCGTCGGCGGCTACTACGGCGCGGGCAGCAAGCTGCTCTGGACCGGGTCGAGCGGCGTGAAACGTGCCGGCGCGCTGGCGGCTTGGACCAGCCCGGACATCAACGTCAACGTCACGGGGCTCAACAAGATCGTCTTGGTGGCCGACGTCATGACCGGGAAGAACATCCTGGGTGCTGGCGGACCAGGGGTCTACTTCTACTTTACCCCGGCCATCGACGTGCTGGTGGGCCCGGTCTTCTTCTTCGACAAGGCCCTGCAGCCGGGCGGCTCCAGCATGCTCTGGACGGTCCAGCTCGACGTCGACTTCGACTTGCGGGCGCCGGCGGCGCCGGCCGGGCAACCCGCGGGCAGTCGCTAGCGCGGGGG
>JANPOM010000482.1:0-8403 GCA_031427995.1 Anaeromyxobacter sp. | reverse complement strand
AAGATCCCGTTCGGGATCGTGGCGCTGGGGCTGGTGAGCCTCCTCATGGACACTTCGTCCGAGCTCGTCCACAGCCTCCTTCCGGCATTCATGTCGAGCGTGCTCGGGGCAAGCGCCCTCACCATCGGGGCCATCGAGGGCGTCGCCGAGGCGACAGCGCTGATCGTCAAGGTGGTGTCGGGTCCCTTGAGCGACTGGCTGGGCCACCGCAAGCCTCTGGCGGTCCTCGGGTACGGGCTCGGCGCCCTGTCGAAGCCGCTCTTCGCCTTGGCGACGAGCCCGGCCTTCGTCCTCGGCGCCCGGATGATCGATCGGGTCGGCAAGGGCATCCGTGGCGCTCCGCGCGACGCCCTGGTCGCCGACATCGCCCCGCCGGAGGTGCGCGGCGCGGCCTTCGGCCTGCGGCAGGCGCTCGACACCGTGGGCGCCTTCCTCGGGCCGCTGCTGGCGGTGGGGCTGATGTTGATCTGGGCGGACGACGTCCGCGCCGTCTTCAAGGTGGCCATCATCCCGGCAGTGCTGGCAGTCGTGCTCCTGGTGTTCGGCGTCCAGGAGCCGGCGAAGCCGCGCCAGGGCCCGCGGCCAAACCCCCTCCGGGCACGCGAGCTGCGCCGGCTCCCGCCCCGGTACTGGTGGGTGGTGGGGATTGGAGCGGCATTCACGCTCGCCCGCTTCAGCGAGGCATTCCTGGTACTGCGAGCCCAGCAGGGCGGCGTCGGCATCGGCTACGTGCCCCTCGTCTTCGTGGGCATGAACGTCGTGTACGCGCTCTCCGCCTATCCATTCGGCCGGCTCTCCGACTCCATGAGCCACACCAGGCTCCTGGCGCTCGGGCTGGTGGTGCTCATCCTGGCTGACGCGGCGCTCGCCTGGAGCAGCTACTGGGGCTGGGTCTGGCTCGGCATCTCGCTCTGGGGGCTCCATATGGGCATCACCCAGGGCCTGCTCGCCACCATGGTGGCCGAGGTGGCCCCTCCCGATCTGCGCGGTACCGCCTATGGCTTCTTCAACCTGCTGAGCGGGGGCGCCATGCTGGCGGCCAGCGTCGTGGCTGGCTTGCTCTGGGACAGGCTCGGTGCGCCGGCGACCTTCATCGCCGGGGCCGTGTTCAGTGTCGTGACGCTTGCGATCCTTGCGGTCGGAGGCGCTCGTGTTGGAGTTCGGGGGGCTTCGCGGGGCTGATGCGGTGCGCCCCCAGCGCGGCCGCCTGTCGTTCGCCAAAAACCCGTCCGAGGCGGAATCACGAAGGAGTCTCCGGGGTGTTCTTGACTGCTCGTAGGAAGTCGCCGATGTCCTTGCTCCGGACGTAACGGATGCCGGCGAAGACCTGGAAGGGCACGATTCCGCGAGCGAGCAGCCTGTACGCCTTGGACCGGCTGAAACCGGTGTCGCGTATCAGGTCGGCCACCGTGCACCAGGCTTCGTCGGCCGGAGGGCGTGAGGATGTCCGCGACCGGACGTAGGCTTCCAGGTCCTCTGGCCGGACGCGACGAACCGAGCCGAACAGGATGCAGCGGAGCTTGCCGGCGTTTATCGCTGAATGAATGGTGGACTCGCTGGCGCCCAGCCGCTCGGCGACCGCGCTCACCGGCAGGAGACCCTCTGGGCGCAGGAACTCCGTCCGCCGCAAATCCGCCGCAACTTGGTTCGGGGACGCGTTTCCATACCTTCCATTGGGTGGATCCTGTGGCAAGCCTTCGACGGAGACCGTCGCCTCGACTCCAGTGTCGTCGAGGGGTTGCCAAGATTTGCCACTCCCTCCCACGGTGGGGACATTCCCTGCCGCAGGTTCGGGACCAAGGGGTCGCAGGTTCAAATCCTGTCTCCCCGACTTGAGAAGGCCCTGGAACGACTCGGGAAAACCGATCGTTCCGGGGCCTTCGACTATGAGCCCCTTGGTTCTTGCACCACTAATGCACCAAACGGCGGCGACTCGAGCCACGGGGCGGGTGACTTCGAGCGGTGCCGGCCGTCGCAACCCCGCGAAATCGCGTGAGCGGGATCGGGCGAGTGAGGCCAAGGACCCCCGATGCTTGGCTCAAAGCCAAGGGGTCGATGACCATGACGCGCCTGTCACGGGACCCAGGCAGGGCTTGCCCTGAGGTAGCAAAATGCTACCCTTGGCTCATGGGCCAGCCCGTCAAGCTCTCCGAAGCCTTGGTGCTCGATGCCCGCCTGGTCGGCGGAGCGGCGGAGCGGTCGATCGCCAGCCAGATCGAGTTCTGGGCGGGCCTAGGTCGCGCCGTCGAGTCGGTGCTGCGCACCGAAAGCATCCTGCGGCTCAAGCAGCGCGGCGAGACCGTACCGCTCTCCGACTGCCTGCGCACCGTCGACACCAAGGCCGGCCGCGCCCGGGTGAAGGCCCGACTGGCAGAGCGGCCCTTCCCGCACTTCGAGCCGTCGGTCGAGCGGCCGGGCTTCCTCGTCAAGATCGACGAGGACGGGAAGCGCACGGTCGGCCGGTTCGTGAACCGGCTGTTCCGGCCCGCCGGCCGCAAGTGACCTCGCCCTTCGACGCGCGCCCCATCGTCGTGGCCGTCGCTGGGCCCAACGGTGCGGGCAAGTCCACGTTCTACGAGGCCCACCTCAGGCCGGCCGGCCTGCGCTTCGTCAACGCCGACGAACTGGCGCGCGAGCTGGGGGTCGACGCCTATCAGGCGGGCGAGGTGGCGGGCCAGCTCCGCCGCGCCCTGGTGGAGCAGGGCGAGAGCTTCGTCTTCGAGACCGTCTTCTCGGACCCCGTGGGCGACAAGCTCGAGTTCCTGAAGCTCGCCGAGAGGAAGGGCTATGCGGTTGTGCTGGTCTTCGTCGGACTCGAAGGCCCAGACTTGAGCGAGGAGCGGGTGGCCATGCGGGTGCTCCAAGGTGGGCACGACGTGCCGACAGGAAAGCTCCGTGCGCGTTACCCGAGGACGATGGCCAATCTCTCCATGGCCATCAAGGAACTCGCGCACGTCCTCGTGTTCGACAACAGCGACATGAGCCGGCCGTTCCGCAAGGTCGCGGCGTTCGAGCGGGGGAAGTTGACCGAGAAGCACGCCCCGCTCCCGCGCTGGCTGCCGCGCGATCGCTGAGGTGTCGGCGAACCCATCGTGGAACGCACCAGGAGCACTTCGCAGTGCGATGCGCCTTGACCGTAGAGGTTGCATCGCAGGTGGCCTGGTTTTCAGGGGGCAGGTCACCCCGAATTCCTCGGTCTCGAAGCGCGCACCGAGCAACGCCAGCCGTGGCAGGATGAAAGACCTGTGATGCCACCGCCTGGGACAGAGTCGCCCGTTCGCTTCGAAGAGCTGATCCGTCGATGGAGAGACGACGCCGGGGGGACCTACCGCACCTGGTTCCTCTGGGAGGAGCGGCTCAAGAACTTCCGTTCGATCCGCCGCGGGATAGGCGTCGTGGTGTCGGAAATAGCCGCAAACACCTTTGGAAATGCCTATCGCGGCTCGTCTCTCGAGGTGATTGTCGGCTCGGTCGCGGAGCAGCGGCAGATCTTCAGGGGGGCTGACCACGCGTTCCTCTGGAAGCCAAAGCTGCGCATCCCTGACATCTACGAGAACTCGGAGAACCAGCGTGCCTTCGGTCGTTTTCTTGACGTCTGTCTTTGCTGCGACACCGAAGCCGAGATCGTGGCGGCCATACACGAGCTGGCCTCGAAGGCCATCAAGGGTCTCGGCCCGGCTGCGGCCAACCTGCTCTACTTCCTCCACCCGACCCACGCCCTTCCGTTCAACACCGCCATCGTGAAGGGCTACAACACCCTGACCGGCGCGAAGGTGAAGCTCGGTCGATGGGACCAGTACCTTGCGATGCGGGAGGGCGTGCTGCGCCTCAACGCCACCCACCGGGCACTCCTCTCGACGGACCTCGGAGCTATCGCCGGCTTGCTCTTCGATGTCGGCACCGGGCGCTACAGGGTTGAGGCCCTGGCAGACGAGGCGGCATGGGCGGCCGACCTCGCCAGGCTTCGGGAGGAGAGCGCAAGAGCCCGGGCGGTGGGGAAGGGGGACAGCGCTGACGACCTGGGACACACCACGGTGCAGGGATGGCTCCGTGACCTCGGGCTGGCACTCGGGTTTGACGTCTGGGTGGCCGCGAACGACAAGGGTCGCTCCTACGCCGGCGGCTGGCTCGGGGACGGGTGCCTGGCTGAGCTACCACCCGCGCTGTCTGCCGTGCCGGGCGCCGACGCGATCCGCCTCATCGACGTGCTCTGGCTCGACCGCGTCACTTCGAGGGTCGAGGCCGCCTTCGAGGTGGAGCACAGCACGTCGATCTATTCGGGGATCGTGAGGATGCTCGATCTCGCCTTGACCCAGGTTGATGGACTCGGGGGGCTCTTCCTCGTCGCGCCTGATGGGCGAGAGGTAGACGTTCGCAAGCAACTGGCGCGTCCTGCGTTCCGGCGAATCGCAGACCTACGGGTGCGGTGGCTCTCGTACGGTGACCTTGAGCGCCACCGCGAGGCCATGGCCCGTTTCGGCCATGGCCTCAAGGCGGTCGAAGCGATCGCGCGGGACCTCTGACCCGCCGCTACTTGCCTTCCAGCTCCAGAGCGTGCTGCAAATGGAACTTGGAGGCCCACTCGGCGTCGCCGGCCGACTACTCAACGTTGTGCCTACCGAAAACCTCATCCGCACGAAAGTGGTTAAGCCGCAGCGTCTTGCGTGGGTAGGGTCCGATGGGTGTTGAGCTTGATTCGGGTCATCCTTTCGGACGAAGGGTGAGCTCGCGCTGGAGAACTTGGCGCTTCGTCACCAGATCGGGGTGCTTACCCGTGCCTTGGGCGATCGACGCCCTCGCTTCGGCAACTGGGACCGGGCTCTGTGGGTGGTCCTGTCCCGCCGGTGGGGTGCGTGGCGGTACGCCCTGGCGATCGTCCAGACGGCCACGGTAATCCGGTGGCATCGCGATGGGTTCAAGCGCTTCTGGAACCGCCGAAGCAGGGCAGGGCGCCGCGGCGGGCGGCCTGGCCTGGGTCACGAAGTCGTCAACCTGATCCGGAAGATGTCGAGGTCGAACGTGACGTGGGGCGTTCCACGGATCCGCAATGAGCTTGCCAAGCTCGGCATCGAGGTGGCGCTGTCGACCGTAGCTAGGTACATGGAGAGGGAGAGGAAGCCGCCGTCGCCGTCCTGGCGCGCGTTCCTGGACAACCACGTCAAGGACCTGGTGGCGGTCGACTTCTTCGTCGTGCCGACGGCCACGTTCGGAGTGCTGTTCGGGTTCCTGGTGCTGGCCCACGACCGCCGGCGGGTGGTGCACTTCAACGTTACCGCGAACCCGACAGCGGAGTGGACGGTGCGGCAGATGGTGCAGGCCTTCCCCGATGAGACGGCTCCGCGGTTTTTCGTGCGCGATCGAGACCAGATCTACGGAGAGCGGTTCCGGCGCATGCTGAAGGTCCTCGGCATCGAGGAGGTGGTCACGGCGGCGAGGTCCCCTTGGCAGAACGCCTATGCGGAACGGTTGATCGGCTCGCTTCGGCGGGAGTGCTTGGATCACATCGTCGTCCTCGGGGAGATCCATCTCCTCCGAATCCTGTCCGGGTACTTCGAGTACTACAATCGGTCGCGCTGCCACCTTTCACTGGTGGGCGATGCGCCGGAACCGAGACCTGTGCAGGGACCCGAACTCGGCAAGGTGGTGGAACAGCCGGAAGTCGGCGGGTTGCATCATCGTTACGCGCGGGCCGCCGCTTGATGCCACGGTGCAGGAGTAGGGCGGCAGCGACGGCCCGCTGCTCTCGTCGTCGCATGCCCGGGGGCCGACCTGCGAGCGCAGGGCGTCAACTTCGCTGCCTCTTCGAGACCAACCTCACCTACCCCTCCGTGCTGCGAACCGCGCAGACGGGGTTCTTGGTAGCCACAGGCTACTTGCGCCGGCAAAATCCAGACAGGGGCGCCGTGCCGTGGCGAGCGGGTGGCCAAGTACAACCAACTCCTCCCATCGAGGAGGAACTCGGCGCCCAGGCGCGCTACGCCGGTGCCACGCCGTTCGGCAGGGACGCCCGGTGACGCCAGCTAGTACGGCAGGACCGAGGATCCCCTTCGGAATCGTGGCGTTGGGGCTGGTGAGCCTCCTCATGGACACGTCGTCCGAACTCATCCACAGCCTCCTGCCGGCCTTCATGTCGAGCGTGCTCGGGGCCAGCGCCCTCACCATCGGGGCCATCGAGGGCGTCGCGGAGGCAACCGCGCTGGTCGTCAAGGTCGTCTCCGGCCCCTTGAGCGATTGGCTTGGGCATCGCAAGCCGCTGGCGGTCCTCGGGTACGGGCTGGGCGCGCTGTCGAAGCCGTTGTTCGCCCTGGCCACCAGCCCCGCCCTCGTCCTCGGCGCCCGGATGATCGACCGTGTCGGCAAGGGCATCCGCGGCGCCCCGCGCGACGCCCTCGTCGCCGACATCGCACCGCCGGAAGTGCGCGGCGCAGCCTTTGGGCTGCGGCAGGCGCTCGACTCGGTCGGCGCCTTCCTCGGGCCACTGCTGGCAGTGGGGCTGATGCTGCTCTGGGCGGACGACGTCCGCGCCGTCTTCCAGGTGGCGATCATCCCCGCCGTCCTGGCGGTCGGGCTTCTCGTGTTCGGTGTCCGGGAGCCCGCGCGAAAGCGCAAAGGCCCGCGAGCCAACCCGCTCCGGGCACGCGAGTTGCGCCGGTTGCCAGCGCGGTACTGGTGGGTGGTTGGGGTAGGGGCAGCCTTCACGCTGGCCCGCTTCAGCGAGGCCTTCCTGGTCCTGCGCGCCCAGCAAGGCGGCCTAAGCATCGCCCTCGTGCCCCTCGTCTTCGTCGGCATGAACGTGGTCTACGCCGTCTCCGCCTACCCGTTCGGTCGGCTCTCCGACTCGATGAGCCACACCAGGCTCCTGGCGCTTGGCCTGGTGGTACTCATCGGGGCCGATGCGGCCCTGGCCTTGAGCAACCATTGGGCCTGGGTCTGGCTGGGCATCTCGCTCTGGGGGCTGCACATGGGCATCACCCAGGGCCTGCTCGCCACCATGGTGGCCGAGGTGGCGCCTGCCGACCTGCGCGGCACGGCGTTCGGATTCTTCAACCTGCTGAGCGGGATGGCGATGCTGGTGGCCAGTGTCGTGGCTGGCCTGCTCTGGGATCAACTCGGTGCCCCGGCTACTTTCCTCGCCGGGGCCGCGTTCAGTGCAGTGACGCTGGTGGTCATCGGGGCGGGAAGCGCTCGTTCTTCGCGCCCGTGAAGTTGCGGGTCAGCTTGGCTTCCTGGGTGAGCGTCCCGATCTTGGCGAGGCGGGCACGAACTGCGCAGGCTTGACATATGCCGGAATCGACATAACATCCACTTCGTGGGTCCCAAGGTTTACAAGGCGAAGTCTCCTGCGACCCCGAGGCCCGACAAGCCGCTCGTGTGGCTCGCAGGGGAGCTGAAGACGCCGCCGATGTCGAGCGACGCCCGCGTCGAGGGTGGCGTACTGCTGCGACGACTGCAACGGGGAGAGGCGCTCTCGATGCCGGAGTCCCGGCCGATGTCCGTGGTCGGGCCACGCTGCCACGAACTTCGGATCGATGACATCGTGCTGAAGAAGGAGTGGAGGGTCATCTACTACGTCGGCCGGTTGGCGATCGCTGTACTGGATGTCTTCCCGAAGGAAACTCGATCGACGCCTGACGAAGTGATCAGGCACTGCAAGCGGCGTGTGGCGGAGTTCAGGAAGGTGGACGAATCATGAACAAGGCACAGAAGGCGCGGTTCGAGAAGGCCGGGTGGAAGGTCGGAACTGCGGCCGATGTTCTCGGTCTGAACCAGGCGGAGGCGGCGCTCGTCGAGGCGAAACTCAGCCTCGGCGAGGTCGTCCGGACGGTACGGCAACGGATGCACCTGTCGCAAGCCGGCCTCGCGAAGCTCATGGGCTCGAGCCAGTCGCGCGTTGCGAAGGTCGAGAATCGCGATCCAGAAATCTCGTTGGACCTCCAGATGAAGGCCATCTTCGCAGCCGATCCGCGCGCACGGCGGGACTTCCAGGGGCTCATCAAGAAGTGGAGCGTTGGCCGGCAGGCCGCCAATGTGGCCATGGCGACCGGCGGAACACGCGGCCGGCGGTGATGTGGTCCAGCGCACGGGGCAGAAGCGCCCTTACCAGGCAAGGGTGTCGGCTGGGATACGGATGGCGTTCGAGACTCGGAGGGCGGGGAGGGAACCGGATTGGACCAGCCGGTACACAGTCGCCCGCGACACCCGGAGCCGTGTTGCGACCTCGCCAACAGTCAGGAGCAGCCCCGGTATCTCGTGCACCACTAATGCACCAAACGGCGTCGCATCCGGTGGAAACGGTGCCACCGGGTGGACCTAAACTCGTCTGGACCGTTTCTGAGCCTGCCTGTCTAATCCCGCCCCGTTTGAGTCCGATGATTTGGGGTGGCATCTGTGGGCAGTCTTGCG
>JANPOM010000481.1:0-1730 GCA_031427995.1 Anaeromyxobacter sp. | reverse complement strand
TCGAGCTGGTCGTACTCGGGAAGCCGCATGGAACCTCGGTGGTCCGGTGAGTGTTCCCAATTCTAGACCCAGTCCGCGAAGAGGCGCTCGACTTCCTCGTCGAGTGGGCTTGGGCTAGGCTCAATGCCAGTCACTTAGCAGCCTTCCGCTGGAGCTTCGGACGTTTGCGCGGGTAGCTGCTCATCTTCACTTTCACGGCACGGGGATACAGTCGCGCGCGGCGTGGTGGCAGGACGAGGCGGGCGAGCTTCGCGCGCAGGTTGCGGAGGTGCTTGGGGATCGCCCCCGGCGAGGCGACGGCGCACCAGAGCCACTCGTCGCAGACGAGGTGGAGAGCGGTGATGAAGCTGATGCGGGTCGGCTCGACGCGTGCCTCGTCTGCCACGCGCTCCATCTCGAGGCGGACGAGGTTGTAAGCGAGCAGGATGCCCCAGAGTTCCTGCGCTACTGCGGTTGGGCTCTTGCTGCGGATGGATTCCTCACGATCGAGCACCTCGGTCTTCAACTCATCGAAGCCGAGTTCGATCTCCCATCTCTCGTGGTAGAGGCCGGCCATCTCCGTGGCGGGGTAGCGGTCGGCATCAAGGAGTGACGTGAGAAGCGTCTGTGGCGGGAAGCCTTTGCGCTGGTAGCCAACCGCTCGGGCGAGGAAGACCTTCGGGAGCGTCGGGTCCTTCTTCCGTGCTTGGTGCGAGACCTCCATCTCGATCAGCTGATCATTCGGGCCCAGGCGTTTCAACACGCGCCAGCTCGTGTTCTTCTTCGCCCGGGTGAGCCAGTGCCGATCCTGGCCGGCGCGGGCCAGGGGGATGAGCACGCCCGCGACGAGGAAGCCCCGGTCGACAATCGTCAGCGAGCGGTCCGGCACCTCGGACCACAGCTCGTTGGCGTAGCTGTGCTCGCCGCGCGTGTAGGGACCAAAGCGGGCCGCGGCGAGGAGATGCGAGCGCACCGCCATGAGGGCCACGGCGCGTGTCATCGGATAGCCGCTCTGCGTCCGCCCTTTTGCGCTGCCGAAATGGGCGCGGTTCACGGTCGAGTCGGGAACGCGCAGCGCCGTGCCATCAACCGCGTACAACGCCAGGCCACGCCAGCGGTGACGATCCGCGCTCGCGTGTGCCCAGTGCCGCGCCGCGTGCGCAAAGAGCCACGCCATCGGCTCCGCGCCGAGCCGCGCACGCGCCTGAGGAACCGCGCTCGGTGCCACCGGCGTCTCGTCGACACCAGGCAGAGCCAGGTCGAGTTTGTCGACGATCTCGACGATGGAGCGGTCGCGGAAGAGCGCCATCCCCAGCACGAGCCACACCACCTGTTCGGCGGGCAGTCGCCGCTTTCTGATGGTGGCGGTGCCGGTCGCCTGGAGCGCCTGCTCGATCCACTCGTGGGGGAGGTGCTGCGCGAAGGCGCCGAGCTCCGGGCGCGGAATTGCTGCAGTGGCAGCGAGTGACGAGGCCAAGCGCATGCGATCGCTCCTTGGGCAATCGCCGCATCATGATCTCCTTGATCGTGGCTGCAAGACTTCGTCCGGCTTCGTCGAAAAGGCGAGGCCGGACGATCACTTGGCTGCTATCTGATCGGCATTGGGGCTAGGCTAGGCCAGCTTGCGGCCACCCTCGGCGGCCCACTTCTCCAGCATGTCGGTGGTGACCGACTTGGGGCGCTCGATGGCGTAGCCGAGGCCGCGGTCCCAGGTGATGTTGGCGAGCACGCCGAGCGCGCGGCCGACCCCG
>JANPOM010000480.1:0-1794 GCA_031427995.1 Anaeromyxobacter sp. | reverse complement strand
GGGCGGGATGACCGGGTCCGACCAGAAGACCGGCGCCCCGTGGTCGAGGGGGCGGAAGTCCTGGAGCAGCCGGTCCTTCACGAAGAGGCCTGGCGCAATCAGGATCGAATGACGCCCGAGCCCCAGCCCGTTGTCCGGCTCGCAGACCGCGTTCAAGTACGACCAGGCGATGATGAGGCTCATCATCTTGGTCTTGCCCGAGCCGGTGGCGAGCTGGCCGCCGAGCTTGGTCCAGGGGTCGCGCTGATCCCCCATCTTCTCCACGCCCGTCAAGGCGTAGAGGTCCTGCGTGCGCCGGACGCCGGCCACCTCGTGCAGGTAGATGAAGGTCTCCACCAGCCGCCGTTGGTGGGGCCAGTACTTGAAGGCGTAGGTTCGGGGCTCGAGGCCGATGAGGTGCGGCTCCTTGCGGAACCAGTGCTGGAGCAGCGCCATCGTGGTGTCGGAGACCTTGCGCTCCCCGCCGGCCGCCGGCTGGTAGCGCGGCGCCTCGTCCGGGTAGGCGTCGGGCGCGTGCCCCAGCGGGAACCCTCGCCAGGCGTCGACGCGCTTCTTCATCGCCTCGATGACCTGGTGCTGGAGGGGCTTGGGGCTCACCGATTCACCTCCACTTCCACGGTGGCGATGCCGTCGTTGCCGAAGACGTCGGTGACCCGCGCCGCGATGCGGTAGGCGCCCGGCTCCGGGTAGCTGAACTTCGCGGCGAAGGTCAGCTCGGCGTTGCCGTCGGCGCCACGGCTCCGGAAGCTCTGCCATTCGGTGACGAAGATCGGCTTGCCGTCCTCGCCCACCTGGCGGCCGAAGTTCCAGTCCACCGCCCAGAAGTCCACGAAGGCCTGCCAGCTCTTGGCCTTGCCGAGCCAGTCCTTCAGATCCTCCTCGCGCTTCTCCCAGCGCTTGACCTCGTCGAGGGCCTTCTTCCTGGCCTTTTCCGTCATCTTGTCGGTGATGGCCTTCATCATGGGGCGCTGGCTGGCGATGAAGGATTCGATGTCCACCTCGCAGCGCTTGAGCCGAAGCTCTACGTTGCGCCCCTTCACCACCTCCTCCAGGACGATGGAGAGCGGGGCGTAGAAGGCCGGGATGGCGGTGGACTCGACGGCGAGGTCGGGGTTGGCGCGGAGGAGATCGAGGCGGCGCTTCACCTCGTCGATGGCGTTGGCCGGGATGACGCGGATGGTGATGGCGACGCCGGTCTTCCTCTTGATGTCGGCCTGCTCGCTGCCGGAGAGCGTGTCGAAGTCGGCGGAGAGCACCGTGACCGCCTTGGTGCTGGTGCGCTGCGCCTCGCGGGCGATCGACCAGACCTGCACCGAGGAGACCGGCGCGTCGAGGGGGCCGACGTGGACCCAGGTGTTCCCCTTGCGACCGTGGAGGAGCGGAGAGTGCTCCACCGGCTCGCCGCCGAAGACCTTGATCATCTCGTCGCGGTAGGCGGTGCGGTGCTGCTGGAAGCCTTGCCACTCCGCAGCGCGCTGGTAGACGCCCATGTTCTCGACCGTGAAGGGGCGCACCTGATAGGCGCCAGGGCTCTTCTGCGGCTTCTCCTTCCGCTCGATATTCTTGCAGTGCTTGCATTCCACGTAGTCGTAGACCGGCTTCTCCGGGGGGCGCGGCTGACCGTGTAGCTGGATGAGCCGCTTACGGGCGAGGTGGACGGCGTACTTGCCGTTGTCAATCCCGATCCACCGGCGACCAAGGCGCTCGGCGGCTTCCGCCGTCGTGCCGCTGCCCATGAAGGAGTCGAGGACGAGGCCACCGGGTGGGCAGGACGCCGTGACGATGCGCTCCAGG
>JANPOM010000479.1:0-1043 GCA_031427995.1 Anaeromyxobacter sp. | reverse complement strand
CTTCGGGCCGCGGCAGATCGAGAACCGCATCAGCCAGGACACCGAGATCGCGCGCCAGATCTCACTGTGGGATCAACGCGGCTCGCAGGTCATTCGGGCCACCGGCGGCCCCTGGTGGGCCCCGAAGACGCGCGCCCCGAGCTCCACCGAGACCACCCGGTCGAGCCGGTAGAGGTGCTCGGCCCTCTTCTCCACGTTCCAGGCCGCCAGGTACCAGGAGCCGCCGCGCTGGAAGAGGAGCCTCGGTTCCACGACGCGCCTGCCGATGTCGGCGTCGGCGACCGCCCGGTACTCCAGCGTCGTCTCGAGCCGCTGGGCGATCGCCTGCTCCAGCGACGGCGCCCACGGCTCGGGCGGCTTTTCGCCGAGGTCGAGCCCCGTGGCCAGCCGGGCGGTCTCCTCACGGAGGAAGTCGGGTACCGCCTTGCGCAGCTTGCGGATCGCCTCCTTCACGGGCCGGCCGCCGTCCTTCTCGAAGGGCCCAAGGGCGGAGAGCAGCACCGCCCCCTCGGCGATCGAGAAGGACGGGGGCGTGCCGAAGTGGTGGGCGTAGGTGATCTGCACCTCGTCGTCCTCGACGTAGAGGTAAATCGCCTCCTCTGCGCCGTTCGGATCGACCCAGACGTTCTGCACCGCGGCGATGTCCTCGCGGACCTGTGCCTCGCTGCGTGCGCCGCTCGCCTCCATCGCCTTGGCGAGCGATAGGCCGCGGCCGTTGCGCGCCGCGCGGGCGACCACCGGGATGAGCAGGAGCAGCCGGCGGAGCCGCTGCAGGGAGAGGTCACTCATGGCGCCACCCCAGCCGCGGTCCCGACCACCCGCTCGAGGATCTCCCTCGCCATGGCGCGCCCCTCGGCCGGCTCCACCAGCTCGGCCTCGAGCCCCCAGGCGAGCGCCTGACGGACCAGGCCGCGCAGGTTGCGGACCTCGAGCCGGGCGATGCGGGCGCCGCTCGGCTCGGTGTTGAGCTTCGCCTCGGGCAGGAGTTGCTTGGCGACGCGCCCAAGCGAGCCACGGAAGCGGACGACGGCCGGCAATGGCGC
>JANPOM010000478.1:0-24071 GCA_031427995.1 Anaeromyxobacter sp. | reverse complement strand
GCCATCTCGCCGCGCGGTATGTGCAGATCGATATTCCGCAGCGCATCGAATCCGCCGGGGTAGCGCTTGCAGACGTGGGTGAATTGGATCATAAAAGTTCAGATACAGTTGCCAGTGCTAAGCAAGCTCGTGCGGTGACCCTGTAGCTTGTTGGAACTCATTTCAATAATCCCCTCCCTCAAGGGAGAGGGAATTTTTGGGGTAGCTTCTATTGCCCTTCCGGAAAAATCGCATCCACAAATTCTTCCGCGATGAACTCCTGCAGGTCTTCCATGGCTTCGCCTACCCCGATATAGCGGATGGGCAGTCCGTATTGCTTGGCAATGGCGATGAGGATGCCGCCCTTGGCGGTGCCGTCGAGCTTGGTGAGCACCAGACCGGTCACCTGCAGCGCCTCGTGGAACTGGCGCGCCTGCGCGATGGCGTTCTGGCCGTTGGTCGAGTCGAGCACCAGCAGCACCTCATGCGGCGCCCCGGGGACCGCCTTGGCGATGACCCGCTTCACCTTCCTCAGCTCCTCCATGAGCGGCGCCTTGGTGTGGAGCCGGCCGGCGGTGTCGCAGAGCACCACGTCGGCCTTGCACGCCACGCCCCGCTGGACCGCCTCGAAGCAGACGCTGGCGGGGTCGGCGCCCTCCTTGCCGCGCACCACCGGGGCACCGACCCGGCCGGCCCAGACCTCGAGCTGCTCGCCGGCGGCGGCGCGGAAGGTGTCGCCGGCGGCGAGCAGCACCGAGTGGCCGTCGGCCTTGAGCTTGGCGGCCAGCTTGCCGATGGTGGTGGTCTTGCCCGAACCGTTGACGCCGACCACCATCACCACCCAGGGGCGGGCCCCGCCGGGGGTGAAGCGGGGCAGGGCCGCGGCGGCGCCGTCGAGCGCAAGGATGCGGGCGATCTCGACGCGGAGCGCCTGCTTGAGCTGGGCCGGATCGGCGAAGGCCCTGGCGCGGACCCTGGCGCGGACCGTCTCCAGCAGAGAGGTGGCGGTGGCGACGCCGATGTCGGCGGTGAAGAGCAGCTCCTCGAGGTCGGCCAGCACCGAGTCGTCGAGGGTGCGGCCGCCGCCGAGCAGGCCGTTCAGGCGCGCCATGAAGCCCCCGCGGGTCCTCTCCAATCCCGCCGAGAGCGTCTTCCCACCCTCGGCCTGGGCCTTCTTGCGCCGTGCCTCCAGCCCGGCCCGGTGGACCGCCTCGGCCTCGGCGGCGGCGCGGGCCGACTGCTCGCGGGCCTGGGTCTCGGCCGCCGCGCGCTCCTGGCTCTTGCGCTCCTTGTCGAGCCGCTCCTGCTCCTTCTTCCGCCGGTAGGCCTCCTTGCGGGCCTTTTCGTCGGGCGCCGCCGGCTCGACCGGCCTGGCGCGGGCCGGCGCGGCGGCCGGGAGGACGGCCGGGAGGACGGCCGGCGTCGCGGCAGGGGGCTTCTTCCGTGCCAACCGGACTCCGGCCAGCACGACCACCAGGACCAGCACCGCCAGGCCGGCGGCGCTGGCGACGTCGTTCTCGGCGAGGGCGAGGAGGGGGATCACGGTGCGGGCTCCCGGAGAAGACCTTCGAGCGGCCGAGGATATAGGGCCCCCGGCGCGGGGGTGTCAACGCAGCCAGGCGTTGGAGGTGGCTGGCCGGGGCTGCCGGCCACCGGCTAGGCCGCGGTTGACTCGCGCGCCCGCTCCGAGAGCCGCACCGAGACCAGCTTGGAGACGCCCGGCTCCTCCATCGTCACCCCGTAGAGCGTGTCGACCATCTCCATGGTCCGCTTGTTGTGGGTGATGAGGATGAACTGCGAGGTCTTGGACATCTCCTTGACGATGTCGTTGTAGCGGCCGACGTTGGCGTCGTCGAGCGGGGCGTCGACCTCGTCGAGCAGGCAGAAGGGCGTCGGCTTGACAAGGAAGATGGCGAAGATGAGCGCCACCGCGGTGAGCGCCTTTTCGCCGCCGGAGAGCAGGTTGACGCTCTGGAGCTTCTTGCCGGGCGGCTGGGAGAAGATCTCCACGCCGGCCTCGCCGTCGTCGCCGTCGTCCTGGGTCAGCACCAGGCCGGCGCGGCCACCGTTGAAGAGACGCGGGAAGACCAGCTGGAACTTCTCGTTGACCCGGTCGAAGGTCTCGCGGAACCGCTCGCGGCTGGCCCGGTTGATCTTGACGATGGCGGTCCTGAGATCCGCCAGCGAGCCCTCCAGGTCGGCCTTCTGGGTGGTCATGAAGGTGTGGCGGGAGGCCAGCTCGTCGTACTCCTCGATGGCGGTGAGGTTGATGGCTCCCATCCGCTCGGCCTGGGCCTTGAGCTCGTCGAGCCGCTCGCGCTCCGCCTCGCCGGGCGCCTTCTCGAGGTGGAAGCGGGCCAGCTCGTACTTGAGCTCGGCCTGGCAGCGCTCCCGGGTCTGCTCCTCGAGGTGGGAGAGCTCGAGGGCCTGCTCACGGACGGTGAGGGCCGCGGCCGAGATCTCGGCGCGCAGCCCCTCGACGCGCACGCGCAGGTCACGCACCTCGGCGTCGCGGGCCCTGCCGCTGATCTGGAGCCCTTCGTGGACGCTCCGGGCGTCGGCGAGCTGGGCCTGGACCTGGGCCAGGTCGGCGCCCAGCCGGCCCAGGTCGACGCGGGTGCCTTCGACGCGACCGCGCAGCTCGCCAGCCCGGGCGTTCTGCTCGGAGAGGGCGGTGAAGATGCGGGCCCGCCGCTCCTCCACCTCGCGCCGGGCGTCGTCGACGCGCCGCAGCGCGCCACCGATCGACTCGCGCCGCTCGGAGTCGGCCGCCACCTTGACCTTGAGGTTGAGCAGCTCCGTGGTGGCCTGATCGGCGCGACCGCGCAGGGCGTCGAGCCGCTCCAGCGCGGCGCGGGCCCGCTCCTCGCTGCGCGAGACCTCGGCCTCGGCGGTGGCCGCGGCCAGGCGGTGCTCCTCCTCCTCGCGCGCCAGCCCGCCCAGCCCACCCTCGAGCTGGGACCGCTCCACCTCCAGCTGCCCCACCCGCTGCGCCACCCGCTCCAGCTCCTCGCCGAGCCGGACCAGGTCCTTCTCCTGGTCGAGGAGGGCCAGCTCCTTGTCGCGGCCGTCCTTGTCGAGCGACTTGAGGGCCGACTCGAGCTGCAGCAGGCGGGTCTGCAGGGTGCGGTGGCGCTCCTGCGCCAGCGCGAAGTCTGCCTCGAAGGTCCGGACCGTCTCCTCCAGCTCCTGCACCTCGCGGCGGCGCTGCAGCGCGCCGTGGCCCTCGCCCTCGAGCGGACCGCCGGTGACCACGCCGGACGGGTCGAGCACCTCGCCGTCGAGCGTGACCAGGGTGCGCTTCGGGTCGGAGGCCTGCCAGAGCTCGAGCGCCGAGGGCAGGTCGCGGACGATGAGCGCGTCGCCGAGCAGGAAGCGGACCACCTTGTCGTAGGAGGACTGGTACTTGACGACGTCGATGGCGTTGGCCACCACGCCCGGATGGCCGACCGACTCGGGGAGCCAGGACGACGGGTCCTTGAGCCGCGCCATGGGGATGAGCGAGGCGCGCCCCTCGGCGGCGGTCTTCAGGTAGTCGATGGCCTCGACGCCCTGCGAGTGGCTCTCCACGATGACGTACTGCAGCCGCTCGCCCAGCACCGCCTCGATGGCGTTCTCGAACTCGGGGGAGGAGGAGACCACGTCGGCCACCAGCCCGAAGACGCCGCGGTCGCGCCCTTCGGTCTGCCCGGCCCGGGTCATGATGGAGCGGACGCCGCGGCCGTAGCCCTCGTAGTTGCGCAGCACCTCGAGCAGGGTCTGCAGGCGGGAGCGCTTGTCCTGCAGCTCTTCGCGCAGGGTGATGAGCTTGGCCTCGTTCTGGATGAACTCGGAGCGGGTCCGCTCCAGCAGCTCCTCCTGGGCCCCGCGCTGCTCCTCGAGGCGCAGCTTGAGCTGGCGGGTCTGGCCCAGCTTCTCGGCGTACTGGGAGCGCGAGCCGTCGAGCCTGGTGGTCCGGTCGGCGAGCTCGCCCGACTCGCCGCGGTTCCGCTCGTGGCGGGCCTTCAGGTCGAGCCGCTGCCGCTCGATCTGGGCCAGCTGGCTCCTGTGGCCGGTGGCGAGGTTGAGCGCCGCGGCGGCGTCGGCGCGGGCGCGGTCCAGCTCGCCTTGCGACTGGCCCTGCTCCCGCCCCAGCTGGCGGATGGCGATCTCGGCCTCGCCGAGCCGGGCCTCGTCGGCGGTGGAGAGGGAGGTCAGGTCGTCGCGCTGGCGCAGCAGCGCCTCGCGCTCGGAGGCCAGCCCTTCGGCCTGGGCCTTGAGGGACTCGACCTCGGTGGCCTGCGCCTGGGTCCGCTCGCCGATCTGCTCGAGCTCGCGCCCGGCCGCCTCGACCGAGACCTCGGAGACGCGGGCGGCGCTGGAGAGCTCGTGCTCGCGGCTGGTCAGGTGGTTGAGCCGGGCCTCGCTCCCGGCCAGCCGGCCGCGGTCGGCCTCGGTGGCCGCCTCCAGCCCGGCCAGGCGGGCGGCCAGCTCCGACTCCTCGGCCCTGGCGGTGGCGAGGCGCGACTCGGCGGCGCGGCGCGTGGCCGTCAACTCAAGGTAGCGGGCGGCGGCGGTGGCCAGCTCCAGCTCGCGGATCTGCCCCTTGAGCGCCTTGTACTTCTCGGCGCGGCGGGCCTGGCGGTTGAGGCTCTCCAGCTGTTTTCCAAGCTCCTGCACCAGGTCGGCGACGCGGGTGAGGTTCTGGGTGGTGGCCTCCATCTTCCGCTCGGCCGCCTCGCGCCGCTTCTTGTACTTGGTGATGCCGGCGGCCTCCTCGATGATGGCGCGGCGGTCCTCGGGGCGGGCCGAGACGATCTGGCCGATGCGTCCCTGCTCGACGATGGAGTAGGCGGTGCGGCCGATGCCCGAGCCGAAGAAGATGTCATTGACGTCGAGGAGCCTGGCCGTGACCCCGTTGATCAGGTACTCCGACTCGCCGGTCCGGTAGAGGCGGCGGCCGACGGTGATCTCGCCGAAGCCCTGGTACTGGGCCGGGAACTCGGAGGGGCGATCGTTGATGAAGGTGAGGGTGACCTCGGCGATGGAGAGTGGCGGCTTCGACTCCGAGCCGTTGAAGATCACGTCCTCCATGGAGCGGCCGCGCAGCTGGCGTGCCGATTGCTCTCCGAGGACCCAGCGGATGGCGTCGGCGACGTTCGACTTGCCGCAGCCGTTCGGACCGACCACGCCGGTGACGCCGTCGTCGAAGACGAACACCGTCCGGTCCATGAACGACTTGAAGCCGCCCACGTCGAGCCGCCTGATTCGCATGGGAACGGCGATATCACGGCGCCCGCCAGGTTTCAACACAAGCCATTGAACACGCTGGGGATTCCCGCAAACCCGGCGGTCCTTGCTGGACCCGCTGGCCGAATTCGCCCATCGTTCCGGCGCGTTACGTGACACGCCATGTAGGGTCATCCACCCGTCAGCCGGTGGCAGCTCGCCTCCAGTCCCCGTCAGGCTGCGGCAGCGCGGGATCTGCTCTACAGTCCTCGGCGATGAGCCTCCTCGGCCCGCTGCTCCGCAACGTCGCCCTCGCGCTGTCGCTGGTCGCGCTCCTCAACTGGTGGCTGGGGACTTCCACCCTGCCCCTCGGCTCCGAGCAGACCGAGCTGCTGGCGGTCTCCTTCGTCTTCGGGCTGGTCGTCGAGATTGCCTTGATGTCCTTGGCCCTCTCCGCGCTGACGCGCTCGCTGCGGCGGGCCCTGGCGGTGGAGGACGCGACGCAGGAGGCCGAGGCGCTGGCCACCGCCGCGCACCGGGTCCCGGCACGTGGGGCGCTGGCCGTATGCGTGATCGGGAGTGTGGGCGCCGCGTTCAACGTGGTGTTGATGCGCCAGGCCGGACTGCCCGCCGACCTGGCGCTGGCCCAGGGCGGGATCGGCGTGGCCACGGCGATCCTGGGCGGGATGGCGGTCTATGCCATCTGCGCCGCCTCGGTGGGCGCGGCCCTGGAGCAGCTCGGTCCCCGCGCCGAGGGCGGCCTGCGCGGGACGGTGCGCGGGAAGATCCTGCTGGTCTGCTTCGGGCTCAACACGGTGGGACTCCTGCTCTTCGCCGCCACCGGCTATGTCCAGTACCGGGTCGACATCGACCAGGAATACGTGGCGGCGGCGCAGCGAGCCCAGCAGAGCGCCCTGCGCCACCAGGCCGGGCGTTCGGGTGGCGCGCTGGTGGAGCAGGTCTGGTCGGTGACGGCGGCGCCTGTGGCCCTGGTGGGCGCGGGCGGCATGATCGAGGCGCGCATCGGCCCAGGCGAAGCGCCCTTCGCACGGGCCGGGACGGCACCCGGGACGGTCCGGCTCGCCGATGGCTGGCTGGTGGCCTCGCGGGTCCCCTCCGGCGGCCTGGTGGTGAGCTGGCTCCCGGAGGCGCCGTTGCGCGAGCGCCGGCGCGCCTACTGGTCCTCGCTGGCGTCGACCAGCATCTTCGTCTACCTGGCCACGGCGCTGATGGCCTACTTCGCGGCGCGCTCCATCACCAACCCGCTCAGGGCGCTCGGCCGGGCGGCGGGACGCATCGCCTCGGGCGACCTGACCATGGCGCCCGCGGCCACCTCCCGGGACGAGGTGGGGCTGCTGGCGGCCGACTTCAGGCGCATGGCCGAGGGGCTCAAGGTGCTGGTCGTCGACGTGCAGGATGCCAGCCAGGGCGTCTCGCACGGCGCCCGGGAGGCCAGCGCCATCGGAGAGCGCGTGCGGCATGGCGCGCTGGGACAGCACGGCGGCGTGGTGGCGGTGCAGGCGGCGGTGGAGGCCATGGAGGGCTCGGTCGCGCAGGTGTCCCACGGCGTCGGGTCGCTCTCGGACTACGTCACCACCACCACCACCGCCGTCGGGGAGATGGCGGCGGCGTTGGAGGAGGTGCGGCGCAAGGGGGCCGAGCTGGACCGGACCATGGACACCGCGCTCGAGGACGTGGACCACCTGGCCGGGGCGGGACGCGAGGCGGAGGCGACGCTGGGCGAGCTCGAGACGCTGGCGGGGTACGCCACCGGGACCCTGGCGGCGGTGAAGGCCTCGATGACGGCGCTGGAGCGGGCCGCCGCCGAGAGCCAGGCCAACGCGCGCCTGGTGGCCGACATGGCGGAGCGCTCGGGCGGAGTGGTCGAGGAGACGGTGCGCGGCATCGAGACGCTGCGCTCGGCGGTCGCCGACGCCCACCACCGGATCGCCGCGCTGGGTCGCCGATCCGACGACATCGACCAGGTGGTCGACTTCATCTCGGAAGTGGCGGGGCGGACCAACCTGCTCTCGCTCAACGCCTCGATCATCGCGTCGCAGGCTGGCGAGCACGGCAAGGCGTTCGCGGTGGTGGCCGACCAGATCCGGGAGCTGGCGTCGCAGATCGCCCGGTCGACCAAGTCGATCGGCGACATCATCCATGCGGTCCGCGAGGACGTGGAGGCGACCGCCGCCCTCATCGACCGCGGCGACGCGCTGGCGGTGGAGGGGGTGCAGCTGGCGCGCAACTCGCTCGAGGCGCTGGGGCAGATCCAGCGGACCACCGCGATGGGAACGCGGGCGGCAGGGGAGATCAAGGCGGCCGTGGAGGTCCACGCCGGGTCCTCGAGAGACCTCTCCGATCTGGTCGAGTCGGTGGCGGTCGGGTCCAAGGCGGTGACCGGCGCGGTGCAGCTGGTGGGGCGAAGCGTGGCGGCGGTCGGGTCGGTCTCACGGAGCGTCAACGCGCTGGCGGAGCAGGTGGCCCGGGCCCTGGAGGATCAGGCCGGGCAAGGCCGGCGCCAGATGGACAACCTGGTCCGGCTCGAGCGGATGATCAACGACATCACCCGCGCCGTGGAGGTCCACAACCAGGCGACGCGAAGGGTCCGCGAGGCGCTGGGAGAGCTGTCGGGCACCGCTGGCGATCACGAGCAGGCGGTGGAAGGGCTGGCTGGAGTCGCCGAGCGGATCGGGTCCACGGCTAGGGAATTGGCCGACCGGGTTGGGCGGTTCCGCGTCTGATGGGCGCGGGTGGCTCGGCCAGGTAGTCCCGACTGGTGGCGGGAGGAGGTGGGGGCGGGGGCACTAAGGCGCGCCCGCCCCGGCTGCCCGAACCTGGGGATGCCCCAGGCTGCCGAACACCTGAAGCCCGTAGGCGCCCTCGCCGGCGCGGGCCCCGGACAAGGCGGCGTCGAGCAGGGAGGCGAAGGCCCGGTTCTCCGGCCTGGAGGTGAAGGCGGGCGCCAGCCTGATCCTCGCCTTCCCGAACAGCGGCGCGAACTCCAGGCGGGGCTGCCAGGCGAAGTAGAGCCCCTCGCTGGTCAGCTCGACGTCGCCGCCCGTGGCGCCCAGCTTCTCGAAGGTCCCCTTGCCGTCCTTGAGCACCAGCTCGACCACCAACTCGCCGAACTTCGCCGCCGGCAGCGTCAGCGCCCCGGCCCCGGGCAGGTTGAACTTGCCGCCGGTCAGGCCGGCATCCTTCACCTGGAGCGATACCCGCCCCTCGGCCTTCCCCTTGTCGTCGGCCGGCAGGAGCACCTGCGCCGCGCCGGTGACCAGGCCGGCCAGCTCGACTCCCAGCGCCATCCGCAGCGGCAGCGCCCGGGCCAGGTCAACCCCGTCCACCGAGGCCCGGTACTCCCGCGGCCCGGCGGCGAGGTCGAACGCTCCACTCACCCGCCCGTCGTAGAGCCAGGCCTCCACCGCCACGCGCCGGTGCCCGGTGAGCAGCGGCCAGAGCGGCAGGGTGAGATCGACCCGGTCGAGCGGGATGGTGAGGCCGGCCTTGTCCTTGAGCGTCACCTCCCGCAGCGAGAGCCCGATCAGCCCGGCCGGCCCGGCCTCCGCCGCCTCCAGCTGCCAGCCGCGCCCCGCCGCCTCGAGGGAGAGCCGCTCCAGCACCGCGCCGGACGGGAAGGTCCAGCGCAGCGAGAAGACCAGCGCCACCACGAAGAACGTCGCGTAGAGCAGGCGGGGCTTCCAGGTCGTCCAGTCGATCTTCATGGCTCGCATCCCCAGGGACTCAGCCCTTCAACTGGTAGGTGGCCACCACCACCGTGGCGTCCACCAGCTTCGGATCGTCGCTGCGCGTGGCGATGCGGAGCCGGCGCACCTTGACCAGCCCGGGCCCGCGCTCCAGCCCCTGGACCAACCGCGCCAGCTTGCCCAGCTCGATGCGGACCAGGTTCACCTCCACGCTCTCCTCCATCACGCCGTCGAGTTCGACCGGCGCGCCGGTGGGGCGCAGGTCGGTCACCTCCACGCCCAGCCCAGCCCCGACCTGGGAGACGTGGCTCATCAGCTGCACCGGCTGGCCCTTGAGCCTGGCCTCGAGCGCGCTCCGCTCCATCTGGACGCGCCGGTATCCACCGGCCAGCTGGCCGACCTGGACCATCACCTTGGTCTTCTCCACGATGCGCGACTCCCTGGCCCGCACCGCGGCCGCCATCCCGGCGGCGATCAGCGAGCCGAAGAAGAGCAGCACGGCGGCGGCGGTGGCGCCGACCAGCACCCGTTCCCGGGGAGAGAACCGGGTGAAGCGGGCTTCGAGCTCGGCGCGAAGTTGCTTGAGCCGTTCCATGGTCACTCCCCCGCCTGGACGCCCTCGGCGCAACCGAGCGCCGAGTCGATGGAGAACTCGAACTTCCCGTCCGAGCCGCGCTTGCGGGCGCCGCCCGAGCGGGCATCCGCGAAGCACTTCGAGCCCTGCAGCGAGGCCACCAGCTTGTCGACCTGCTCGGCGGCGTCGGCGATCCCCTGCAGGTGGAGCTTGCGATCGGTGATGTCGATCTTCTCGAGCTTGAGCGGAACACCCTCCGGCAGCCGCCGCGAGAGGTCGTCGAGCACGTCCACCGCCGAGGTCTTGGGGATGCTGGCCCCCGGGACGCCCCGTCCGCGCAGCGCCGAGAGGGCCTCCTCGTAGTTGGGGTAGCACTTCTTCAGCACCTTCTCCTCGGCGTCGCAGAGGGCCCGGTCTACCGCGCCCTCCTGCCGGGAGAGCGCGTAGATCTTCACGACCTGCGAGGCCACGGCCAGCAGCAGGATGGCACCGGTCGCCAGCGCCAGGCGCGCCACCTTGCCCTTGAGGTGCTCGAAGTCGCGGGTGTAGGCGAGGGCGCCACGCCGCAGGTTGACGCGCCCGGCCCGCGCCCCGAGGTGGCCTCGCAGCGCCGCGGCCAGCGCCAGCGCCAGCGACCCGGCCTGGTCGGCGGGAAGCGCCGCCGCCGGTCCAGCCAGGGCCAGCGCCAGGACCGGGCCGTCCACCTCGACGGCCAGCCGCCGCGCCAGGCCGGCTCGCCGCCCCAGCCCGCCGGCCAACCAGAGCCTGGTCACCGCCGTCGCCCCGACCCGGGCTCGCCAGGCGCGCAGCGTGGAGCGCACCTCGCGGATGAGCGGCACCAGCGCCCGCGAGAGCGCCTCCTCGAGGCGCGGCTCGAGGGCCAGCGCGGCCAGGGGCCCAGGCAAAGGCTCACCCTCCGGCTCGGAGGCCAGGAGCAGCGCCGCCTCGGCCTCGGCGATCCCGAGGTCATGGGCCAGGGCGCGGGCCACCGTGGCCGTGCCGGCGGGGACGGTCCGGGCCGCCGCCAGCGCGCCGCCCAGGGTCAGGCAGAGCTGGGCCCGGCTCTCGCCAAGGTCGAGGATCGCCTCGCAGGCCGGAGGCGCGCCGGCCTCGGGAGGCTCTCTCGCCAGCACGCCCGGGGCGAAGAGCGCCGAGAGGAGCGCGGCCGGCGGCGCCACCACGCGCGGATCGATGCCGGCGCCGGCCAGCACCGCCAGCAGCCCGGTCAGCTCGGCCTTGGGCCCCACGCCGACCCAGAGGTCGGTCGCGGTCCCGCGCACTCCGAGGGGCTCCCAGTCCCAGGCCGCCTCGTCGAGTTCCCAGGGGATCTGCGCCTCGACCTCGAAGGCCAGGGTCTGGGCGATGCGCCTGGGATCGGTGAAGGGAAGGGTGATGACGTGCGACGCCAGGGTGGCGCCGGGGACGGTCGCCACGCAGCCGTCGGGCCGCCAACCCTGCTCGGTGAGCAGCCGGGAGAGGGCCGCCGCCTGCCGGGCCCGCAGCGTCTCTCCTTCGGTCGCCGGGGCCAGCGGCACGGTGGCGTGGCCGAGCACGCTGAAGCCGCGGTAGCTGCTCTCCAGCAGCACCGCCTTCACCGCGCGGGCCCCCAGGTCGAGCCCAAGCATCGTCTGCGCCATGGTCCTTACTCCTCCCGCCAGTGGATGGTCCGGCCCAGGTCGGCCGCGTCCTCGCGCGCCTGGCTCGGCTCGAAGCTCACCACCGCCTCGATGTTCTTCACGACCGTCCCGGCGCTCCCTTGCCCGCGGATGCGGAAGACGAAGGAGCGGTCGGTGAAGGCCCCGCGCCGGTCGGTGTTCTTGGCAAAGCTGTAGTCGGGGTGAACGCCGACGCCGAGCGACGCCAGCACCGCGGCGAACTGCTGCGGCGTCATGGTGAGCAGGCCGCCGAACCTCACCAGCTTCACCGCCGCCATGAGCCGATCCGGGAAGGTCGGGTCGGAGAAGACCGGCTGCACCGGCGGGTCGGCCATGATGCGGGCGTTGCGGAGCAGCTCGGACGGGTCGTCGGCGTTGACGTTCATCTGCGAGCCACGCGCCGGATAGACGGTGAGCCGCTCGCCAAAGGCGGCCATGTGCAGGTCGGAGAAGCCGGCCACCATGAAGAGCTCCTCCATCGAGTCGAAGCGACCGTTCTTGACCTTGTAGCGCTCCGGACCGCGGTCGTAGAGGTAGTTCTCGTCGCCGAAGCCGTTCTCGAAGGGCCGGTCGGGCAGGCCGGTGAGCGCCGACTGCTGAGTGTCGTCGTCGACCCAGTCCTTGAGGGCGGCGGCCAGCTCGTTGCGGTTCTGCTTGACGCCGTTGGCGTCCTCCCGCTCGAAGAGCGGGTCCCAGCGCCGGTCGGCGATGAGCGCCATGAAGCTGGAGAGCTGTCCGGCCAGGAGCCCGCCTTGCGCGAGGGCGTCGAGCTGCACGTTCACCTTGCGATCCTCGTCGTCGATGGTCGCGGAGAAGCCCCCCAGCCGAGGCCCACTCCGGCCGGCTGGGGCTTCGGCCACCGGGGCCCGGTCCCTGCCCGGCTCCGCCCGCGGCCTGGCGGGGCCGCTCGAGTCGCGCGGGAAGAGGTGCGAGGTCAGCATCGAGTCGACCGGCACCAGCTTCCAGACCTGGATGCGGGGGATGGCGGCCATGGCCCCGGCCGCGGCTCCGCCGAGCTGCCCGGCCGCGCCGGCCGCCGCCGAGGCCTGGGCGTCGAGCTGCGACTGGAAGTGCAGCACCAGGCGGGAGAGGTTGATGGCGCCGCGCG
This sequence comes from Anaeromyxobacter sp., assembly GCA_031427995.1. Lineage (GTDB taxonomy): Bacteria > Myxococcota > Myxococcia > Myxococcales > Anaeromyxobacteraceae > JADKCZ01. The sequence continues at coordinate 11,840 of JANPOM010000478.1, read as the reverse complement.
CCTGCGAGAGCGCCAGCAGCTCGTCGCGGCCGTTGGCGGCGATCTGGAGCCCGACCCTGGCCTGGTAGGCGAGGTCCATGGCCAGCGCCGTCACCAGGGCGATGGCCACCATCACCACCAGCAGGGCGGCCCCCCGCTCGCGGCGCCCGGCGCGCCTGACCTGTCGGGTGGCGGTCATGGCGAGTGCCCCGACCCAGGCGAGCCGCCTACTGCGAGCGCCGATCCTCTCGCTGCGTCAGGCGGCCTCGTCGGTCCGCTGCTCAGCGTAGATCCACTACGCTTCCGCTGCTCCCTCCTCGGGCGCCAGCCTCGCTTCGGTCTCGACGCTCTCGTCACGTCATCTCGCCTGGGTCGGGGCACTAGAACTCCAGCGGCGCCGTGATGGCGACGCGCGCCTGCGTCGTGAACTTCTCGGTGCGGCCGTCGGCCAGCTTCACCTCCAGCTCGATGCGGACCCGCGTCGGCAGCTCGTCGAGTTTCTCCGGGGTGCGGGTCGACCACTGCCGCACCCACTCCTTGCGCTTCAGGTCCCAGTAGCGGAGCGAGAGCGCCTTGACGTGGGTGGCCACCAGGTCCTTGCGGCCGCCACGGTCCGGCTCGTCGTCGAGGCGGGCCTTCTCGCGGCGGAAGAGCGCGTCCTCGCCGCTCACCGGGTCGCGCTCCACCAGGTACTCCACCACCGCCTGGTCCGACTCCTTGGCGTCCTGAACCAGGCGGACGTGGGCCATGGTCGTGAAGAGCAGCTGGTCGCCCTCGCCCTTGAAGAGGGTGGGGCGGTCGCGGAAGCGGGCCCGGTCGTAGTGCTCGGAGATGAAGGCCATCGAGAGCTCCCGCGACAGCCGCGTCAGCGCCAGGCGCGCCCCGGCGTAGCGCTCGCCCTGCTGGCGCGCCACCGTGGCGGCGTGATCGACCTGCTGGAAGACCCCGGCCGCCATGGCGCCGATGACGGCGGTGATGGCGATGGCGATCATCACCTCGAGCAGCGAGAAGCCGCGGGGCGAGCGGGCCAAGGCTATTGCCCCTTCGGAGGGCCGAAGGCCTTGCCACCGGGGAAGGGCGGCGTGCCCCCGGCTCCAAACGGCCACGGTGATCCGGCCTGAACTGGCACCGACCCGGCCCTGGCGAGCCGCTTCTGCGCTCCCGGAGCGAGGACCACCAGGTGCGTCACCACCGTGAAGGACTCGGCCAGCCGGCCGTCCTTCCACGCCACCGTGAGCCGCAGCTCGCGGACGCCGGCCTTGAGCTTCTCGCCCAGCCCGGTCAGCTGCTGCTGGATCATGGCGACCGCGGTCGCCGCCATGGGCGATCCGGCCAGCGAGGTGGTCGGTCCACCGGTCGCGACCGCCGCGCCGGCGCTCCCGCCCTGGCCCGGCGCCTTGCCGTCGAGGCCGAGCAGCCCGGCCACGCCGCCGTCGATCCCGGTCAGGGCCTTCAGGACCGCGTCGGGACCGAGTTCAACCTGCGGCTTGATGCACTCCACCTTCCAGGTGACCTCGGGGTGGCCCTCCTCCTCGAAGGTGCCGGCCTCGGTCTGGTCGAAGTCGCGGAAGCCCTCCTCCTCGAAGCTGGCCTCGGTCTCGGCCAGCTTGGCGCGGGCCAGCATGGTGGCCACCTCGAGCTGCCGCGCCCGCAGGTGGTTCTGCAGGGCGCCGCCCACCACGTCGGAGACGGCCGCCAGGGACATGGCCAGCACCGCCAGGGCCACCATCACCTCGAGCAGCGTGAAGCCGGCCCCGTCGCGGGGCGCGCGAGCCCGGCTCATCGGTCGGCCTCCACCTTGCCAACCACCACCCGGGCCCGCCCGGTGAACGGCTCGAGCACCACCGTGAAGATCAGGTCGCCGTCCACCACCGGGATGAAGGCCCGCTGCGCCTGCCCACCCGGGAAGAAGTGGACGTAGGCCACGCCCTCCTCGATGGCCTGGCTGCGCCCCTCGATGCGGATGGGGCCGAAGGCGGCCGAGCCGGGCAGCACGCGACGCGGGGCCAGCCGATCGTCGAAGGCGCCGAAGCGGGTCTGGGACATGAGCCGCCGGCGGTCGGGGTCCTTCTCGTCCGGGAAGCGCTCCTCCAGCTCCCGGGAGACCCGGGAAGGCTCATCCTGCCGGGCCAGCGTCACCGCCCGCGGGGCGCACTCGGGCCAGAAGGCGTGGGCCTCGACGTCGATGGCCAGGCGGCAGGTGGTGTGGCGGAGCGCGGCGGTGTCGAAGAGGTAGCGGAGGGTGCCGGCCAGCTCGCCGGCCGCCTGCTTGGCGTTGGCGCCGCTGATGCCGCGGAGCGCCGGCAAGGCTGCCGCCGAGATGACCGCCACCACGGCGATCACCACCATCAGCTCGATGAGGGTGAACCCTCGCCTGTGCCTGCCAAGATCCACGGACCTCCTCAGGGGTTCACGATGTCGGCGTTCTCGCCCTCGCCGCCGGGCTGGCCGTCGGCGCCGTAGCTCTTCACGTCGAAGGCGTCGGGGTGGGCCTGGCCCGGGTAGAGGTAGATGTACTCGCGGCCCCAGGGGTCGACCAGCTTGCCGCTCTTGTTGGCCTTGACGAACTTCTCGCTGATGAGGGCCCCGGTCCCCTCCTCGGTGGTCGGGTAACGGCCGCGCATCACCTTGAAGGCGTCGATCCCCTGGCTGGCGATGTTGCGGACGTCGGTCTCGGCCTGCTTCACCTTGGCCTCGCCGAGCCGGCCCACCACGTTGACGGCCACGGCCGAGGCCACCAGGCCGATGATCACGATCACCACCATGATCTCGATGAGGGTCATGCCGCGTTCGGCGCGGCGCTTGCGGGCTTTCATGCGAATGGTCTCCGGGGAGGCGAGGATGGACGGGCGCATCTAGAGGTCACCCGGCCAGCGTGTTGATCTGCAGGATCGGCATGAGCACCGAGAAGACGATGAAGGTCACCACCGCGCCCATCACCACGATCATGATCGGCTCCATCAGCGAGGTGAGGGCGGCCACGGTGGTCTCGACCTGGTCCTCGTAGGCGTCGGCCACGTTGCCCAGCATCTCCTCCAGCGAGCCGGAGCGCTCGCCGATGGCCACCATGTGGTGGACCAGCGGCGGGAACTCCCCGGAGCGCTTGAGCGGCGCCGCGATCGACTCGCCCTCCTGGATGGCCTGGCGGGACTGCTCGATGACCTCGGCGAGCCGGACGTTGCCGACGATGTTCTTGACGATGTCCATGGCCGCCAGCAGCGGGACCCCGCTCTTGAGCAGCGTGGCCAGGGTGCGGGCGAAGCGGCCGATGGCGATGGTGCGGATGAGCCGGCCGAAGATGGGCAGCGTCAGCTTGGTCCGGTCCCAGCGGGCCCGGCCGGCCGGCGAGTCCTTCCAGCGCAGGAAGCCCCAGGCCGCGGCCCCGGCCAGCAGCAGCAGCGCCCACCAGTAGTCGGAGACGAAGCTGGAGAAGCCGATCAGGATCTTGGTGGTCCACGGCAGGGTCACCTGCGTGTCCTCGAAGATCTTGGTGATCTTGGGGATGACCACCGCGAAGAGGATCAGCATGATGGCGCCGCCCACCACCCCCATGGCCGCGGGGTAGGTCATGGCCCCCATCACCTTGGAGCGGAGCCGGGCCTGGCTCTCGGTGAAGTCGGCCAGGCGCACCAGCACCACGTCGAGCGCGCCGGACGACTCGCCGGCCCGGATCATGTTGACGTAGAGCGTGGAGAAGACCTTGGCGTGGACGGCCAGGGCGTCGGCCAGCGAGGATCCCTCGTTGACCCGCTGCTTGACGTCGGAGATGACCCGCTTGAGCCGCTCGTGCTCCACCTGCTCCACCAGCGCGTTGAGGGCCTCGATGAGCGGGATGCCGGCGTGGACCAGCACCGCCAGCTGGCGGGTGGTGATGGCGAGATCGTCGGCGCTGACCCGCCCCACCACCCAGCGGCGCACGTTGACCTCGCGGGCCTGCTGCGCCTGCTGCTGCTTCTCGCCGAGCAGGTCGGTGAGGAAGACGCCGTCGCGCTTCAGGGCCGCGCGCAGGGCCTTGGGCGACTCGGCCTCCCTGAGCCCCTGCACCGGCTTGCCGGTGCTCGACAGCGCCTTGTACTCGAAGACCGGCATGGGATCAGTGAAGGTCCTCGGCGGTGACCGAGAGGACCTCGGCGGCGGTGGTGATGCCCTGGGCCACCTTGAAGGCGCCGTGCTGCATCAGCGAGAGCATGCCGTGGTCGACGGCCGCCTTCTTGATGGTGGAGGAGTCGGTGTTCTTGAGCACCAGGGCGCGGATGTCGTCGTTCACCAGCATCAGCTCGTAGATGCCGGTGCGGCCCAGGTAGCCGGTCTGCTGGCAGGCCGGGCACCCGGTGGCCTTGTAGATCATGGCTGGGTTGCCGGCCTGGGCCAGGATCTCGTCGGAGAGCCCGACCTGGTCCCGCTCCTCCCGGGTCGGCAGGTAGGGCTTGCGGCATTCCCCGCAGAGCACCCGCACCAGCCGCTGCGCCAGCACCCCCACCAGCGAGGAGGCGACCAGGAACGGCTGCACCCCCATGTCGACGAGGCGGGTGATGGCGCCGGCGGCGTCGTTGGTGTGGACGGTGGAGAGCACCAGGTGGCCGGTCAGCGAGGCCTGGATGGCGATCTCGGCCGTCTCCAGGTCGCGGATCTCGCCGACCATGATGACGTCCGGGTCCTGGCGCAGGAAGGAGCGCAGGCCGCTGGCGAAGCTCAGCCCGATCTTCGGGTTGATCTGCACCTGCCCCACGCCCTTGAGCGGGATCTCGACCGGGTCCTCGATGGTGAGGATGTTCAGGTCCGGCGAGTTGATCTTGGAGAGGGCGGCGTAGAGCGTGGTGGTCTTGCCGCTGCCGGTCGGGCCGGTCACCAGCACGATGCCGTGGGCGCGGGTCACCAGCCCGTCCATGATCTTGAGCTGCCACTCCTCGAAGCCGATCTCGGCGAGGTCGAGGATGACGTTCGACTTGTCGAGGAGGCGCATCACGATCCGCTCGCCGTTGGCGGTCGGCACCGTGGAGAGCCGGATGTCGACGTCCTTGCCGGCGAGCTTGATGCGGATGCGGCCGTCCTGGGGAAGCCGCTTCTCGGCGATGTTGAGCCCGCCCATGATCTTGATGCGGCTGGAGATGGAGGCCTGGAAGCGCTTGGGGGCGCGGATCACCTCGCGCAGCACGCCGTCGATCCGGTAGCGGACCGAGATGTCCTTCTCCTCGGGGTTGATGTGGATGTCGCTGGCGCGCTCCTTGACGGCGCGGAAGAGCAGCGAATTGACGAGCCGGATGATGGGGGCCTCGTCGTCGGCGTCGAGGAGGTCGGTCGGCTCCTCCAGCTCGTGGGCCACGCTCTCGAGGTCCTCGGTCTCGAGCCCCTCCATGATCTTGTCGTGCTCGTCGGCGGCCCGGTCGTAGGCGGCGTTGATGGCGTCGAGCACCACCTGCGCCTGCGCCACCTCGACCGAGACCGGCTGGCCAAGCAGCGCCGCCACCGAGTCCTGCGCCGCGGTGTCGAGCGGGTCGACCACCGCCACCCGCGCCAGCTCGCCGGTCGACTTGAGCGGCAGCAGGCGGGCCTGCTTGGCGAAGTTGATAGGGACCCTCTTCACGAGCGCCGGATCGATCGACTCCGGATCGATCCGCTCGAGGAAGGGGAGGTCGAGCTGGATGGCCAGGGCCCGCAGCACCTCGCTCTCGGTGCAGCTGCGCAGCCGGACCAGGATCTCGCCGAGCCGCTGGCCGGCGTGTTCCCCCTGCTGGGCGGCCAGGGCCTCGGTCAGCCGGGTCGTCGAGAGGCCGGCCACCTCGGCCAGGATCTCCCCGAGTGGCCGCCCGCAGAGGTAGGCCGGGGCGTTGGTCACCAGCGAGGTGGCCTGGCTGGCGCCGAGCGGCAGGACCTCGGTGGTCCCCTCCCCGTTCACGGGGTCGGGCCTCTGGCCGGGAGCGGCGTGATGGGGGGCGGGTTGGGTACGGGGGTGCCCGGCGGCGACGGCTCGGGCAGGTCGGGCTGGGGCTCGATCGGCTCGAGGCCGCCGCCCGGATCCGGGGGCGCGCCGCTGGGCGCCCGCGGCACGACCGGGCCGGCTTCGGCCGGGGAGACGCTGGACGAGTCGGCCGGCGTCACCACCCGCTCCCCGGGCCGGCCGTCTCCGCCGTTCTCGACCCTGGAGGTCTCGTCGAGGACCTCGCGCCGCAGCCGGCCGTAGGGCCCGGCCTTGCGGGAGAAGTCGATGGCGACGTCGTAGCCGGGCTGCCGGCCGTAGAAGGCCTCGACGAACTCCTGCTGCTCCTTGCGCTTCTTCTCGTAGATGCGCCGGTAGTCGGCCTCGTCGCGGATGATGTAGGGAGTGAGGAAGAGCAGCAGGTTGGTCTTCTGCTTGTTGGTGGTGGTGTCGCGGAAGAGCCAGCCGAGGATGGGGATGCTCCCGAGGAACGGTACCTTCTTCACGGAGCGGACGTTGCGCTCCTGCATCAAGCCGCCGATGACGATGGTCGACTGGTCACGGGCCACGATCTCGGTCTTGATGGTGCGCTTGGCGGTGGTGGGACCGAGTTGCGGATCGTTGGAGACGATCTCCTCGGTCTGTTCGTCCACGATCAGCTTGACGTTGTCCCCCTCGCCGATCTGCGGCTTGATCTTGATGCGCAGCTCGACCGGCTGCCGCTGGATGGGGGCGTAGAGGCTGCTGAGGCCGCCGCCGCCGAGCGCCGCGCCGATGGCGGAGCTGCTGGCGCCTGTTCCGGCGTTGCTGCCGATCAGGCCAGCCAGGCCCGAGGGAGCGAAGGCGGCCTGGAACGGGACTGTCTGGCCGACCGAGATCTCGGCCTCGCTGTTGTCGGCCGCCAGCAGCGTCGGCGTGGAGAGCACGTTGACGTCGGCGGACGACTGCAGGGCCTGGATCATCACCCCCATGTTCGGGATGTTGATGCCGAGGTCCTTCAGGGCCGCCGAGGTGGGTCCGGCGAAGCCGGTGAGGAAGCCGCCCAGGGAGATCAGGCTCTGGATGTTGCCGAGCGTGCCCAGCGTGCTGATGCGCCCCGGGGAGGAGGAGATGGGGACGAAGCCGGTGCCGTCCTTGCTGCCGACCGGCACCGCGCCATGCATGCCGACACCGAAGACCGTGTCGTTGCGGAGGTTGACCTCCATGATGACGGCCTCGACGAAGACCTGCCGGCGCGGGCGGTCGAGCTTCTCGATGAGCCGGCGGACGGTGACGATGTCGGCGCCACTGGCCTGCACCACCAGCGCGTTGGTCGCCTTGTCGGCGGTGATCTTCACCTCGCCGGTGAAGAGCTCGGCCGAGGCCGCGCTGCCGGGGCTGCTCCGCGCCGCGGCCGGCTGGCCGGGGAAGGGCACGGGCGAGGCCGGCGAGGCCGGCTTGCCCGACTTGCCAGAGGAGAGGTTGGCCAGCGTGGTGGCCAGCTCCTCGGCGCTGGAGTTCTTGAGGAAGATGACGTGGATGCCGCCGCCCTCGGCGGTCGGCACGTCGAGCTGCTGCACCAGCTCCATGATCCGCTCGAAGCTCTTCTCGTCGGAGATGATGATGAGCTTGTTGGTCCGCTCGTCGGCGATCACCTTGGTGACCTGCACCTCGACGCCGCCGCTGGGGGCGGCCGGGTTGGGGTTGACGGCGCCGGGCTGGCCGGGCATGGCCGGCGACGGGCGGGGTGCCGAGAGGACGGTGCGCCGGCCCGGCTTGCCGGGAGCGCCGGCAGCCTGCCCGAAGATCAGGTTCACCTTGTCGGCGATCTCCTTGACCGGCGCGTAGCGGATCTGGACCAGCCTCACCAGCTCGCCGCCGCCGGCCTTGTCGATCGACTCGATGAGCTTCTCGATGCGGCGGATGTTGACGCCCGCGTCGGTGATGATCAGCAGGTCGGGCGGGATGGCCTGCAGGTCGGCGCCCTGCGGGGAGATGAAGTTCCCCATGATGCCGCGGATCTGGTCGGCGTCGGAGTACTTGAGCCGGATCAGCTTGGTGATGGGCTGCTCGGTGGCCGGCGTCTCGACCCCGTCGGTGGTGTAGGTCGGGATGGGGGTCTTCTTGGCGTCGCCCGTCCTGATCAGCTTCCAGTAGCGCCCGGTCTGGTAGAGGGCGATGCCGTTTGAGGAGAGCGCCGCCAGGAAGGCGGCGTAGGCCTCGTCGGCGGTGACCGCCGACTTGGAGAGCAGGGTGATCTTCCCCTTGGCCACGTCCTCGCCATAGATGAAGTTGCGGCAGGTCCAGCGGCTGGCCTGCTCCAGGACGTCGACGATGTCGGCCTTGGAGAAGGAGAGCATGAAGCGACCCTGGATGGGCGTGCACTTGGCGTCGGGCTTGACGGCTGGATTGACGGCTGGGTTGACGGCGGCCGTTCCGGCCGGCAGCGCCGGCATGGCGGGCCTGGCCTCGGCAGGGCGCGGCGGCGGCGCGGTGCCGGCCACCGGCGGCATGTTCTGGGCGTTGGGCTGCGGCTGAGCGGCCGCGGGCTGGGGGAGCGGCCGGATGACCCCGCCGGGTGGCGGGGGACGGGCCGGCACCTGGGCCAGCGCGAGGGCCGGGCCGAGGAGGATCGTGGCGAGCAGGGTTCGCATGGAGGAGTCCACCGTCTAAGGGGTGATGCTGTAGTCCTTCTTGATGTTCTGGCCGCCGCGATCGAGCTCGAGCGTGACGTGGCTCGACTCGCGCAGCTTCGAGTAGATCTCGAGCGCCTTGTCCGGGGAGTTGATCTCGTAGCCGTTGATGCGGGTGATGACGTCCCCGTTCTCGATGCCGATCGAGGAATAGAGGGAGCCCGGCTGGATCTGGAAGAGCTTGAAGCCGTTGGCCACGCCGTTCTTGAAGCTGGGGACGAGCCGGGCCTGGGTGGCCAGGGAGTTGAGGTTGGAGAGCGACGAATCGATGACCGCCTTGTCGATCTCGTAGCGGTTGTCGGTGACCTTGCGGACGCCGTCGAGCTGCCCACCCGCGGGGCGGCCCCCGGCTGGACGCGCCGGCACCTGCGCCACGCCGACATTGAGGCTGCCGTCGGTGGGGAGGCCGGCGCCGACGTCGCCGTCGAGGTACTCCTTGGTGCCGCCGTTGCAGACCACCGCCACCAGCTTGAAGGCATTGCCGGTGGCGTCGTCGCTGTCGCCGAACCGCTCCACGCCCAGCAGCTTGGCGCCGCCGAACTCCTCGCCCACGCCCAGCACCCGCGACTCCCGGGTGCTGGCGTCGGTGAGCGTCACCAGGGACTGTGAAGGCGCTTCGGCCTGCACCGCCACCACCAGCTGGAGCCGCAGGTCGCTCTTGACCGGACGGGCGGCCCGGTCGCCGCAGGTCTGGGGCCGGGCCGGGGCGGCCACGGCGGCTGACGCCTCGGCCACCTTGGGCGGCTCCACCCCGATGAGCCGGTAGAGCTTGTCCGGATCGAGGTTGGTGGGGAGGGCGGGGCGCGGGAGCGGCGCCGAAAGGGCGCCAGCGTCGGCTTGCGGCCTGGGACGGACCGCGGCGCCCACCACCGTGTTGACGGTGCGGGCTACCAGCCAGGCCCCGGCGAAGAGCAGGGCGAGGATGGCGGTCCAGAGGTATTTGCGAAAGAAGAGGTCGAGCATGGGTTGCCCGTCCCGATGGTGAGCAACCCGCGTGCCACCCGGGCGTTCCAGGGACAACCTTCAAGGTACTTGAACCAAAGCGTAAACTGGAGTGCTCGGCCAGGGGTACCGAGCGCCATCGCCCCGGACCGACATTTTGGCAGAGCCGGAGTGGCCCACCTCGCCGTCCCGCCAAATTGTCAGGGGGTCTCGGACTCTTCCGGACCGCTGCCGGACCGCTCCACCAGCCGCCCGGTCTCATCGCGGTCGAGCTTCCGGTAGATGGTCCGCGGCGCGATGCCGAGGATCTGGGCGGCCAGGGTCTTGTCACCCCGGGTCTGCCGCAGGGTCTCCCGGATCACCAGCCTCTCAATCTCCTCCATGGGGGTGCCGAGCGGGATGGAGAGCGCGGCGGGGGTCCCGGTGCTGGCGGTGGCGCCGGGCCCGGCGCGCCGCAGCCCCTCCGGCAGGTCGCCGACGTCGATCAGCTCGCCGCGGGCCAGGATCACGGCGCGCTCCACGGCGTGGAGCAGTTCGCGGACGTTGCCGGGCCACGGCGCCGCCTCCAGGGCCGCCAGCGCCGCCGGGGTGAAGCCCGAGAGGCGCCGCTGGTTGGTCTCGGCCAGCCGGCGCAGGAAGGCCGCGGCCAGCAAGGGGACGTCGTCTCGCCGCTCGCGCAGCGGCGGCAGCCGCACCGACACCACGTCGAGCCGGTAGAAGAGGTCCTCGCGGAAGCGCCCCGCCTTCACCTCGGCGGTGAGGTCGCGGTGGGTGGCGGTGACGATGCGGGCGTCGACGCGCACCGGCTCGGTCCCGCCCAGCCTGTCGATGACGCCGTCCTGCAGCACCCGCAGCAGCTTGATCTGCACCGCCGGGGTGAGCTCGCCGATCTCGTCGAGGAAGAGCGTCCCGCCGTGGGCCCGTTCGAAGCGCCCCTCCTTGCGGCCGGCCGCGCCGGTGAAGGCCCCCTTCTCGTGGCCGAACAGCTCCGACTCGAGCAGGCTCTCGGGGATGGCGCCGCAGTTGACGGCGATGAACGGCCCTCGGGCCCGTGGGGAGCGGTCGTGGATGAGCCGCGCCGCCAGCTCCTTTCCGGTGCCGCTCTCGCCCACCAGTAGCACGCTGGCGCTGCTGGGCGCCACCTGCAGCAGGGTTTCCAGCACGGCCCGGAAGGACGGCGCGGAGCCGAGCAGGCCGCCGTCGCCGCCGGGCTCGAGCGCCGCCAGGCGTGCCCGAAGCGCGCGGTTCTCGGCGACCAGCGAGGCCTTCTCCAGCGCCTGGCGCACGCTCTTCACGACCGCCTGCCGCTTGAGCGGCTTGGTGATGAAGTCGTAGGCGCCCTCCTTCATGGCGGCCACCGCCGACTCAACGGTGCCAAAGGCGGTCATCAGCACCACCTCGATCTCCGGCGACACCGCCTTGAGGGCGCGCAGCAGCGCCTCGCCGCTCATCCCCGGCATCATCAGGTCGGTGACCACCACCGAGGGATGCTCGCGCCGCGCTACCTCGAGCGCCTCGGCGCCGCTGCTGGCCTGCGCGACACGCCAGCCCTCGCGCTCGAAGATCTTCCCGAGCGACTCCAGGTTGGGGCGCTCGTCGTCGACGATCAGGACGAGTGGGGACACGCCGGTAGCATACACCGCCGCCGCTCCGGGCCTTCACGGCCGGCGGAGCCGCTCAGGGCGAGCGGACTGGGCTGGCTGGAGTGGCTGGGTTGGCTGGAGTGGCTGGGCTGGCTGGAGTGGCGGCGGGCGAGCCGGCCGGTGCACCGAAGGCCTGCCGCAGTTCGGCACCGAAGACCGCCACCGCGCCGCCGGCGGCCAGCGCCAGGAAGCCGACCAGCAGCAGCAGCTCCGCCAACCCCTGGCGGGAGGGCGGAGCGGGGTCCGTGGCGGGGTCGCGGGACATGCCTCGACGATGCGACGGGGGCCGGTCCGGCGTCAAGGAACCAGGCCGCGCCGGGAAGCGGAACGGCGCCCCCTGGGACGCCGCTCGCCAACGACCCGCGGTGCCGGCCAGCACCAGCGCCCCGACCCAGGCCTGCTGACTACTGCGAGCGCCGATCCTCTCGCTGCGGCAGGCGGCCTCGTCGGTCCGCTGCTCAGCGTAGATCTACGCTTCCGCTGCTCCCTCCTCGGGCGCCAGCCTCGCTTCGGTCTCGGCGCTCTCGTCGAGTCATCAAGCCTGGGTCGGGGCGCTACTCGGCGGCCGGGGCGGGGGTCTCGGTGGCCGGGGCGGCCTCCACGGCCTTCTTCGGCTTGCCGGCGTTCGACTTGGCGCGCTTGGTGGCGCGGTTGCCGCCGCCGTCCACCTTCTTGGCGGGCGCCGGG
>JANPOM010000477.1:0-2953 GCA_031427995.1 Anaeromyxobacter sp. | reverse complement strand
GAGTCGGGGACCTGGACCCCCGCCACGTCGCGGGCGAGCACGGGGAGCGAAAGGCTGAGAGCGAGGACGGCGGCGAGGGTGCGCATGGAGGTTCTCCGGGGCGGCGGGTGGTCGAGCGGGTGACCGCCCGCGGACTCTACCAGAGTGCGCGACGAGCCTCGCCCTTCAGGGCGGGGATGGATAGCGCGCTGTTCGTCATTCTGGCATCTGCTGCTGCTCGATGTACTGCCTGACGATGGCGTTGGGTGCGCCGCCGCAGGAGGCTGCGAAGTAGCTCGGGCTCCAGAGGACGCCCTTCCAACAGCGGCGCCGCAGGTCCTGGCGCTCGCGACAGACCTGATTGGCGGCGGTAGCCAGGGCCCCTGACGGGCTGCAGGAAGTCCAGGCGGTTGGGCCGCCGGCCGGTCCTGGCCAGGCGCGTGCACAAATTCGCACCTCCATCCTCAGTCAGGGTACCAAGGAAGAGCGGCGAGCTGCCCTACGGCATCGTCCGGACGGTGACCTGCGCGCTGGTCTCGGCGGCGGGTCGGCCTTGCGTGGACGCCATCCCGATCCCGGCCGAGACCAACGAGATGGGCCACTTCCAGGCGGCCTTCGCAAGCGTGCTGGCCACCTACCCAATCCTCTTCGACGTCGTCACCTACGACGCCGGAGCGCTCTCCGAGGCCAACGCCAAAGCCGTGGTGGACGCGGGCAAGGACTACCTCTTCGCGCTCAAGGGAGAGCAGCGGACCATGTTCAAGCTGGCCACCGAACTGCTCGACCCGTACGACGTCGCGGCGCAGACGGTGGACGTGCTCGACAACGAGATCACGGTCACCCGGTCACTGACGGTCCATGCCGTGGACCCGAGCCAAGGCTACGGTGACGGCAAGGGGCCGGGCGAGTCGGTCTGGCCTCATGCCCGGGCCTTCCTCGGCGTTGAGTACCTGAAGCGCCGCGGCGCCGAGGTGCTGGCGCGTGATGCCCGGATCTTAGTGACCAGCATCGATCCGAAGCGGCTGACAGGCGACCAGTGGCTGCTGCTGATCCGCAGTCACTGGGGCGTGGAGAACAACAACCATCACACGCTCGACACCGCCTTCGCCGAGGATGACCGGCCGTGGATCGAGGCCGACCCGCAGGGCATGCTGGCCGTGCTCATCCTGCGGCGCATCGCCTACACGCTGCTGGCCCTCTACCGCTCGGCGACGCTCCGCTCCGACGAGCGCCGCGCCACCCGCTGGAAGGCGCTGCTCCAGTCGGTGCGCGACCTGCTCGTCGCCGCCACCGAGGACCAGCTCGTCGGCCTCCGCCAGCGCCAGGCCGCCGCCACACCCTGAAATCGCCGGACTCCCACCGCAGCGCCGACATCGAAGGGACCTGGAAATCGCTGCCCCGCGGCCGGCGCCAGCCGACCATGGCCGCCGCGTGCCCCGAGGTCCGGCAGGAACCACTCCCCGGCCACCACCGAGGCGGGCCTAACCTCGGGTACCGCCTGACCGATCGACCCTGGTGGTCGCGACCGATTGGACTCCTGGTGTCATAGGCCTAGTGCATCCTGCGGAAGGTGAAGATCTTGAGGGCATACCGGTTCCGGGCCGAGCCCACCGCCACGCAGGCGCGGGCCTTGGCGCGTACGGTCGGCTGCTGCCGGTCGGTTTACAACCGGGCGCTGGCGCTCAACGAAGAGCGGCGGCGCCGCGGCGAGGAGCAGCTCGGGTACGCCGCGTCGTGCCGCGAGCTGACGGCCTGGCGGGCCGACCCGACGACCCCGTGGCTCGCCGAGGCCAACGCCCAGGCGCTCCAGCAGGCCCTCAAGAACCTGGCCCGCGGGTACACGAACTTCTTCGAGGGGCGCGCCGCGGCGCCGGACTTCCACCGGAAGGGCCGGCGGGACTCGTTCCGCTGCCCGCAGGGGTTCCAGGTGGACAGCGAGCACGGCCGCGTGAAGCTGCCCAAGGTGGGCTGGGTCCGGTACCGGAAGAGCCGCGAGGTCCAGGGCTCGCCGAAGCAGGTCACGGTCGCGCGCGAGTGCGGCCTCTGGTTCGTGAGCATCCAGGTCGAGGTGGAGGTGGCCGAGCCGGTCCACCCGTCCACGTCAGCCGTGGGCCTGGACCTGGGCGTCGCCAAGTTCGCAACCCTCTCCACCGGGGAGATCATGGCCGCTCCGGTGGACCGGCTGCTCCAGCTCGAACGGAGGATGAAGCGGGCGCAGCGCAACCTCGCCCGCAAGGTGAAGTTCGGCGCCAACTGGAAGAAGCAGAAGGCGCGCATCACCAAGCTGCACCACCGCACCGCCAACGTCCGCAACGACTTCCTGCACAAGACGACGACGGCCATCAGCAAGAACCACGCGCTGGTCGTCATCGAGGACCTGCAGGTGAAGTCGATGTCGAGGAGTGCCACGGGGACGGTCAGCGCCCCGGGCCGGAACGTGAGGGCGAAGGCCGGGCTCAACCGGTCCATCTTGCGGCAGGGCTGGGGCGAGTTCCGCCGCCAGCTCGTGTACAAGCAGAAGTGGCGCGGCGGCATGGTGCTCGCCGTGGACCCTCGCAACACCAGCCGGACCTGCCCGGAGTGCGGTCACGTCTCGGCCGAGAACCGGAAGACCCAGGCGGCGTTCGCCTGCGTCGCGTGCGGCCACCAGGCCGACGCCGACGTGAACGCGGCCCGGAACATACTCGCGGCGGGATGCGCCGTGAACGCCTGTGGAGAGAGGGTGCCGCTGGCCCTCTCTGCGAAGCAGGAACCCTCCGTGTCGGAGGCGGCATGAGCCGCCCTCCTAGCCGGAATCTTCGGCCTTCAGGCCGGAGAGGACGTCAACCCTCCGTGCTCCCTCGCGCAGCAAGAGGCGGTTCACCGGGCCGCCGCGACCCCATCACCGAGCCGTAGGCCACCCCGCCCACCCCGACCACCACCCCGGCCAGGGCCAGGGCCGGCAGCCGCTCAGAGAGCAGCAGCGCGCCCAGTC
>JANPOM010000476.1:0-2474 GCA_031427995.1 Anaeromyxobacter sp. | reverse complement strand
GGTCCGCCAGCACCCGGCCCATGGCCTGGGCCGCCTCGAGGTAGCGCGGGTCGTTTCCGGAGGACGAGCCGCAGAAGACGCAGATCCGTTTCATGGTTGGACGATGATACCGTGGGCGTGGCATGAAGCGCCGGTGCGACTTTCCCGGCCCCGTGTCCTGCTCCGCCTGGCGCTGCTGCTGGTCGGCGCCGGCTTCATGAGCTGGAAGGCCTGGGAGACCGAGCGAACCTCGGTTGGGGCCGGGCTGGCGCCGGGGGAGGCGCTGCTGCTCCACCGCATCGCCGCCATCGAGCTGCTGCTGGCGCTGCTGGCGCTCGGCACCGCGGTGGCGGCCGGCCTGGCGCTGAGGCGGCGGGCGTCGCGCCGCCGGCTCGGACTGGTCGACCCGCCGGCCCCCGGCGAGGAAGCGGGCCGGCCCGGTCAGTAGATGCGCGCCACCTCCGCGCCGGAGAAGTAGGCCCGCAGGATCTGACGGTATCCCTGCCCGGCCTCGGCCCTGCCCACCGCCCCCCACTGGCACATCCCGGCGCCGTGTCCCCAGCCGCCGCCGTGCAGCACCACCTCCTCGCCCTCCTGGTCTACGACGAACATCGCCGAGGGCAGGTTGCGAAGCAGCCTCCGGATGGTCAGCTCGCCGGTGATGTCGGCGGCGCCGGCCGACCCCGTCACCCGAAGCGCGGTGGCCCGTCCCGAGGCCCCGCGCGACACCACGGTCAGCCCCCGCACCTCGCCCACGCCGAGCGGCTCGGCCAGCAGGTCGAGATCGACCGCCGTGAAGCGGCGCTCCCAGCGGAACCGGTCCTTTCGCGCCGCGGCCGGCCGCCTGCACCAGGCGTCGACGGGCGCGGCGAGGAAGCGGCGCAGGGTCGGGTCGTCGCGCAGCTTTCCGGCCCAGGCGCTGGCGCCGCTCACCAGATCCGGCTGGCCACGCAGGCTGGCGCTCGGCGTGACCGGCCAGACGGCGTCGCTATCCTCACCGTGACCCCCGCAGAGCGCCGAGTAGACGCCGTCCACCAGCGTCCGGTCGGCCTTTCCGAAGAGCGCCTCTCCGGCGGTGGCCCGGATGGCCTGGTCGGTGCGTGGGTTCGCCGCACCGGCTCCCCGATAGGCCTGGCAGTGGACCTCGGCGCAGATGACATAGGGGTCGCTCAGGTGGCGCGTGCCGAGCTGGGCCAGCACGTTGGACCGGGCCGTCACGGCCTGGGCCTTGAGCGCCTCGAGGTGGGACGAGGCCGGCATCTCGGCCGGCACCAGCCCCCGCAGCAGCTCCTCGAGCGGCACCACCGCCACCAGCGCCAGGCGGCCGCCGGCATCGAGGGTGGCCACCAGGCGCGAGCGGTAGCGCCGCTCCTCCCGGGCCGGCTTGCCATCCAGGGCGTGCTCGACCGACTCGACCACCAGTTCCCCCTCGCCAACCGGCTCGATCACCGCGGCGGTGTCGCCGAGGCCGAGCGGCCCGGCCTCGCTGGAAACCTCGAGCCGGCCCCGCGGACGGGCCACCGGGTCGACGTCGAGCGTGAGCCGCTGGCCCGAGCGCGCCTGCAGGGCGTCGGCCAGCGCCTGCGCGCCTCGCTCGGTCCGCTCGCCTTCGGCCACCAGTTTCTGCCGGCGAGTGTCGACGACGCGACCAGCGATCCCGTAGACGCCGCCGATGGTCCTAAGTCGGACCGGCACCTGGCGGGCGGCCCAGTCGGCCCGCGACGCCTCGATGGTGGCCCGGTCGGCCCAGGCGGCCTCGGCCAGCAGCGGCGCGTATTCCAGCTTGGCCGCCGCCGTGTCACCTGCTCGCACCACCAACCGGGTCCCGGCCGGCAGTTCGACGCTCGGCCCGGCGCGCAGGTGCAGCCGGGTCGGGCCGGTGGATCGGACCACCAGCTGCTCCTGCCCCTCCATGAGCCTGATGGTGACGAGCGGCTGGCCGCCCGGCCCGAACTCGATGCGGTGGCCCCAGAGCAGGTCGAGGATGTCGGCCCCGCTGGAGCTGGCCGGCGGCGGCGTGGCGTGGGGCGGGGGCTCCGGCGGCGGCGTGGGTGGTGGGAGCGGAGGCGGGAGCCCGGGCGAGGTGGCGGGCGCCTGGCTGGGCCGGATCGACGCCGTCTCCGGCAGGGCCCCGGCGGCAGCGGCAGTTGCTGCCGTGGCGGCGGCGAGGATCGCGGCCGCGAGCAGGGGGGGCCACCAGCGCTGTCGGGGAGGTCCGTGACTCGTGGTCAATACCATTCGGCGTCACCCTACCGCGCACCCCCGTCAGGTCCCTGGTGCCCGGAGGCCTCGCGCCAGATCCCCGAATGATCACGGTAGCTTTCTTGACCGGGATCGATCGGGTGATATCACCAGCGGCATGGAAGCGGTCGAGTGCACGCACTGCCAGGTGACGATGACCAGCTGGGCCACGGCCGGCAGCCCGGTGCACTACTTCCAGTGCCCGCTCTGCGCCAGGACCTACTGCTCCCAGTACGACGAGGTCTTCCGGGCCC
>JANPOM010000475.1:0-4105 GCA_031427995.1 Anaeromyxobacter sp. | reverse complement strand
GCCATGGCCCGCCCCAGCTCCTCGAAGAAGCGGGCGCCGAAGCGGGGGTCGGCCGACATGGCGGCGTCGAGTCCCTGGCGCGAGATGACGAAGACCTCGGCCTCGGTCGCGGCCACGGCGTCGGCGGAGCGGGGCCGGGCGTCGAGGAAGGCCATGTCACCGAGGAAGTCGCCGCGGCAGAAGGTGGCGACGTGGACCGTGCCGCCGCGGGCCAGCGCCGCCGCGATGCGGATCCGGCCCCGGCGCACGAAGTAGATCTCGTGCCCTTCGTCACCACGATGGAAGACGGGCTGGCCGGCCTGGAAGGTGCGGACCTCGGCGAGGTGCTGCAGCGCCGCCAGCCCCTCGGACGGCAGCGACTTGAGGACCTCCATCTCGCCGAGCGCCAGGGCCCGCTCCGGCGTGGGGTCGACGAGGTGGCGCGCCAGCAGCAGGTCCTCGGACCAGGCCATGGCGCCGTCGAGGTCGTCGAAGGCGTGGACCTTGAGCCCGCCGCCCAGCAGGCCGACCTGGTGGAGCAGCTCCTCGAGCCGCTCGGCGCCGGGGCTGGCCACCCCGCCTGAGAGGACCAGCTGGCCGCCGTGGGCCGCCAGGCGCGCCTCCACCTGCACCAGGATGCGCGCAGCGGTGAGATCGATGGAGCGGACCCGGCGGAGGTCCAGCACCACCACCTCGCGCACCCGGAGGTGCGGCTCCAGCTCGCCGAGCAGCTGGTCGGCGGTGCCGAAGAAGAGGTTCCCCTGCAGCTCGAAGATGGCCACCTTGGCGCCGTGCTCGGCCAGCGCCGCCTGCTCGCGGGTGCGGCGGCGGGTCTTGGAGCGGCGCTGATCGCCAAGGGCGTGGCGGGCCACCACCGAGCTGCGCACCTGGTCGCGCAGGAAGAGGAGGATGGAGAGGGCGACGCCGACACCGGCGGCCACCATCAGGTTGGAGGCCGCCGCCGCGGCAATCACCCCCCAGACCACCAGCGCGTCGAGCACGGTGGCGCGGTGGCCCCAGAGCCGCAGGCTCTCCCAGTCGAACATCCGGAAGGCCACCACCACCAGCACGCCGGCCAGCGCCGCCACCGGCGTCCAGGCCATGACCGGGGAGAGCAGCAACAGGGCCAGCAGGGCGAAGCCGCCAGCCAGCGCGCCGGTCCGGTAGGTGGTCCCGCCGGTGGCGAGGTTGACGAGGGTGGCTCCGCTCACTCCCGAACCGGGCGCACCGCCGCAGAGCGCCGCCGCCAGGTTGCCGAGTCCCTGCGCCCGCAGCTCTCGGTCCGAGTCGTGGCGCCTCTGCGTCAGTGCGTCGGCCATCACGCAGGTCTTGAGGGTGTCGATGGAGAGCAGCACCGCCAGGGTCAGCGCCGGCGGGAGCGCCAGCAGCAGGTGGGCCCTGGGGAGGGCCAGCGCCGCCGCGAAGCGCGACCCGACGGCTGCGAGCGCCGGGAGCGGGCTCGGCATGGGGCCGACCACCAGGCCGCTGGATGCGGCGGCCGCCAACCCACCGGAGTCCGCGGAGAGCAGCCCTCCGGCGCGCAGCGAGAGCAGGACGAAGGTGGCCACCCCGGCCGCCACGCCGACGATGGTGGGCGGCAGCGGGCTCTTGAGCCGCTGCGCCAGCACCGTGCCGGCGATGGTGGCCAGCCCGACCGCCAGGGCGGTGAGGTTCCAGGCCGCCGGACCGGCCAGCAGCCGCGAGAAGCCGTCGGAGCTCTGCCCGACCAGCAGCGGCAGCTGCTTCGCCAGCACCAGCACGCCAGCGGCCGAGAGATAGCCGGCCACCACCGGGTAGGGGATGAACTTGATGAGCCGGCCGCCGCCGAGGATGCCGAAGAGGACCTGCAGCAGCCCGGCCAGCAGCACCACCACCACCAGTAGCGCCGGCACCTCGGCGGGTGAGACGCCCCCGGTGCCGATCCACTCGAGCACCAGCGCCGCCAGCAAGGCCGCGGCCGGACCGCAGGGGGCCGAGACCAGCCCCCGGGTCCCGCCCGTCAGGCCGGCCACCAGCCCGAGCGCCACCGCCCCGGAGGCGCCCGCCAGCGCCCCCTGCGCCGCGGCGCCGGGGCCGAGCGGCGCGAAGATGACGAGGCCGTAGGCGACCGCCCCGGGCAACGCCACCAGCATGCCCGCCAGGCTCCCCCAGATCTCGGATGCGCGCCAGGCGCGTGGACCTCGCTCCCCCACCCCGACATGCTTGATCGGCTCGGGCGCGGATGGAACCCCTCCACCCTGAGTGGGTGGTGAGGCCCTGCGTCGGCCTGTCCCTTGCTCTGCGGTTGGGGCATGCCCCCACGGTGCGAGCCGGTCGAGGTCTGGGAGCGCCGCCCTGGCGCGGCGACGGCCCCGCTCGGGGGATACCGGCGGCGGGAGCCGGAGAAGACGCTGCTCCACCGGGTGGTGCGAGCTCGGCTGGAGCCGTTCCTCGCTTCGGCCCGGGAACGGAGCGCCACCGGCCGCGGGTTACCCGCCCACGTCGAGCGTGACCTGCGGGCGTATCTCGACTGCGGCATCCTGGGGCGGGGCTTCGCGCGGGTCCGCTGTCCTGACTGCGGATTCGAGCGGTTGGTCGCCTTCTCCTGCAAGGCGCGCAGCTGCCCGAGCTGCAACGCAAGGCGCATGGAGGACACCGCCGAGCACCTGGTGCACGACGTCTTCCCGCGGGTGCCGGTCAGGCAGTGGGTACTCTCCTTCCCGCGGCGGCTCCGGTTCCTGGCGGCACGGGATCCGGCCTTCTGCTCCCGCCTCCTCGACCTCTTCACCCGGGCCGTCTTCGCCTGGCAGAGGCGGCGCGGGCGGTTGGTGGGGGTGGTCGATCCGCGGACCGGCGGCTGCACCGCGGTCCAGCGGTTCGGGTCGGCCATCAACCTGAACGTCCACTTTCACACGCTGATCCCGGACGGCGTCTTCGATCTGTCGCGCCCCGGGAGGGGGCTCTTCGTCCGGCTCCCGGCGCCGAGTGACCAGGAGCTGGAGCGGATCCTGACCAGGATCATCCGGAAGGTGGCCCGAGTCGTCTTCGCCAACGAGGCCCTGGCGCGGGCTCTCGACGACGACACCTTCGCCGAGCTGCAGGCGGCCGAGGTTGACCGACGGATGAGGTTCCCGGATCCCTTCAAGCACGGGCGCCATTCAGTGTCGCTCGACGGCTTCTCGCTGCATGCTGGGGTGCGGATCCACGGAAACGACCGCGAAGGCCTGGAGCGGCTCTGCCGCTATGCGGTGCGACCGCCCTTCGCGCTGCACCGGCTGTCGCAGGGGCCCGAGGGGAACCTGCTCTACAAGATGAAGCGGGCGCGGAGCGGCGCGCTGTTCCTGTTGCTCACGCCGGACCAGCTGCTGGCCCGCATCGCAACCCTGGTGCCGCCGCCGAGGACCCACGGGCTGCGGTACCATGGCGCCTTCGCGCCCAACTCCAAGGTCCGGGCGCGGGTGGTGCCGGGGGGAGCATCCCCGCCCCCCACCGCAACCGAGGGACGCCAGCGGCACGGCGGACAGGATGGCCAGCTGGGCCAGCCACCACTCCGGGCACACGGAACGGTGGGCCCCCCTGCTGGTGCGGCGGCGGCAGCCGGCTTCACCCTCAAGGCGGCGACCCTTCCGAGCGGGGGCGAGAGCCGCGGCCCTCGCTACCGGGTGCCCTGGGCCGAGCTGCTGAGGAAGGTGTTCTCCCTCGACGTGCTCGCTTGCCCCGAGTGCGGCGGGCGGATGGAGCTGATGGCCTTCATCGCCGAGGCCGGGGTGGCGAAGCGCATCCTCGACCACCTGGGGCTGGCCTCCACCGGGCCGCCCCTGGCGAAGGCGGCGGCGCCCGACCAGGCCGCCGATCCCGGTCCCGAGTACGCCGGGGCCGACCCGACCTACGACGACTGACTTCTGACCGCTTGGCCCTCGACGCCGACCGGCGGCGGAGCCATGCCTCCTGTCGGGCGTCTTGCCCAGGGCCGTACCCCTGCGGAGCGTCCGGGGCGTGTGGCAACGTTCGGGAGTCGAAGAAACGGGGTTTGAACCAGCAGGCCCGAGTTACCATATGGTACGTTATCGGACTCGAACGGCGGGTTGAATGACTTACCCTCGATCCCCGCACGGTGGTCCCATGTCGCCGAAGAACGGACCGGTGC
>JANPOM010000474.1:0-1856 GCA_031427995.1 Anaeromyxobacter sp. | reverse complement strand
CCTATGGATTAAGAGTCCATGTTGCGCGACTTGGCCGGTGGTCTACCCTCGCAGTTACGGCCTGTTACGTGATGCCTGGTGATGCAGAATGACCTCGTGTTTGGCAATGGCTTGGCAATGGCGGCCTCAAGCCGTCCTGGCCTGTCCCCTCGAAACCTCCCCCGCAACGGAGCAGGTACGGAGCAGGAATCGAACGAAAGGGGAGGCAGCCTCTGGTCCCACAACTACTTGGTTGAGAGCTTCGCGTCCCTCATGCTCGGCGGCAGGCTCGGCAGGATGATGGGCGCCGGCAGAAGCATCCTCAATGAGATGGTCTGGCAGAACTCCCGCAGGTAGGGCCAAGCGTTGTAGACGCCATTCGCCGATGCGAACGCCGCACAGTCGTCCTCAGTGAGTTCCTCGAACGCCTTGGCATCCGACACTAGGTAGTCAAGGGCCATGTCACAGGAGACTTTCGCCACAATGCGCTCATGATCTCGCGGCAAGACGGCGCACTCCAAGCCAACGAAGGTCTGGACCGTGTGGGGCGCATCGGGTGACTTGCGGCCACCGGCCTTCATCTCGAGTTTGAGTTGCTCGAGAACGTCTCCCTTCTGGATGCCGAGGAACTCCGACTGGCTGCGAATGAGACGGACGCCTTGCAGCGATACGAGGCGCGAGAGGGCGATAGCGCGTGGGGATGGCGTATTGGCCTCGGTCATGCTGCTGCCCCCGTAGTCGCCGAAACCGTCGCGTCATACACCAGGCGCATGCGAACACGGCCAGAGGACCAGCCGCTCGCTTCCACCGCCCTCGCGTCCACGGTACAGGAGCCGTGTAGCTGGTCGAGCACGTGAACTTGGCTTCCGACCCTGTTCACCACCCGCACCTGGATGTCCATCTCCAGCGCGTTGGCCAGCTCGACCGCCGTGAAGAAGGTCAAGTTGCGCTTCTTCCCCAGAACCTTCGACACCCAAGCACGGGTCTTGCCAAGACTCCGCGCCAGGGCGCTCTGAGTCACCTGCTTGGCCTCCATCGCCTGCTCCACCGCGGTGACGTAGTCGAGGACGCACTCGAACTGCTTCACTTCCAGGTCGAATCCGGGCGCATTGATGATGTCCGCGAGCTTGCTCATGGCGTCCCCCCCTGGTCGCGCTGGAACGCAGCCTTGCGTTCCTCACAGCAGTCGACGTGCTTTTGCTCTGTGTCCTGGCGCTTCTTCTCGAACCCGTTGGTCAACACCAGCACGTTCCCCCAGCGAAAGCCCAACATCCGGTGCGACGTCGCGGACACCTGCCAGACGTTCCCATAGTTGCGAAGGGCCTTGAATGCGTTGCCTCGGTCGATGAAGCCGAATCGAAGGAACTTGTTCAGGTTGGCGTAGAACTCAGGAAGGTCTGTGCGGATTCGACGGTGCTCCAAGAACTCCACTACAGGGGCGTCGTCATCCCCCAGCACAATAGTGTGCGCCTCAAACTCGCCACCCGTCGCCAACCCGACCAGCGGCAATGAGGTAACCACCATGACCCTCCGTCGTCAACCTATAAGTTGACACATGTGCAACCTACCGCATCTAGCTAGGATTCCAGACCGAGTGGTACGTAGCCTACCGACCCGGTCTGACAGCGGCCGAGTGTAAGCGCCCGCTTCAAGTTCTACGAGTGCCTGTACGACCTCTCCCTATGCCACGGGAGGTAGATTCGATGACCGTCTCCCAGTCCCTCGACCCGAAACGGGTGGTCCAGGCCCAGCACCTGGCGCGAGCCTGGGGATAGGTCCGGCGACATCAGCACCTCGCCTCACACGGTGCCTGTTTGCAGACACTTCCGTGATCCTCCTGGTCCCCGCCGGTCCCTTGTGGGGGGAGAGAGTGGGGA
>JANPOM010000473.1:0-1215 GCA_031427995.1 Anaeromyxobacter sp. | reverse complement strand
GGGCCCAGTCAATGTGATCCACTCGCCCGAGCTCCTGACCGTGAACTCGCCGGGGCCGCTGGTGTCAGGCGTGACGCCCGAGAACATCCTGACCCACCCGTCCAAGCCCCGGAATCCGTGCCTCGCCAATGCCGCGCGGGTGTTGGGACTTGCCGAGGAGGTTGGGCGAGGTGTCGACCGCATGTTCCGCGAGATGATCGGGTCCGGCCGCGACATCCCGCGGTTCGAATCGCACCGCGACCACGTTCGGGTGAGCCTGGCCGGGGGACGGGCCAACACGCAGGTCGCGCGCTTCGTCGCCCAGCTGCCCGAGCAAGAGCGCGATGACACCGACACGATGCTGGTCCTGTTTCGCCTCTGCACCGTGAAGACGGTCTCGGCGCAGCAGATCGCTCCGCTGCTTCAGAAGAGCGTGCCCGAGGTCGAGCAGGGCTTGAGGCGGCTGTCGACCGACGCCGTGGCCATTCTGGAACCCACCCGTCTAACGACTCGCCGAACCAATCCGGCCTATCGCCTTCGGGGCGAGGTGCTGCGAGAGTTGGGCGCAGCAGTTCCCTATCAACGGCGCACCGTGGATGAGATTGACCGGAAGGTGATCGCCCACGTTCGTGAGTATGGGAAGGTCACCAATCGGACCGTGCAGAACATGATGGACTTCGAGGTCCAGCGAGCTGCGGTCATCCTCAAGGACATGGTGGACCGGAGCCTGCTCAGGAAGACGTCGAAGGCGCAGCGCGGTCCTGGTGTCGAATATGGACCTGGCAGCGAGTTCCCGGGAAAGGTGAAGCCGCGAACGAAGTGATGTGTGTTCCAAGCGGGCGACAACAGGCACGATGGTGAGCTGACGAGACCGGGGTGTACGGGACCTTGCGTCTTGTCACCCAGGCACTGCGCGCGAGTTCACTAAGGAAGTCGAGAACTTGCTCACGGAGGAGCGAGCCCTGCGGGAATAGCAACAGGATAGCAAGTGCCCCGGGCGTCGCGGACCACAATGGAAAACCCCGTAACTCTCGCGAGTTACGGGGCTGGGACTGGCGGGGCGTGCGGGGCTCGAATTGACCAATAGTGAATAGACTATCCTGGCGAGGTCACGCTGAAATCTCCGGAAACGACGTCGTACCAGCGAGAAGATGAGAGCTCCCGATGCCCCGCCATTCCCCATGCTGCCCCTCGGTTCCCCATTCAAAATAGCAACGGAATAGCAGTTGAGATGGC
>JANPOM010000472.1:0-26068 GCA_031427995.1 Anaeromyxobacter sp. | reverse complement strand
CCCACCCGCGGCTCTGGTTCACGCCCGCCCGCCTGGCCCAGGCCCGCGCCTGGCTGGCGGCCCACCCGTTCACTCCGGCCTCCTCGGACCACCTCCACATCGCCTGGAAGCACGCGGTGGCGGGAACCGACTGCTCGAAGGCCATCGACTGGGCCATGAGCCAGCAGGTCCCCGAGCGGCAGTACTCACCGCGCGCCAACGGCAGCGACTTCGCCCGCTGGAACGGGCTGACCGCCGTCCTGGTCTACGACTGGTGCCACGATCAGCTGACCCCTCGCCAGCGCACCGACTTCCTCGGCAACCTGGCCGGCTCGGGGAAGGGCTGGAACGACTACCTGGCGGGGATCAACCAGCAGGCCTGGGGCGGGCCGAAGATGACCCAGAGCAACTACAACTGGGGCAGCCTGCGCAATGACCTCGCCTTCGGGATCGCCACCTATGCCGAGAACCGGGCCAGCGCCGAGGCGCTCCTGACCGACGGCCTGGTGGAGCGCTGGGCGAAGCACTTCGTGCCGTCGGCCGCCAGGGAGCCCGGAGGCGTGGGCCAGGAGGGGACCGCCTACGGGGCCAGCCTGCTGGAGTACCCGATCATCCCCTTCGTCTCCGCGGGCCTGGGGGGGAGGGACCTCTTCTCCGAGACCGGCTTCTTCAAGCAGGCGGTCTTCTGGATCATCTACGGAACCACGCCGGCTCCGACCGAGGGCGCCGGCGGCGAGGGCGCGGCCTATCAACTCAACCCCTTCGGCGACGATGAGATCTTCGCCGACGGGGGCGTGCTGCGCCTGCGGAACTACTACCAGGATTTCGTGAGCGTCGCCGCCAGCACCTGGAGTGACATCGACCTGGGGAGATACGCCCGCCACTGGGTCGATACGGTGGGCGCCCACCGGTCGGTGAAGCCCGCCAGTCCGTACGTCAGCGCGCAGCTATCGGACGGCAAGGCGCTGTCCTTCGAGTCCCTGCCGCTCGACTACTACGCGACCGGCGTCCAGTACCTCTACGGACGCAAGGCGTGGGACGGAGCCTCCACCTGGTTCCTGTGGCAGTTGGGCAAGCCTGGCGAGGGGGTCGGGCACCAGCAGGCCGACACCGGGAACTTCAACCTCTGGCGCGGCGGGAGGTGGCTGGCGCGAGAGACGACCGGGTACTCGGACACCATCGCGGGATACGGAGGCGGGAGCCGCGCCACGGACGACTCGGCCAGCGTCATCGCCCACAACGGCATCGTCTTCGGCACGCCGCTCTACACCGACGGGGTGAAGCTGATGCCGAGCGTGGACGCGGGCCAGGCCGTGGTGCGCCGCCTGGAGAGCCGTCCCGGGTACGTCTACGCGGACCTGGACATGACCAACCGCTATCGATGGAGCGCCCAGTACTCCTCCTACAACAACGGCGCGGTGGTCCACGTCGAGCGGGAGCTCCTGTTCCTGCGGGGCCTGGAGACGACCATCGTCCTCGATCGCCTGACGACCGGAGACGTGGTGCGAGGGGCCGACTCCGGGAAGAAGGCCGCCGACCAGGTCAACTCCTTCGTCATCCACTTCGAGACCCGACCGACCCTGGAGGACGACGCCCACCTGACGGCCGTGAACGGGAAGCAGGCCCTCCGGATGACGACCCTGGTCCCCGCCAGGCCGGCGCGGCGCGTCATCGACGAGCGCGCCTGCGCGGGCTGTTCCAGGGTCGGGCAGCACCGGGTGGAGATCGACACTTCGGGGAGCGCGCAGCGCTATTTCCTGCACGTCCTCCAGGCCCGGGACGCGGGAGGGACCGACCTGGTGGCGACGGTGGTCGACAGCGCCCCGGACCGGCCGGACGGCGGGACCTTCACGGTGGACCTCAGGCCGCCCGCCGGCCCCGGGACCACCATCGTCTTCGAGAAGGGGAGGACCAGCCGGGGTGGGGCGGTCCAGCTGGCCGGCGCGCCGCCCGTGGAGCTCGGCAAGTCGGTCCAGGGAATCCGCTACACCGATCGCGGGCCGGAGTGGAACGCCCGATAGGCCGCCCACGCGGACGTGAAGTCGTCGGCGGGGCAATATAGATTGGGACACAATGGCGACTGAAGGCGCGTCACGCCGCATCCCGTCGCTCGATGGCCTGCGCGCCGTCTCCATCGGGCTGGTGATCATTCATCACCTGGTCGGTACCGTCGGTTTCCCCATCAGCGACCACCGCACTCTCGCGGCCCTGGGGGACATCGGCTATCTCGGAGTGCGCACCTTCTTCGTCGTCTCGGGCTTCCTCATCACGACCCTCTTGCTTCGTGAGCACGAGAAGACCGGAACCGTCTCGCTGCGGCAGTTCTACATCCGGCGCGCCTTCCGGATCTTCCCGGCCATGTACGTCTTCGTGCTGGTGATGCTGCTGGCCGAGGCGCTGGGCGCGTTCCGCTTCCTGGAAGGCGACGCGGTCCACGCGCTCACCTTCACCATGAACTACCACTATGTGCGCTCCTGGGAGCTCGGGCACCTCTGGTCGCTGTCGGTGGAGGAGCAGTTCTACCTGCTCTGGCCGGCGCTGGTGCTGCTGGTGGGCCGGCGCTGGATCGGCCACGTCGCGGCCGGCATGATCCTCCTGGCGCCCGTGATGCGGGTCCTGGCCTGGTACTTCGCGCCCTTCCGCGACGACGTGATCTTCGAGGCCTACCCCTGCGTGATGGACGCCATCGCCGCCGGCTCCCTCCTGGCCGTGATGCGATCGCGCCTCGGCGGCGTGGCCTGGTACCAGCGCTTCCTCCGCTCGCCGCTCTTCCTGGCCGTGCCGGCGCTGGTGGCGCTGCTCAACTACGAGCGATGGGTCGCCTTCGACTACACTCTCGGCGTGACCCTCCAGGTCCTGGGGGTCACGCTGGTGGTGGACCGGCTCATCAGCGTGCCAGGCGATCCGGTCTACCGGCTGCTCAACACCCGGGCCCTGATCTGGGTGGGGACCCTGAGCTACTCGATCTACCTCTGGCAGGAGCCGTTCCTCAACCACAGGGCGAACGCGGCGGTGAACGCCTTCCCACTCAATCTCGTCCTGGCCTTCGCCTGCGCGCTGGCCAGCTTCTACCTGGTCGAGAGGCCGTTCTTCTCCTTGAGGGACGCCTGGGCCAGGCGGCGCGCCGCCGCGACCGCCCCGCTCGCCTCACCGTGAGGGCGTGGCGCTGGGCGGGCCGCCGGGTCAATCGACCGCGTGCGGCCGCCGGAACAGGTGCAGGGCCAGCCGCTCCGGGGCGAACCGGCCCTGCTCGGTGATGCTGTCGGTCGTGAAGCCGACACGGCCCAGCAGGCCGGGGCCCCGTCCACGCGCCGGCGGCAGCTCGGGGGCGCTCGTGAAGAGGAGCGGGAATCCCGCGGCGCGGGCCAGCTCGACGGTTCGAGAATCGAAGCGGCCGTGGGGGAAGGACAGGACCGGCGCGGCGGCGACGTGGCGGGCCAGCAGCTCGCGAACGCCCGCCAGCTCGGCGGCGGCGTCCACCCGGACCAGCGGCTCATGGGTCAAGCCATGGGCCCCGATGGCCACGCCGTGTGCCGCCAGGGCGCGGAGCTGCTCGGGCGTCACCATGTGGCGCAACGGGTCGCTCAGGAGGTCCTCGACGGTGAGGAGGAGGGGCCCGCGCCGGGCCGGCTCGAGCGCCTCGAGCCGGGCCACCAGGGCCCGGAGGCCAGACAGGTCGTCCCGCCCCCGGTCCGGTGGCGGCTCCCCCGGTCCGGCGGCGCGCCAGAGCGCCGCGGCGCGACTCTCCTCGAGCCGGCCAGCCCGCCAGGCGTGGACCAGCTGCTCCTGCCAGAAGGCGGAGCGGCGGCCGATGGCCTCGCCGGCCACGAACATGACCGCCGGGAGGGCGGCGCGCCGCAGGTGCGGCAGCGCGAACTCCTCGATGTCGGACCACCCGTCGTCGAAGGTGAGCAGCAGCGCCCGCTCCGGCAGCGAGCCCTGGCCGGCCCGGGCGGCCAGCAGCTGCGCCAGGGAGACCACCTGGTAGTGGCGCTGGAAGAACCCGAGCGTCTGCGCGAAGAGCTGGTCCGGGATGGTGTACTCGGGATCGCAGGTGGCCCAGCGCGGGTCCGCGGGTGAGAGCACCCGGTGGAACATGATCACCGTGAGCCGGTCCCGGTTGCGGCGCCGGTGCCAGGCGTCGAGCGCGCCGGACGCATAGAGCGCGCGCTTGACGGCCGGCGACGTCAGCATGCCGCGGGGGTCGAGCACGGGCGGATGCTAGCACGGCCCCTGGCGTTGACCGGCCGCGGCCCGGGGCCATAATGCCGGGGTGCCGCCCCTGGTCAGCGCCGTCATCCCGACCTACAACCGCGCCCGGGACGTCCGCATCGCGGTGGAGACCGCGCTCTCGCAGACCTACCCCACCATCGAGGTGATCGTGGTCGACGACGGCTCGACCGACGGCACCGCGGAGGCGCTGCGCCAGGAGTTCGGGGACCGCCTCCGCTGCCTGGTCAAGCCCAACGGCGGCGTCTCCTCGGCGCGCAACGCCGGTCTCGCCGCGGCGCGGGGTGACTACCTGGCGCTGCTCGACTCCGACGACGAGTGGCTGCCGACCCACGTCGAGGCCCAGGTCGCCTTCCTGGAGCGCCACCCGGACTTCGGGATGGTCCTCACCGACGTGGTGCGGATGGACGCACAGCGGCGCGACTACCAGCTCTTCCGGCGCCGGGACTTCCTCCCCGAGGACGGGCACATCCTGCCCTGGGTGCTGCGCAATCCGGCCCTGGTCCCGGCCTCGGCCGCCTTCCGGCGCGCCGTCCTTGAAGACGTAGGCGGCTTCGACGAGACGCTCCGCACCGCCGAGGACCTCGACTTCCACCTCCGGGTGGCCCTGAGCTGGAAGATCGGCGTGGTCGAGCAGCCACTCACGCGAGCCATGCGCGGGCACGACGGGCTCTCCGCCAGCCCGCGGACCTACCGCGACTACCTGGCCGTGATCGAGGGGTTCGTAGACCGCCACCGGGACCAGGTGGAGCCGCGCGACCGCGCCGCCGCGCTGCTGCAGGCCTACGCCCGCAACGCCCGCGGACTGCTCCAGGCCGGGGACGCCCGCGGGGCGTTCGGGTGCGCGGCCAAGGGCGTCTCCCTGGTCCGCTCCAGCCGCGACGCCGTGGCCATGGGGAGGTTGGGCATGGACCTGGCCAAGGGGATGGCGGTGCGAGCGCGGCGCGCCCTGCGGGGCAGCTCCGGCGCGCCTCGGCGCTGAGCGGAAGCGCCCTCCAGGCGCCGGCGAGGGTGCGCACGCTCCGCGGCTCCCTCCTTGAGCGCCAGCCTCGCTTCGGTCTCGGCGCTCTCGTCACATCATCATGCCTGGGTAGGGGCACTGGCCTTCGCCGGGTGGGCCTTCCTGTTATCATGGCCTGGTGTGGGTCCGCGAAGGCGCTGCTCGCTTGCTGCTGCGTACCGGTGCGCTCGACGCCGTCCTCCGGGTGCGGGCTCGGTCCGGGGCGCCCCGCATCTCGGTCTTCACGCACCACCATGTGCTGGAGCCGCCGCCGGGCTATCCCTTCGACCCGGCGGTGGCTGACGCCACCCCAGCCCAGTTCCGTCACCGCCTGGAGGCCGTGGCGCGCCGCTTCAACGTGATCGGCGTCGAGGAGCTCTGCCGGGCGCTGGACGGCGCGCCGCTCCCGCCCAACCCGGCGCTGGTCACCTTCGATGACGGCTACCGCTCCTGCCTCGACGTGGCCGTTCCCATCTTGCGCCAGGTCGGGCTGCGGGCGGTCTTCTTCGTGGCCACCTCCTTCGTCGAGGAGCGCCGGCTTTACTGGTGGGAGCGGATCGCCTGGATGGTGGCGCACGCCCGGGCGCGCCGGATCGAGCTGACCTACCCGGCGCCAGTGGCGCTGGATCTGGCCTGGCCTGGCGCGGCCGAGGCGTTGAACCGGATCGTCAAGAACACCTCCGGGCTCGATCTGGAACGGTTCCTGGCACAGGTCGCGGTCGCGGCAGGCGTCGAGTGGGACGCCGGGGTCGAGCGGCGGCTCGCGGACGAACTGATCATGACCTGGGACCAGGTCCGGGCCCTGCGGGATGCCGGCATGGACGTCGAGTCGCACTCCCGCAGCCACCGCGTCCTGGAGACGCTCTCCCCGGTGGAGCTGGCCGGCGAGCTGGCCGGTTCCCGCGCCGACCTGGAGCGCGAGCTCGGTCGCGAGGTCCGGGCCATCGCCTACCCGGTGGGCCGGCCCATCGCCCACCTCCCGCGGGTCCGCGCCGCCGTCGAGGCCGCCGGCTACCAGCTCGGCTTCACCAACGTCAGCGGCGTCAACCTGGTGGGCCGGCGCATGGACCGGCTCGACCTGCGCCGGATCGCGGTGGACCGGCGGATGTCAGACGCGATGCTGGTGGGTCAGATGGCGCTGCCGTGGCTGGCCTATCGGGCGAATCCGCGCAGCGTTGCGGGGGGGTGAGACCATGGCGCGAAGCGGACCTCGAGGGGGCGGGTGGCTCCGCGGCCGGCTCGGTACGCTGGTCCGGCGCGCCTGGATGAACTACGCGCTCCGCGGAGTCGGGCAGAACGACGCCCACGCGCTGCTGGAACGCGCCTACCTGATCCCAGACCCCTGGAAGCTCGACTCGGAACCGGAGCACTTCCGCTTCGCAGAGACCAATGGCCACATCCGCAGGGTCTTCGGGGACGAGATCGGGAGCCTCCTCGAGATCGGCTGCGGAGAGGGACTCCAGACCGAGGTGCTGGCCGGCGTGAGCCGGAGCACCACGGGCATCGATGTGTCGCCCACCGCCGTCAACCGGGCCAGGCGGCGGCTTCCAGGGGTCGAGTTCGCGGTTGGCGACCTCCTGACACAGCCCTGGCCGCTCGATCAGCCCCGCTTCGACGTGGTCGTGGCGTGCGAGGTGTTGTACTACCTGTCCGATGTGCCGAGGACCCTCGATCGGATGGAACAGCTCGCCCGGCGTGGGTGCCTGGTGACCTACTTCAGCCCCGCGGAGCGCCGCATCGGGGCCTACGTGGCCGCGCGGCAGGGGGTCGAGAAGGCCACTTTCTCCTTCGGCGAGACGCAGTGGACGGTGGCCTGGTGGCGCCGGGCCGGGGCGCCGGAGCGAGGCTCCGCCTGAGCGGGCGCGGCACGGGGCTCCTGGCGGGGGCGGCGGAGACGCCGGGAGCGACGCCCGGGCCCGCGCCCCGCCGGCTGCGGGTGCTCATCATCACCCGGGAGTTCCCGAACGCCGTCAACCCGTTCGCGGCGCCATTCAACCGCCAGCAGTTCGCCGCGCTGGGGAAGCGCTGCGACGTCGAGGTGCTGGCCTCCATCCCCTGGTTCCCGGGGGCCCGCCTGTTCGCCCGATGGTCCGCGGCGGGTGGGCTGGGCGGCGTGCCCGGCCGGGAGCGCATCGACGGCCTGGAGGTTGCGCACCCGCGCTACCTCTACCTGCCGCGCATCGGCCGTGCGCTGGGCGGCGTGCTCTACGCCGCATCATTGGCCCGGGAGGTGCTGCGCCGGCGCGGCCGGTACGACGTGGTCCTGGGCTCATGGGCCTTCCCGGACGGGGTTGGCGCCGTCGCGCTGGCCGGGCTGCTCGGCCTGCCCGCGGTGATCAAGGTGCACGGCTCGGACATGAACGTGCTGGCGAGGCTGCCTTCGGTCGCCTTCAACCTGCGCTGGGCGCTGCCGCGAGCCCGGCGCGTGGTGGCGGTCTCGCGGCCGCTGGCGGACGCGGTGGCAGCCTTCGGGGTCCCCCGCGAGCGCATCGACACCATCCCCAATGGCGTGGACCGGCAGCTGTTCCAGCCCCGCGACCGCGCCGCCGCCAGGGCCGGGCTGGGCCACGCCGGCGACTCGCGACGCTGGCTCCTGTACGTGGGACGTGTCGAGGAGGCCAAGGGCGTCCTCGACCTGCTCGAGGCCTTCTCCGCGCTGGCGCGCCGGCGGACCGACCTCAGGCTGGTGCTGGTGGGCGATGGGACCGCGCGCGCGGCCTGCCAGCGAGCGGCGGCAGGCATGCCCGCGGACCTGGTCCTCTTCGCCGGAGCCAGGCCATTGGAGCAGGTGCCGAGTTGGTTGGCGGCGTGTGACGCTCTGGTCCTGCCCAGTTGGGCCGAGGGGACGCCCAACGTGGTCCTCGAGGCGCTGGCCTGCGGCCGGCGCGTGGTGGCGACCGCGGTCGGCGGCACGCCAGACCTGGTCACCGGTCTGGAGCTGGGTGAGCTGGTTCCGGCCAGGCGTCCAGATCTGCTGGCGGAGGCGATGGAACGGGCCGCCGACGTGGTCTACGACCCTGACACGGTGGCGTGCGCCGGCGGCCGGCACGGCTGGGACGAGAGCGCGCGCCGGCTCGAGGGTGCGTTGCGCGAGGCGCTGGGATGAGCCGCCCGACGGCCGGGCCCAGGGACCGCTGGATCGAGGAGGAGTGGCGCCTGACCAGGATGGCCCGCCTGGCGCTGGTGCGTGCCAGTCGCCGGCCGGTACTGGTGCTGGTCGTGCCGCTGCTGCTGGCCGGCGCCACGGCCGCCCTGCGCGCCTACCAGCCGCCGCGCTTCGAGGCCATCCTCACCTTTCGCCTCGCCGAGGGGGATCTGCCGGATTCGCGAGCCGGTTCGCGGCCGCCGCGTGCCATCAGGGAGTACGTCTCCAACGTGGCGCTCTCCCGTCACCAGCTCAAGCAGGTGATGGTGAAGCACGGCGCTTCGCGGGCCTGGCTGGCGAGCGACCCGATCGCGGCCGTCGATGACTTCCGGGAGGAGATCTCCATCGAGGTCAACCGCAACTACTTCCTCTACGACCGGGGACGGCGGGATGAACCGCGCACGGCCCAGGTGGTCGTCTCGCTGGGAGGCAGCGACGCCGAGCAGACGTACGCCATGGCGCACGAGATCGGTCAGACCATCCTCCACCATCAGGTGGCGAGCAGGCGGAGCAGGCTGGCCGAGGCGCGCAAGCTCCTGGTGTCCGAGCTGGAGCGGGCGCGCGCGCGCACCAGCGCGCTCCACCAGGGGCTGGAGCGGCTCTCGGCCGAGGCCCTGACGGCCGGGGGGCGCCCTCCGGTCGGTCTCGGGACACGCCTCGCGGCGAAGGAGGCGGAGGCGAGGAGCGCCATCGAGCAGGCGCTCCTCCTGGAGCGCCGGCTCACGGCCATCGACTTCAACGGCGCCGCCGAGGCGGAGCAGCTCGGCATCAGCCTCCAACTCGTGGACGAGCGGCTGGTGGAGCTCGCGCCGCCACTCACCCCCGCCGAGCTGGCGCTCCTCGGCGCCGTGGTCTTCTTCGCCAGCCTGCTGCTGTTCGCGCCGGTGGTCGGCGCCTTCGACGACAGGATCCACGCTCCCGAGGACCTGCCGGAGCGCGGCCGGGAGCTGGTCGGCGCATTCCCGCGCTTCCCTGGCGACCAGGCCGGCTCCTTCCGCTCTCGCGGCCCGGCCCAGCGCCGGGGCTCAGGGCGACCGTGAGTCGTTTCGAGGAATTGCCTGCCCCATGGTGAGCGGGCATGATTGGGGGAATGGACGCCCACCCGAACCCACCGCTGATCGCGAGCGAGGAGCTGCAACCGATCTTCCGTCTGGCCCGGCGGATCCTGCCGCGCTGGCGCCTCGCCGCCTTGACCTCGTCTGCCGTCCTGGTGCTGGCGCTGGTGGCCTTCGTGGCCTGGCCCAAGGAGTACCGCTCGGAGGCGGTCGTCTACTACCAGGAAGGGATGCAGTGGACGGCGAGCGAGGGCGGCGGCGGGCGGCGCGTCGGCCAACGGCTCAAGGACGTCCTGCTGGCCCGCGGCCAGCTGACCAAGATCGTCGAGGAGCTGAAGCTCTACCCGGACCTGGTCAAGGCGGGGCGGATCGCCGAGGCCGTCGAGGAGATGCGCCTGGCGGCGGGCTTTCGGGTCTCCGAGGGCGACGTCTTCGTCATCTCCTTCAACGGGGCGTCGCCGGCCGAGGCGCAGCGCGTGACCTCGCGGCTGACCGAGGTGCTGGTCGGGGAGAACCAGCGCCTTCGCACCGAGCAGGCCGAGGTGGCCAGATCCTTCCTCGACGGTGAGCGGAAGCGCACCGAAACCCAGCTGGTCGAGCGGGAGGGTTCGCAGCTCCGCTTCCTGGCCGCCCACCCCGAGTTCGCCCACGACGAGGCGGCGCGGACTGGCGCGGCGCGCTCGCAGGTCTGGAGGCCACTGGATGCCGAGGTGCGGGTCCCGGAGCTGGAGGATCCCGGGTTGGCCGCCCTGGCGCGCGAGGAGGAGCGGATCCGGCGCCAGCTCGCCTCGCCCACGCCGCTCCCGCGTGCGCCGCAGGACCCGGCGCTGGTCGCGGCCAGGAGCGAGGCGGAGACCAACCTCCGGATGGCGCAGCGCGAGATGGCGGAGCGCAAGGCCAACTTCACCGAGCACCACCCCGATGTCCTGGTGGCCGAGGCCAAGGTCAAGGCGGCCATGGAGGCCCACAAGCGCGCCGGCGCGGCCGTCGATGCGGCGGAGCCCACCGTCATGCGGGAGCGGCTCGCCGAGGTCCAGCGGGAGATCGCATCGTACCGCCGGACCCAGGTGCGGGGCCGGGGGTATGTGGCCGGCCCTACCAGCCAGACCGCCCAGCGGGTGGTGGCGCTGGAAGCGGAGTGGGCTCGCCTGAGCCGCGAGTTGGCGGAGTCACGTGAGCGCTACCGAGAGCTCGAGACCCGGCAGTTCCTGGCCACCATGACGGCCAACCTGGCGGCGGCGGGCCAGGCCGCCCAGATCGTGGTCATCGACCCGGCCTACCTGCCGGCCGCCCCGGTCGGCCCGACCCGGAGCCGGCTCCTGATGCTGGCGCTCCTCATCGCCAGTGTCGCCGGCGCTGGGGCGGCGCTGGTGGCCGCCCTCTTCGACGACCGGATCCTCGACCGGGCCGACGTCGAGCGGCTCGACCTCGGGCCGGTCCTGGTGGGGATCCCGGGCACGGGTGCGGTGCTCCGCGAGGTGCCGGAGCAGGTGGTCCGGACCCGGCCGGTCGCCGCCACCGCCGCTCCGCCCGGGTCCCCCGGGTCCCCTTCGGGCGTGCGAGTGCACCGCCTCGTCGCCAGGGACCCCATCGACCCCAGGCTCTTCCTGGTGGCGGCGCCCGACTCGGCCGCGTCGGCCGCCTTCCGGGTCCTGCGCCACCGGCTCATGGAGCGGGGAGACGTCCGGACCATCCTGGTCACGAGCCCGGAGCCTGGGGAGGGCAAGTCACTCTGCGCCGCCAACCTCGCGCTGGCGCTGGGCGAGTCCGGCTGGGCGCGGGTCCTCCTCCTGGAGGCGAACTTGCGGCGCCCCTCCCTGGCCCGGCTGCTCGGCTTCCAGCCCCCGGCCTGCGTCAGCCAGCAGCTGGAGCGGCGCCTCCAGACGACGCAGCGGCCCTGGCTGGTCGTGGAGAACCTCACGCCGTGGCTGCACACGGCCGCGGTCGCGCCGGACGTCACGCCACGCCCCATCTTCGACGGCCCGGTCCTGGCGCAGTGCCTGACCGAGCTTCGTGGCGCGGGATACGACTACGTGGTGGTCGACAGCCCGGCCATCCTGGACAGCTCGGACGTCAACGTCATCGCGGAGGGGGTCGAGGGCGTCTTGATTACGCTGCGGGCGGGCCGCTCGCGGGCAGGCACGGTGCGGCGCGCCCTCGAGCAGATCGGCCAGAGGGGCCTGCTGGGCTTCGTGCTGCTGGGGCCTTAGGCGGTGGACCCATCCGCTTCGGCTCGCGCCCTGGAGGCGCTCCGCGCCGCCGGCCTCGACCTGGCCGGGTGGAGGGACGCGGCGCCAGCGTGGATGGAAGGGGTGCGGGTTGCTCGCGAGCTGCGCGAGCGCGGCCTGCACACGGTCGGGCTGGCTCCGGCCGACGACGAGGTGGCCGTCCCCGCCGTCGCCATGCTGCTGGGCGGCGCGCTGGCGCAGGTGAGCGGGGGGGCCGTCGGTCTCGTCGATGCGGCCGGAAGCTGGCCGGCCGCGCCGGAGCTCCGCGCCTCCGCCCCGTCCGACGGGTCCCTCCTGGCCACCAGCTGGCTTCGCGACGGATTGGCCGTGCTCGGACCCCGCTGCTTCGACCACGGCACGGCGCTGGCGCCGCTGCGAGCAGCCGTGGCCCTGGTGCCCGCCGCCTTCGAGCACCTCGTCGTAGACCTCACCGGGTTCGACCATCTCGGCGAACTGCCGGCCGCGACCGGGCTCCTCGACGGGGTGCTGCTGGTGGCCCGGAGCGGTCGCACCCGCGGGCGACAGGTCCGCCGCTGGCTCGGCGATGCCGCCGGTGGGCGAGGCCTTGGCGTCCTGCTGACCGGTATCTGACCTCTGCTAAGGTCCTTTCGTGTTCCAGCGCATCCGGTCGAGGAACCTGCACACCTGGCTAGGGGCCTACCTCGGCGACGCCTCCAGGCGGGCGCTGCGGTCGCGGCCGGAGGGGCTGCGGCACCTGCTCTTCGCGGTGTGCGACCACTACGAGCCGCTGGTGGGCGGCGCGGGGCCGGTCACGGGCCGGGAGCGGGTCCTGGCCTGGTCCAGGGGGTATGCGCCGGCACTGGGTGAGTTCCGGGACGCCGACGGACGCCCACCGCGCCACACCTTCTTCTTCCCTGGCGAGCAGTACGCGCCCGAGTACCTCGAGCCGTTGGGCGAGCTGGCCCGGGCCGGGCTGGGCGAAGTGGAGGTCCATCTTCACCACGACGGGGACACCGCCGAGACACTCCGCCAGAAGCTGGAGCTGGCGCTGGCCGACCTGGGGCGGCACGGCCACCTCTCCAGGGACGTTGCTGGCCGCCCGCGCTGGGCCTTCACCCACGGCAACTGGTGTCTCGCCAACTCGCGC
Source organism: Anaeromyxobacter sp. (assembly GCA_031427995.1). Classification (GTDB taxonomy): domain Bacteria; phylum Myxococcota; class Myxococcia; order Myxococcales; family Anaeromyxobacteraceae; genus JADKCZ01. Next base: position 13,323 of record JANPOM010000472.1, on the reverse strand, counting down.
CGGGATGGGCGCTGGTGCGGCGTGGACGCGGAGCTGCCGCTCCTGTTCGAGGCCGGCTGCTACGCGGACTTCACCTTCCCTTCGGCGCCCGACGAGTCCCAGCCGGGCATCGTCAACCGCATCTACTGGCCGGCCGGCGACCTGGCCCGCCGGCGCGCCCACCACCAGGGCACCCGCGCCCGGGTCGGCCAGCTCTTCGATGACCGGCTCCTCATGATCCAGGGCGCGCTGGCCCTGGCGCGGCGGCCCGGCCGGCTCCGGGTCCGCGTCGAGTCGTCGGCGCTCCAGGCGGGCGACCCGCCCACGCCGGCGCGCGTCGACACCTGGGTCGAGCAGGATATCCACGTCGAGGGCCGGCCGGAGTGGGTCTTCGTCAAGGTCCACGCCCACGGGGCGCTGGAGCGGAACGCCGCCTCCTTGCTGGGGGCCGAGGGCCGGGCCCTCCACGCCGACCTGGGCGCCCGATACAACGACGGGCGGCGCTGGGCACTCCACTACGTCACCGCGCGCGAGATGTACAACATCGCCATGGCGGCCATGGAGGGGGCGACGGGCGACCCCTCCGCCTACCGCGACCGCCTGGTCGCGCCGCCGCCGGTCGTGGTCCGCTGACATGTTCGCTCTCCCGGGCCTGGTGCTGCTGGTCTTGGTGGACTACGTCCGGCCGCAGGAGTACTTCCTCGCCCTCGGCGCCATCCCGCTGCTGTACGTCGCGACCGGGCTGGCGGCGCTGGGGATCCTCCTCGACCTCCGGCTCGGCATCTCCAGGCTGCGGGCGGTCCCACACCTCCGGCTGGCAATCCTCTTCGTGGCCTGGTCGGTGGTCTCCCTGGCGGTGCGAGCACCGGGCGAGCTCCTCGAGCGGGCGCCCTCCTTCCTCATCCCATTCCTGGTCTACCTGCTGGTAGCCCAGGCGGTGCAGAGCTTCAAGGCGCTGCAGACCATGGCGCTGCTGTTGCTCGCCATCGGCCTGGGGCTGGCGGCACTGGGTGTGCACCAGGCCTCGGCGCCCTACGGGTGCCACCGCTCGGTCGTGGTGCGCGGCAGCCCGAAGCTGGTCTTCGACGGCCGGCCATGTGAGCCGGAGGTTCGCTTCGCCTGCGAGACCGAGAGCGCCGAGCCGGGCGCGGACTACCGGTGTGAGCGGGCCGGCCTGCTCGGCACCTCCTCCATCCGGGGCCGGGTTCGCTACCGGGGCACGCTGGAGGACCCCAACGAGCTGGCCCTGGTGCTCGGCCTGGTGTTGCCGTTCGCCTTCGCCTTCTTCGACCGCCGCGGCACCCTGGCGCGCCTGCTGCTGGTGGTCCTGGCCATCGGGCTGATCGGCGTGTGCACCTACTTCACGCAGTCGCGGGGTGGGCAGCTGGTCTTCCTCACGGTGCTGGCGGTCTACTTCGTGAGGCGTTACGGAATCCGGCGAGGCTTGGCGGTCGGCCTTGCCCTGGCGCTCCCCATCCTCCTCTTCGGTGGCCGTAGTGGCGGCGAGAGCTCGACCGAAGAGCGAACCGAGGCCTGGTGGACCGGCCTGCACCTGCTCCAGGCGTCGCCGGGCTTCGGCGTCGGGGCCGGCCGCTTCACCGAGCACCACGAACTCACCGCGCACAACAGCCTGATCCAGGCGGGTGCCGAGCTGGGCCTGCCGGGGCTGCTGCTCTTCGCCTCGATCCTCTACCTGGCGATCAAGATCCCCGTCCAGGCCCTCGGCACCGAGGTCGCGCCGGTGGCGCGAACCTGGGCCGTGGCGCTGCTGGCCTCGATGTCCGGCCTCCTGGTGGGCTCCTTCTTCCTGTCCTTCGTCTACAAGAGCGCGCTCTGGATCCTGGTGGGCATGACCGGGGCCCTCCACCACGCCATCCGGCTCCACGATCCTTCGTTCCAGGTCAAGTTCGGCGGGCGCGACCTGGCGGCCGTCTCGCTCGGTGTTGCCCTGTTGTTGGTCATGCTCGTCGGCTATACAGGCCTGCAGATGGGATGGTGAACATGGAGCCCAGGCACAGGGTGGGGCTGGTGGGGGCCGGTTCGATCGCGCAGCACCATGTCGCCGCCCTGCGCGGGCTCCCGCGGGTCGAGCTGGTCGGCGTGACGGACCTGGACCAGGCGCGGGCGCGGGCCCTGGCCGGGCGCTCGGGCACGCGCGACTTCCCATCGGTCGCGGCGCTGCGCGAGGCGGGTGCCGACGTGATCCACGTCCTGACGCCGCCCGACAGCCACGCCGCGGTCGCCCTGGCGGCCCTCGAGCTGGGCTGTCACGTGCTGGTCGAGAAGCCGCTGGCCACCAGCGTCGAGGACTGCCGGCGGATCCAGGCGCTGGCGGAGCGCCGGGGGCTGATGGTCTCGGTGAACCACTCGCTCCTCTTCGACCCGCAGGTGGCCCGGGCGCTCGGGCAGGTGCGCTCCGGGAAGCTCGGCGAGGTGGTCTCCGTCGACATCCTGCGCAGCTCGGCCTACCCACCGTGGGGGGGAGGACCGGTGCCGCCGCACTACCGCTCGGCCGGCTACCCGTTCCGCGACATCGGGGTGCACTCGCTCTACTTGCTGCAGGCGTTCCTGGGGCCGATCGAGGGGGTCACCGCGGCCTGGGCGTCGAAGGGCGGCGACCCGAACCTCGCCTACGACGAGTGGCGCGCGCTGGTTCGCTGCCGCGGGGGGTTCGGGCAGCTGCAGCTGTCCTGGAACGTCAAGCCCATGCAGAGCCAGCTCATCATCCAGGGCACCAGGGGAGTCCTGCGCGTCGACCTGTTCCTCATGTTCTGCGCCCGGCGCGGAACGCTGCCGGTCCCCAAGCCCATCGAGCGGGTCGTCAACGCGCTGACCGACTCGATCCAGCCGCTCATCGACGTCCCGGTGGGCGTCGTCAAGTTCGCGACCGGGCTGGTCAAGCCCTACCAGGGGCTGCACGGCCTGGTCGGCGCCTTCTATCAGGCGCTCGATGGCCAGGGCCCGCCACCAGTCACGGTCCCCGAGGCGAGCGAGGTGGTGCGCTGGGTCGAGGAGGTGGCGGGGGCGGCCGAGGCCGAGCACGGCGCGAGCCTGGCCCGTCTGCCCTGCGCTGAGACGGCCGAGGTGCTGGTCACCGGGGCGTCTGGAGGGCTCGGCGGGGCGGTGCTGCGCCGGCTCGCTCCTGGGCGCAAGGTGCGGGTCCTGGTCCGGCGAATCCCGGCGGCGCCCCGGCCGGACGTGGATTTCGTGGTGGGCGACCTCGGCGACCCGGAGGCGGTGGACCGCGCCGTGCGCGGGGCGCGGGCGGTCGTGCACGTGGGCGCCGCCATGAAGGGTTGGTGGGAGGACCACCAGCGCGGCACGGTCGAGGGCACCCGCAACGTCGTCGAGGCGTGCCGGCGTCACGGCGTGGCGAAGCTGGTCCACATCTCGTCCCTCTCGGTGAACGACTGGGCTGGCTGTGACGGTGGCGTGCTCTCGGAAGGCTCGCCCCTCGAGCCCCGCCCGGAGGACCGCGGCCACTACACCCGCGCCAAGCTCGAGGCGGAACGGCTGGTCAGCGCGGCCGCGGCCGAGCACGGGCTCCCGGTGGTCATCCTGCGCCCCGGCCAGATCTTCGGAGGCCGGATGCCGCTCCTAACCCCGGCGGTGGCCCGCCGGGTCGGATCGCGCTGGCTGGTGCTGGGCGACGGTACGCTCCGCTTGCCCCTGGTCCACCTCGACGACGTGGTCGACGCCGTGGTCGGGGCGCTCGACGGCACGCTCTCGAAGGGCGAGGTAATCCAGCTGGTCGACCCCTGCTCCATGACCCAGAACGAGGTCCTGGCGGCGGCGGCGCCCGGGGCCAGGGTGATGCACTTCCCGCGCTGGCTCCTCTTCGCCCTGGGGCGGCTGTCGGAGCCCCTGCTGGCCCTGCTGAGGCGGAAGTCGCCGGTCTCCGCCTACCGGCTCAAGTCGGCGCTGGCGCGGCTGGAGTTCGTCTCCCCGCGCGCCAGCCAGCTGCTCGGGTGGCGGCCGCGCGTCGGCGTCATCGAGGGGATCCGCCGCCTGGCCGCCGGCTCCGGGCAGCGCGAGTGAGCGAGCCGGCCGAGCAGGGCCCTCCGAGCATCGGCGCGCGCGCCATCCGCGGGGTCGCATGGACGCTGCCCACCAGCCTCGCCTCGCGCGCCGTGGGGCTGGTCGGCACCCTGGTCCTGGCGCGGTACGTCGCGCCGGCGGAGTACGGCGAGGTCTCGGCCGCGGCCATCGTGACCCAGACGGCGGCCAGCGTGAGCACCTTCGGGATCGGGGTCTTCCTGGTGGGGAGGCGGGAGCTCTCCCGCGACGAGGTGTTCCACGCCACCTGCTGGTTCCTGGGGACGGGGCTCCTGGCCATCGCGGTGGTCCTGGCGGCAAGCGGCTCCATGGGGGCCTGGTTCGACGCTCCCGGCCTGGGACGCTTCCTCCCGCTCCTGCTGGTCAGCATGGCGCTCGACCGGGTCGCCTACGTGCCCGAGCGTGTGCTCATCCGGGGCCTGAGGTTCCGCTGGCTGTCGCTGTCGCGGGCCTTCGGCGAGTTCGCCTACACCGGGGTGTCGCTGCTGCTCGCCGCTCACGGCCTAGGGGCCGTCGCGGTCGCCTGGGGCAACCTGGCACGCTCGGCGCTGCGGGCGGCGGCCATCGTGCCTTCGGTGGACTGGCGGGAGTGGCTGGAGCCACACCGCCTGCGGCTCGCGACCATGAGGCGGATCCTGGCCTACGGGGTGAGCGTGGCGCTGACCAACGTGGCCGCCTTCGGAATTCGCCGCTGGGACAACCTGATGGTGAGCCGGTTCTTCGGGCCAGGGGTGATGGGCTCGTACAACTACGCCTACAACCTGGCCGAGGTCCCGGCGACCGCCGTGGGGGAGCAGATCGGCGACGTGCTCTTCGCGTCCCTGCCCCACGTGGAGCCGTCGCGCCGCGGCGCCGCGCTGGCGCGCGCGCTCACCATGACCTCCATCGTCATGTTGCCGCTGGCGTTCGGCCTGGGTGCCATCGCCCCGACCGTGGTCCAGGCCTTCTTCGACCAGAAGTGGGCCAGCGTGGGCATGATGCTGGTCATTCTGTCGGCGCTCTCGGCGACACGGCCCATCGCCGGCCTGCTCCAGTCGTACCTCTACGCCAGCGAGCGCCCCGACGTCGTGCTCTGGCTCCAGTGGGGCGGGCTGGCCGCCCTGGTCCTGTCCATCGCCACGGTGGGCCGGCTCGGGGTCCTCTGGACCTGCGGCGCCGTGGCGGCCGTCTTCGTCCTGCAGACCGTGGCCTTCATGTGGGCCGTGAAGCTGCTCGATGGCACCCCGGTCTCCAGCTTCCTGTTGCCGCTGGCCCGGCCGGTCGCCGCCTGCCTGGCGATGGTCGCGGGCATCCTCGTGGCGCGGCCGCTGCTGGCCGGCTGGGCACCGGGGGCGCGGCTCCTCATGGAGGCTTCGCTGGGTGCGGTGACGTACGGGGCCGGGGCGCTCCTCATATTCAGGCCCGCGGCGCTGGAGTTCCTCGGGCTGGTCCGCTCGGCGCTCTCGCGCCGGTGACGGTCGAGCCCGGCTCGAAGTAGACTCGTGCCCCGACCCAGGCTTGATGAGTCGGGGCACTAGCAGGCCTCGGGAGGAACGATGGAGAACCGGAGCGAAGGAGTACAGGCGGGTGGCCTTCTCCCAGCGGCGCTCCGGAATCGCCCCAGGCGCTGGCTGGTGACCGGCGCGGCCGGCTTCATCGGTTCCCACCTGGTGGAGCACCTGCTCGCCGCCGACCAGCAGGTCACCGGGCTCGACAACTTCTCGACCGGGCGCCGGGAGAACCTGGTGGCCGTGCGCCAGGCGGTCACGGCCGGACAGGGGGAGCGGCTCTCCTTCGTGGAGGGCGACATCCGCGATCCCGCCGTCTGCCTGGCCGCCTGCGCCGGCGCCGACGTGGTCCTCCACCAGGCGGCGCTCGGCTCCGTGCCGCGCTCCATCGAGGCCCCCCTCGCCACCCACGAGGTCAACGTGACCGGCTTCGTCAACCTGCTCGAGGCGGCCCGGTGCTCCGGGATCCGGCGGGTCGTGTACGCCAGCTCGAGTTCGGTGTACGGCGACCACCCGGCGCTGCCCAAGACCGAAGCCCATGTCGGCCGTCCGCTCTCCCCCTACGCCGCCTCGAAGGCCTGCGACGAGGCCTACGCGGCCGGCTTCGCCAGCTGCTATGGGCTGGAGCTGGTGGGGCTCCGCTACTTCAACGTCTTCGGGCCACGCCAGGATCCGGCTGGCGCCTACGCGGCGGTGATGCCGCGCTGGTTCGCGGCCCTGCTGGAGGGGCGCGAGATCGTCATCAACGGCGACGGGGAGACCAGCCGGGACTTCTGCTACGTGGAGAACGTCGTCCAGGCCAACCTGCTGGCGGCCACCACGGAGCGCGCCGGGGCGCTGGGCCAGGTCTACAACGTGGCGTTCGGGGCGCGGACCACGCTGAACGAGCTGTTCCGGCGGATCAGGGACGAGGCGGCGCGGTACCGGCCGGCGGTCGCGTCCGCCCAGCCGGTCCACGGCCCCTTCCGCGACGGCGACGTCCGCCACTCCCTGGCCGACGTGTCGAAGGCGGTCGAGCTCCTCGGGTACAGGCCAACCCACTCCGTCGAGCAAGGGCTGCGGCTGGCCGCCGCCTGGTACGCGACCGCCGCTGGCGGGTGAAGGCCGGGACCGGCGACGGGCGGGCAGCGGGCGCGTCACGGTTGCTGGTGCCCCGACCCAGGCATGATGACCCGACGAGAGCGCCGAGACCGAAGCGAGGCTGGCGCCCGAGAAGGGAGCAGCGGAAGCGTAGTAGATCTACGCTGAGCAGCGGACCGACGAGGCCGCCTGCCGCAGCGAGAGGATCGGCGCTCGCAGTGGTCAATATGTCTGGGTCGGGGCACTAGGGGCGCGGGGCGGCCAGCTGGGCGCGGAGGAGCTTGCCGGCTTCGTTGCGCGGCAGGGCCGTGACGAAGGTGACCCGTGCCGGGACGCGGTAGGCGGCCATGCGTTGCCGGCAGAACCGCTGGATCTCCTCCTCGGTGGCCGAGCTTCCCGGGTGCAGCACCACGAAGGCGACCGGCACCTCCCCCATGAGCGGATCCGGGGCTCCCACCACGGCGGCCTCGCTGACACAGGGATGCTCGGCCACCTCGTTCTCGATCTCGACCGGGCCCACCCGGTGCCCACCTATCTTCAGGATCTCCTTGGAGCGGCCCCGGTGGAAGAAGTAGCCGTCGCCGTCGCGCACGGCCAGGTCGCCGGTCCAGAGCCAGCCATCGTGGAGGATGGCGGCGGTCTCCTCCGGCTCCTCGAAGTAACCGGCCGTGACGTTGTCGCCCCGGGCGACCAGGTGGCCGGACTGGCCGGCCGGGAGCGCGCGCCCCGAATCGTCGACGACCGCCAGGTGGACCCCTGGGATGGGGATGCCGATGGATCCCTTCTTGTCGTCGGCGCGCTCCGGTGGCAGGTAGCTGAGCCTGGCGGTGGCTTCGGTCTGCCCGTACATCACGTAGAGGCTCGCCGGGTGGAAGGCCTCGCGGACCCAGGCGATGGTCCCGGGCGCCATGGCCCCGCCCGCCTGGGTCAGGTAGCGGAGCCGGGGGAAGGCCATCGCGGCCACGTCGATCTGCCGGCGAAGCAGCTCGAAGGTGAGCGGCACGCCGGCGAAGCCGGTGCAGCCCTCCGTCGCCAGCGCCTGCATCACCACCCGCGGGAAGGCCATGCGGCCCTCCATGAAGACCGAGCCCCCGACGCTCAGGTGGGTCTGCAGCACGCTCCGCCCGTAGCAGTAGTAGATGGGCAGGAGCAGCAGGGCCCGGTCCTCCGGGCCGAGGCCGAGGTACTCGACGATGGAGCGGGTGTTGGCGGCGAGGTTGGCGTGGCTCTGGACCACGCCACGCGGCTGCCCCGTGCTCCCGGAGGTGTAGAGGATGAGCGCCGGGGCCGGCGGGGTGCCAGCGCCGAGCGGTGCGGCCGGCGCGGCCCCCAGCGCCTGGTCCGCCTGGCCGTCCTCCTGGAGCAGGTGCGTCGCCGCGGGAGCCAGTTCGGCGCGCAGCGTGTCGGGCAGGGAGCCGCCGTGCACCACCCAGAGCTGCGCGAAGGGGTGCAGGGCCAAGGTCCGGCTCCAGGCCCGGGCGTCGCGTCCCCAGATGAACGCATGGCTGGCCCGGGTCCGCGAGGCGATGTCCGCCATCACCTCCGGGGCCCATTCCCGGTTCACCTCCACGGCGGTCGCGCCCAGCGCCTGGATGGCCAGGCTGGCCACCACCGTGGCTGGCGCATTGGGCAGGGCCACCACCACCCGATCGCCGGGGGCGACGCCCTGAGCGGCCAGGTGGCCGGCAAGGGCCCGCAGGCGCGTGCCCAACTCTCCGTAGGTGAGGCGCAAGGCCGGGGTGGAGACGGCCAGGGCCGCGGGCCGCCGCTCGGCGTGCTCCAGGACCTGGTGGTGCAGGCTTGGCGAAGGCAAGAGCTGGGCACCTCCCTGGCGCGATGGTAGCACCAGGAGCCCGACCCGAGCAGAGGCCGTGTCCATGAACTCGGGGCCTTCACCAGCGGCGGCTTCGGTGCGATGCTTCCCGCCCATGACCACGCCGTTCCATCGCGACGTCCTCCGCATCGACGCGGGCGAGGTGAGTGCCCGCATCGAGGAAGCCATCCGGGAGCAAGTCCTCGCCGTCATGCGCCGCCGCGGCGCGGTGGTCGGCATGTCGGGTGGGATCGACAGCTCGGTGGTGGCCGCCCTGTGCACGGGTGCCCTCGGGAAGGACCGTGTGGTCGGGCTCCTCATGCCCGAGCGCGACACCTCCGGCGATGCCGCCCGCCTTGGGCGCCAGCTGGCCGAGCACCTGGGCATCAGGTACCACGTCGAGGACATCGCCCCGGCACTGACCGGGCTGGGCTGCTACCAGCGCCAGCTCGAGGCCATCCGCCTGGCGGTCCCGGAGTATGGCGAGGGGTGGCGCTGCAAGTTGACGATCCCCTCGCTCCTCGACGGGGATCGGCTCAGCATCACCACCCTCACGGTGGCCGATCCCGAGGGGCGCCAGCGCAGCGTGCGCATGACACCCGCCGCCTACCTCCAGATGGTGGCAGCCACCAACTTCAAGCAGCGCACCCGCAAGATGATGGAGTACTACCACGCCGACCGGATCCAGTACGCCGTGGCCGGGACGCCCAACCTGCTCGAGTACGATCAGGGGTTCTTCGTCAAGCAGGGGGACGGCGCCGCCGACTTCAAGCCCATCGCCCACCTGTACAAGACGCAGGTGTTCGCGCTGGCCGAGCACCTGGGCGTGTCCGAGGAGATCCGCGGCCGGCCCCCGACCACCGACACCTTCTCGCTGCCCCAGACCCAGGAGGAGTTCTATTTCGCGCTGCCGTACCACGAGATGGACCTCTGCCTGTGGGCCCACCAGCACGCGGTCCCCGCCGTGGAAGCGGCCCCGGTGCTACGTCTCACGGCGGTGCAGGTGGAGCGGGTCTACCGGGACATCGAGGCCAAGCGGCGGGTTGCCCGCTACCTCCACCAGGTGCCCATGCTGGTGCGGGAAGGCCCGGTGAGCTGAAGATGTGCGGCATCGCCGGCTGCGTGGCGCTCCGCCCGGGCCTGCCGCCGCCTTCGGTCGAGGACCTGACCGCGATGGCCGGCGCGCTTCGCCACCGGGGCCCCGACGAGTTCGGCCTGTACCGCGACGCCCGGGCCGGCCTGGCCCACGCCCGGCTCTCGATCATCGACCTCGCCACTGGCCAGCAGCCGCTCGCCAACGAGGACAGCTCCCTCTGGGTGGTCTTCAACGGCGAGATCTTCAACTACCTCGAGCTGCGCGAGGAGCTGGCCGCCCTGGGCCACCGCTTCCGGACGCGCAGCGACACCGAGGTCATCGTCCATGCCTATGAGGCGTGGGGGGAGGGCGCCTTCGAGCGCTTCAGCGGCCAGTTCGCGGTGGCCCTCTGGGATGCCCGCCGGGGCCGCCTGGTGCTGGCCCGCGACCGCCTGGGCGTGCGGCCGCTCTACCTGTGCGAGCACGAGGGCCGGCTCTGGTTCGCCAGCGAGGTGAAGGCCATCTTCGCCGGGGCGCCCGGGTTCCCGCGCGCGCTCGACCCGGTGGGCCTCGCCGAGACCTTCACCTTCTGGACCGTGGTTCCGCCGCAGTCCGTCTTCCGGGGCGTGAGCGAGCTGGAGCCCGGCCACGTCAGGACCTGGGAGGGCGGGGCGTGGCACGATCGGGCCTTCTGGACTCCCAGCTATCCCGCGGGGCCGGGGGAGGGTTTCCGGGGCTCGCTGGAAGAGGCGACCGAGCGGGTGGGCGCGGCCCTGGAGCAGGCCGTCCGGGTGAGGATGCTGCGCGCCGACGTGCCGGTGGGAAGCTACCTCTCGGGAGGGCTGGACAGCTCGCTGGTGGCGGCGCTGGGCCGGCGCGTCAAGGGCGACCGCTTCCTGACGTTCTCGATCCGATTCGAGGACGCGGAGTACGACGAGACACCGTTCCAGCGCGCCGTGGTGGACCGCATCGGCAGCGAGCACCGGGAGGTCCTGGTGCGGCGGAGGGATATCGCCGCCGTCTTTCCGGAGGTGGTCGCGCACGCGGAGCGCCCGCTGCTGCGAACCGCGCCGGCGCCGCTCTTCCTGCTCTCCCGGCTGGTGCGGGACTCCGGCATCAAGGTGGTGCTGACCGGCGAGGGGGCGGACGAGATGTTCGCGGGGTACGACCTCTTCCGGGAGGGCAAGGTGCGCCGCTTCTGGGGGCGGCGGCCCGGCTCCACCCTCCGTCCCCGCCTGCTGCAGCGGCTCTACCCTTACCTGGCCCGCTCGCCGATGGCGCAGCGGCGCATGGCCGAGGAGTTCTTCGGGCGATCCCGGGAGCAGTGGGCCTCGCCGGGGTTCGCACACCAGACGCGCTGGGGCCCGGCCGCGGCGCTGCAGCGCCTCTTCGCGGACGACCTGCGGCAGGAGGCCCGGTCGGTGGACGTGGTGGGCCGCCTGCTGGCTTCGCTGCCGCCGGCTTTCCCGGCCTGGACCCCGCTGGCCCAGGACCAGTACCTGGAGACCAGGACGCTCCTCTCCGGCTACCTGCTGGCTTCCCAGGGGGACCGGATGCTGATGGCCAACTCCGTCGAGGGGCGTTTCCCCTTTCTCGACACGGAGTTGGTGGAGCTCGCCAACGCCCTCCCGCCTTCCTACAAGCTGTGTGGCCTCGACGAGAAGCACGTGCTCAAGCGAGCGGCGCTCGGGCTGGTTCCCGACCAGGTGGTGCGCCGGACCAAGCAACCCTACCGGGCGCCCGACGCGCTCTGCTTCGTGGGGCCGGAAGCGCCCGCCTGGGTGGCCGAGGTGATGAGCCCCTCGTCGGTGCGAAGCGCGGGCCTGTTCTCGGTGGAGGGGGTCGACCGGCTCTGGCGGAAGTGCCAGGCATCGGCGGACGCGCCGCTCTCCAACGCGGACAACATGGCGCTGGTGGGGGTGCTCTCCACCGGGCTTCTCCACGAGCAGCTGGTGCGCCGCGGCCCCGAGCGCGCCGCCGGGGTGCGCTTCCGGACTTACGTCGACCGCCTGCGGGACCCGCTCAGCGGGCGTGACGGCATCGAAGACCACGCGGAGAACCGTCCAACATGACCATCGAACAGCGCATCAAGCAGTTCATCGTCGAGAACTTCTACGTGAGCGACGCTGACGCGCTCACCGCCGACACCTCGCTCATCAACGGTGGATACGTCGACTCCACCGGCATGCTCGAGCTGGTCGGCTTCCTGGAGGTGGAGTACGCCATCCAGGTCTCCGAGGAGGAGCTGGTTCCGGAGAACTTCGAGACCATCGCCCGGATGGTGGCCTACCTGGACGGCAAGCGGGCGCAGAAGGCCCCGCTGCGCTAGTTCGGGACCTTCTCCGTGGCCAGCGGGCCGGAGGGCCGCAGCCGGCTCGCCAGCACCTTCTCCCGGAAGAGCATCACCGGGAGGGTCTTGGCCATGATCTGGAGGTCCATGGCGACGCTCTGGTGCCGGACGTAGCTCGCGTCGAACTTGAGCTTCTCGATGACGTCCTCGACGGACGAGTCGTACTCGAGGTTCACCTGGGCGTACCCGGTGATGCCGGGGCGGGTCTTCTGGCGGAGGTGGTAGCCGGGGATCTGCTCGCGGAGCTCGGCGAAGATGCTGGCCCGCTCCGGGCGGGGGCCGACCACGTTCATGTCGCCCTTGAGGACGTTGAGCAGCTGCGGGAGCTCGTCGAGCCGGCAGTGGCGCAAGCACCGTCCAACACTGGTCACGCGCGGGTCGCCCTGGCCGGACCAGACGGCGCCGGTGCCGCTCTCCGCGTCCAGCCGCATGGTGCGGAACTTGTACATCATGAAGGGGCGGCCGCCGAGGTCGATCCGGCGCCGCGGATCGGCCTGGTTCGGCCCGCCCTGGCGCAGGTCGAGGCCGACCCGCTCCTGCAGGTAGAAGACCGGGCCACGCGAGGTGAGCTTGATGGCGGCGGCGATGAGCAACCAGAGCGGGAGCGTGATCACGAGGCCGACCAGGGCCACCGCCACGTTGAGGGCTCGCCGGGGCCGCTCGCTGCAGACGAAGGTCGCCATCGGCTCGGGGAACCGGGCGCGGTCGAACTCGTCCCAGGTCGGGAGCGCGAACCGGCACGCCGCCATCACCGTGGCGGAGAGGAAGAACTCGAGCACGTAGATGGCCGGGGTGAGGCCGGTGTGCAGGACCGCGAACAGCGCGGTGCCGACCATGGCGGTCAGGAAGAGCCGGGCCGCGTCGAGGAAGCCGCGCCCCGCGTACGACCAGTGCTGGAGGCGGGCGACCGCGGCGGTGGCGAGGCGGACGCTGACCAGCAGCGGCGCCGCGGTCAAGAAGAGCAGGTGGATGTCCACGCTGGCGTCGCCCCACAGGCCGACGAGCAAGGCGCCGTAGAGGCCGAGGGCGGTGGCGACGGCATCGAGGCCGAGCATGACGAGGGCGTTCACCGATGGTGACAGCGACGCGTTCTCTTCACGAAGAGTGCTCATGGCGGTTCCCCCTGATGCGGTGCCCTCTGTATGGCTCCGGCAAGGCGATTTGTCGTTACCATGGACAGGGGAGAGCCCCTTGCGTGACCTACTTTTCCGTACAACGCGCGCTTTTTCCATCACGGGGGGTCGAAGCGCGCGTTCGGGTGTCGTGGGTCTTTGGTACAAGCGGCGCGAAAGCGCCTGGGCGGAGCGCATGGCCCGGTCCGTGCTAGGTTGCCCGCCCACCATGCCGGTCGTGAAGCTCATCATCGAGTACGACGGGACCCGCTACGTCGGCTGGCAGGTGCAACCGAACGGGCCATCGGTGCAGGCCGAGGTGGAGCGGGCGCTGGAGACGCTCCAGAAGGCGCCGCGCCGGGTCACCGCCG
>JANPOM010000471.1:0-3950 GCA_031427995.1 Anaeromyxobacter sp. | reverse complement strand
GAGCGAGCGCTGCCCTTCACGCGCCTCAACGAGCTCAAGGTTCGTCTCCAGCTTCCGAGTTCCGCCCCTACGAGTGGGACCGGGTCGTGAAGGGGACCGACCGGCTCCTCGCCAGCTCAGGCCAGCCTGCCGCCGAGCTGCGCGCCGCCCTGCGCGAGCTGGTGCCGGAGTATCGGCCGCCGGGTGAGGGCGGGTAGGCGAGCGAGCGAGGACGCGACCCCGGGGATCCGGGTGGGAGCGCGGGGAGGGTGGACGCGAGCCCCCCGGAAGGGCCACTGCCGATGGAGTTGACGAAACGGCAAGCCCGGATTAAGTAGCACCCGTGAAGCCGGCACAGGCGCTCGCTGACGTGAAGGGCCTGGCAGCGGAATTCCCATGAAGACCTGTGCCAGCTGCGGATCGACGACGCTCCAGCCCTTCGAGGAGAGCCTGGAGATCCACGTCCCCGGAGACAAGGACGGCCTCCGCGTCATCGTCGAAGGCGTGCGGGCCACCCGGTGCGAGGCCTGCGGGGAGGTCTATACCGATGGTCCCGACCTGGGCCGGGCCGAGGTGCTGGCGGCCCTGGAAGCGGTGCGGGCCGGGCTGCGCGACGGCCCCACGCTCAACTGGGCGCGCCGCGCGCTCGGTCTCCGGGCCGCCGACCTGGCCGACCTGCTCGACGTTGCGCCGGAGACCGTCTCGAGGTGGGAGAACGGCCACCGGAGCGCCGACCGAAGCGTCTGGAACACGCTGGCCGACCTCCTCGCCAACGCCGTGGACGGGAAGACCGAGACCCTGGATCTACTGCGCCAGAAAGCCAGGCTGCCCAAGGCGCCGCTGCGAGTGGTCTTGAGGCCCGCGTACGGGCACTGATCGGGGCGGCGGGGCGCGGCCGGGGTGAGGCTGGGGCCGGTGGAGATCCGGGCGCGGCCGCGGGGAACCGGGTGGGAGCGCGGGGAGGGTGGACGCGAGCCCCACCCCGCCATTCCCTACGCCGCGCAGTGGCTCGCCCCCTTCGCGAGGCAGTCGTCGACCTTCTTCGAGGCCGATCCCAAGGGACTTGAGCTGCTCCAGCGCCTCCTCCAGCTCAGGCCAGTGGACGGTGGTGGAAACGTGTTCGTCACCGTGAAGGACGACGATCTCGTCTTCGAGCGGCGGCTCGAGCCGGCCCCCGGCATCTGGTGCACGGAGCTCGTCGACACCTGGCTCGACCTCTCACGCTCGGGTGATCGAGGGGTCGAGGCCGCCGCCCACCTCCTGCAGCAGCGGTGGAAGCCATCGTGGGAGCAGGGGAAGTGACGGAACCGGGGCGCGCGACCGACTACGCCGACCGAGGCGTCCAGGCGGTCACGTCCGTGCTGGTCGAGCTCGGCCAGGTGCTGGGCGCATGGCGCGAGCACTTCGTGGTGATCGGGGGAGCCGTTCCGTGGCTGCTCCTGCCGGCGGGCCGGCTACGCCCGGAGCCCTCGGCGGGATGACGCCAGACCAGGTCCAGCTGGATGCGTACGAGCAGGTCCGGCGGTTCCTCGAGCACCTCGGGGTGCGGTAGACCAGCTCATCGACCGCCGGCCTGAGCCGCGGCAGGCAGACCGCCCCACCCCCCCAGCGGGTTCGGCGCGGGGCCGAGCGGCGTGCTCTCCGCGGGCATCTGTTATCACGCGTGACAACATTTCGCCGCGGCGAAGCCCCCCTCATGACCCCGGCGCGTACGCCTTCGCCGGCCGCACGATCCCCTCGTTGACCGGCACCGTCGGCGCGTACCCCAGCAGCAGCCGCCGCCGGCCGCACCTTCGCCACCTCGGCCCGCATCAGCTCGAAGAGCCGGCTCAGCGTCGTCTGCTGGCCGAAGGCCACGTTGTAGACCTGCCCGGCCGCCTCGCCCACCGCCGTCGTCGCCGCCAGCAGGTTGGACCGGGTCGTGAAGGGGACCGACCGGCTCCTCGCCAGGTCCGGCCAGCCGGCCGCCGAGGTGCGCGCCACCCTGCGCGAGCTGGTGCCGGAGTATCGGCCGCCGGGCGAGGGCGCCTGAGGTAGCTCGGACGCGACCCCGAGGACCCGGGTGGGAGCGCCGGGAGGGTGGGCGCGAGGCGGGGGGGCTCAGCGGACTGGAAGCTTCGCCTTCTTCATGTCGAACGATGCCCAGCAGGTCCTGGCCAAGTCTATCCCGCGAGGCGGAAACCCTGCATTCACGACCTTGATTCCCTTGCTGTCGAGGAACTCTACGGCCGGGATGAAGTCCCGGTCACTGCTCACGAGCACAGCAATGTCATAGGACTGCTCCCAGGCGAGCTTGATCATGTCCGTGACCATCGCGGTATCAACGCCCTTCTCGACGGTTCCGCCCATGGTCTGGGCGCAGTGGGGGCAGACCGCGATCGACGTGTGACAGGCAGGGCAATCAGGCGGGCCCTTCGGCTTCCTCTCCATCGCGGAGACTTGTACGCCCGGAAAGCGGTCGAGCGTATTCAACGCCCAGTTCTTCAGGCCCGAATCCTTCGGCTTGCGAGGATCAAAGGAGAGGTAGATGTGCATGCCTTCATAGCGAAGGACTCCGGCGCCGCCGTTCGTGAGGATGAGCTTGCCGGCCTCCGCGGCGAACCACGGCCCCAGCTTCTTCCAGTCGAGCTGAAAGTTTGGACCGACGTTGTCTCTGATGCCCAACTGGAAATTCCAGAAGTCCACGAACACGCGGACCCGGACGACGGAACCGGACGAAGCAACGAGTTGGTCAGTCATGGTGTCCCCAAATGATACAGGGGGCGCCTGACGGCGCCCCCTGGGGGTCTGATGAGCAACGGCCGTGGTCGGTATCCGACCCGTGTCCGCTGCGGGACTGAATGAGGCTTGTTACCGCTCCTTGCTCGTAGGGTCAAGCAGAGACCCCTGGCCCACCAAATCCCTTTGCAATCCGGGGCCTCCATGCATGCCCCAAGTGAGGGGGTCATTCGAGAGCAGTACCGCGCCTTGCTGCGCAGCCCCCCGGACCCGCCCAAGGAGGCGCGACCTGGCCGCCCGCCCCGCCGACCCCCCCAGCGGGTTCGGCGCGGGGCCGAGCGGCGTGCTCTCCGCGGGCATCTGTTATCACGCGTGATAACATTTCGCCGCGGCGAAGCCCCCCTCATGACCCCGGCGCGTACGCCTTCGCCGACCGCACGATCCCCTCGTTGACCGGGACCGTCGGCGCGTACCCCAGCAGCAGCCGCCGCCGGCCGCACCTTCGCCACCTCGGCGGGCATCAGCTCGAAGAGCCGGCTCAGCGTCGTCTGCTGGCCGAAGGCCACGTTGTAGACCTGCCCGGCCGCCTCGCCCACCGCCGTCGTCGCCGCCAGCAGGTTGGACCGGGTCCTGAAGGGGACCGACCGGCTCCTCGCCAACTCCGGCCAGCCGGCCGCCGGGCGAGGGCGGTTAGGCGAGCGAGCGAGGACGCGACCACGGGGATCCGGGTGGGAGCGCGGGGAGGGTGGACGCGAGCTCCTGCCTGGCACCCTGTCAGGGGCGCCGGTCAAGCTCACCGTCCGCAGAAGAACGTGGCCTACACACCCGGTACCGAAAAACTACACGCATCAGGTTAATCACTCTTGACGCAGTGGGCGCTCGTGGATATCATCTTCAAGTCGAAGAAGCTCGAGAAGCTCTGCAACGACGACAGGCTCGCGCAGCGGGAGTGGGGCAAGCCGCAGGCCGACGCGCTCGGTCACCGACTCGATGACTTGAGAGCGGCGCGGTCTCTCGAAGACCTCCGGCATTCCGCCGGAGATCTCCATGAGCTGAAGGGTGACAGGGCAGGGCAGCTGTCGATGAAGCTCAAGGGCGGCGACCGCCTCATCGTCGAACCGTCGCACGACCCGCCTCCCAGGAAGCCCGACGGTGGGCTCGACTGGAGCCAGGTGACGGCAATCCGGATCGTCGAAGTGGGGGACTACCATGACTGAAACGACCAACAGGTACCTCCCTCGGCGCGTCTCCCC
>JANPOM010000470.1:0-1117 GCA_031427995.1 Anaeromyxobacter sp. | reverse complement strand
CGACGTCGAAATACTCAGCATCGACGATGGCTTGAGCGTCGTCGTCCGGCCCTGGAGCGTCTGCTGACTGCGGCTCGAGAACGTCTGCTGGTCGAGTCCGCAGTTCCCCAGCAGTTCCCGTCCGCAGTTCTGACGCACTCGGAGTGCGAGTCGGCGGCCTGGCGGCGGCGCTCCCGAAGGCGCGCGCGATGCCCTCGCGGAGGTCGCGGTCGTCGAGGTGGCCGTAGGTGTGGATGGTGAGCCGCACGTCGGTGTGGCGGAGCGCCTTCTGGGCCACCGCGGTGCCGGCGCCGCGGACCACGGCGGTCCCGAACGAGTGGCGCGTGCCGTGGAAGGTGACATGGCGCGGGATGGCCTTGGCCCAGACCGTCGACTTGCCGCAGCGTGGGCAGCGCTCGGGCGGCGTGGCCTTGTGGCTCTGCACCTCATGGCCGCAGCCCGGCGCCCTGCAGCGGTGCAGCCAGCCCTCGATGAGGCCGGCGCGGGCGATGGCGGCGCGGAGCATCCTGCCGAGACGCAGGTTCGACGGGTGCATCGAGCCGTCTCGGCGCGGGAAGAGGAGGGGACCCGGCGACTGGAGTGCGGCCGCGACGCGGGGGCGGAGCTGGTCGGCGATGGGGACCGGCAGGGCCTTGCCGTCCTTGGTGCGCGCCGCCTCCCAGGAGCGCCAGACCATGAGGATGCCGGCGTCGAGGTCCACGTCCTCTTTCTGCAGCCCGAAGATCTCCCCCTCGCGCAGGCCGGCGTAGAGGCCGGTGGCGACCGGACCCTCCCAGCGGCGCGGTACCTCGGCCAGGACCGCCTCGAACTCGTCCACCGCCAAGACCTTCTTCGGCCGCGGCGTCACCTTGAACCGCTCGACGTCTTCGACCGGGTTGGCCCGGCCTTCCCATGGGCCTCCGGGCTTCCGGGCCACCTGGAAGAAGTTGAAGACGAAGGCGCGCAGGTCGTTGAGGGACTTCGGCGCCAGCACGCTCGCCTTGTCGGCCAGCAGCCGCTGGATGCGCGCCGAGGTGACCTCGCGGAGCGGCAGCGGCCCGAGCGTGTGGCGCAGGTGCTTCTCGATGTAGGAGCGCGCCGAGTGGGACCGGAGGTTCTTGCCCTTCAAGGCCCACCA
>JANPOM010000469.1:0-5985 GCA_031427995.1 Anaeromyxobacter sp. | reverse complement strand
GATCCGCCTGCTCGAGGCGCTGCGAACGCACCCTTTCCTGGGCCCGCGGATGGCGCTCAAGGGAGGGACCGCTCTCAATCTGTTCGTCCTCGACTTCCCACGCCTCTCGGTGGACATCGATCTGAACTATGTCGGGGCGTCCGACCGCGCGACGATGGTCGCCGAGCGGCCTCGCATCGAGCAGGCCCTGCAGCAGGTCACCGGCCGCATGGGCCTCACCATCAAGCGGGCTCCGACCGGGCATGCCGGCGGCAAGTGGAGGCTGTCCTATGCGACCGCGCTCGGACGGCAGGGCAGCATCGAGGTCGACGTCAACTTCATGCTGCGAACCCCGCTTTGGCCCGTGGCTCCACGCGACTCCCATCCGGTTGGGGGTGAGAGGGCCAGCCAGGTTCTGGTTCTCGACGAGCACGAGCTTGCTGCCGGAAAGCTCGCGGCGCTCGTCGCACGCAGCGCAAGCCGCGACCTCTTCGATACCCGCGAGCTGCTGCGGCGCCCGAACCTGGACCCCGCGAAACTCCGGCTTGGATTCGTCGTCTACGGCGGCGCAAACCGCGAAGATTGGCGCACCATCAAGGTTGAACAGATTCAGACGACCGCTGGTGACGTCAACTCGCAGCTCGTTCCGATGCTTCGGCTCGACGTACGCCCAGCCAGGACCGAGATCGAGGCGTGGACCGAGACCCTGGTTCGGGAGACCCGAGAGCTCATGGCCGCGGTACTCCCACTCGCGAAGCACGAGCTGGAGTTCCTCGAGAAGCTCAATGGCGCGGGGGAGATCGAGCCGGAGGTCCTGACTGGCGACCCCGCGATGCAGGCGATCATCCGGGACCTGCCGGGCCTCAAGTGGAAGGCGCTCAACGTCAAGAAGCGCCTCGGTGGCAGTGACGAGGAAGCGCCCGCGTAGCTGCTGTCCCCGTCCGGCCGAGCCTCCTGGTTGGGCCAGGGAGCACCCATCCGTCCGATCGCCGCTGACCTGACTTGCTATTCGTTCTTGGTCGAATGATTATTCGATCATGACCGACAACGCCTTCCGCCTCGACGTCGCCGGCTGCCGGGAGGTCCTGGCGCGGCGGCTCGCCGAGCCGGCGCCAGGGCGCATCCAACTCCTGGCCGGCCCGCGCCAGGTCGGCAAGACCACCCTGCTCCTGGAACTCGCGGCTTCGCTCGGCTCCCGGGCCGTCTACGCCGCGGCCGACGCCCCCGAGGCCTCCCTCCCCGGCTTCTGGGAGCGGACACTGGCCCGGGCAGAGAGCGCCGGCACGGCGAGGCAGCCGGCGGTCCTCCTCCTCGACGAGGCCCACCTCCTCCACGACTGGGCCGCCCGCCTCAAGGGGGCCTGGGACCGGCTCCGCCGTAAGCGCATCCCCCTCCACCTGGTCGCCACCGGCTCCTCGGCCCTTCACCTCGCCACCGGCACCCGGGAGAGCCTGGCCGGCCGCTTCGAGCGCCTCACCTTGAGCCACTGGTCGGCCTCCTCCCTGGCCGGGGCCTTCGGGCTTCCACCCCGCGAGGCCGCCGAGTTGCTGGTGCGCGAGGGGTCCTATCCGGGCGCCTACCCTCTGCGCGCCGACCGGGCACGCTGGACGGCCTATGTCCGCGACGCCATCCTCGAGCCGGCCATTGGCCGGGACCTCCTCGCGCTCGCCGTGGTCCGGCGGCCGGCGCTCCTGCGGCAGGTCTTTGGCGTCGCCGTCTCCTCGCCGGCCCAGATCGTCTCGCTGCAGAAGGTCCAGGGGCAGCTCCAGGACAGGGGCGCGCTCGAGACCATCCAGCACTACCTCGCGTTGCTGGAGGAGGCCTTCCTGGTCGCGGCCTTGCCCAAGTACTCGGCGCAGGCGACCCGCCGGCGCGCCTCGCCGCCCAAGCTGGTCACGCTCAACAACGCGCTCCTCGCCGCCACTGATCCCGGTGGACCGGCGGACCCCACCATCGACCCGGCCAGGTTCGGCGCCTGGGTCGAGAACGCCTGCCTGGCCCACGCCTGGAACTCCGGCCAGCGAGTCTCCTCGTGGCGCGAGGAGCCGTTCGAGGTGGACGGGGTCCTGGAGGGGCACTGGGGCGCGTGGGCCATCGAGGTGAAGACCGGCCCGTTCCGGGCCAGCGACCTCGCCGGTCTCCTCGAGTTCACCCGCCGTCACCCCAGGTTCGAGCCGCTGGTGCTTGGCGCCGCCGCCGGCCGGGCCCCGGCGGAACGTGCCGGAGTGGCCTGGCAGGACTGGCGGGACTACCTGACCGATGGACCTCCGGGCACTTCCAGCTGAGCTGCCGGTGGCGAGATCAGGCGCGAAACCCGGGATAGGCGAAGGCGCCGGCGATGGTGGCGCAGTCAGCCTCGGAGACGCCGCAGGCCCGGGCGATCTCGTACCAGCGGGCGCGAACGAGCGCCTCCATGTCATCGACGATCCGGCTCGCTCCGTCAGACGAGATCAAGAACCGCGGCGCCTGGCTGACGAGGTTCTTCGCGTTGGCCCAGCGCCCGAGATCCCCTGCGGTCATCGCGAGGTCCCGGCGATCGAGGCTCACCGGCGTGGCGGGCGTGAGATCATAGGCGGGTGAGAGCCTCCATCCGCGTCCCGGCGCGATTACCGCGTGATTACGCGGGTGATCGTCGATGTTCGAGATCAGGGCGTTGAAGACCATCCGCCGGAAGAGCTCGGCGGCGTCGCGCCTGGCATCGGCGCTGATGCGGCGCAGCTCCTCGGCCAGCACGACATAGGACCAGCGCTCGCGCTGCCCCTCGTCGGCGCGCAGCAGCGTGAGTGCGCTCACCATCCGCGCCCGCGTGTAACCGCCCGCGGTCTTCTCGCGGTCGAAGCGCTTTACGAGGATCGCGTCTCTTCCCGCGACGAGCTCGAGCCGACTCTCTGCAACCGTCAACCCGCAGGCGTGCGCCAGCGCCAGCATGGCGTGTTCGACGCGAGCCATGTTCCACCTGTCGTCGGCACGGTTGAACTTCGCGAGCCAGAGTCCGCCGTCGTCCTCGACGACCGCCTTGGGCCGCGCGCCACCCATCGAGGTGCCCAGCAGCAGGAGCTCCTCGACCTGCACGGCGTCCACTCCCGAAGGGCGCGACTCTTCGCCGACGAGACGGTCGGCGATCTCCTGCAGCCGGGCGAGATCGATGCTGCGGTTCTGTCGCCGCACCGACGCGGGCGGCGTTGGTCCGAGGCCAAAGCCGAGTGCACCAGCCCGGTCGTCGGGTGAATGCAGGAGGTAATCGAGCTCGCCCAGCCCGGTCACGCCGGCGTGCTTCTCGACCAGGCGCCGGCCCCAGCGATCTGGCCCCGCATCGCGCAGCGCACCGAACAGGCCCGCCATCAGGACGGTCTGGCAGGTCCGAGTGCCGAGCCTCAGCTCGACTGGATCGATCTCGACGGCGTCTGGCCGCGCGAGGTAGCTGCGGCCATAGACGAAGCGCCCCGTCACGACGCCCTGGCGGCTGGTCTCCTGGGCGAAGCGCCCGGCGGTGACGGCGGCCGTCTCGCCCGGCAGGGTGATGTAGACGAAGCACTCGGTGGCGGCGACGGGCCTAGAAGTCATTGTCGAGCACCTTGCGAGCGCCTGCCTTGGCCCGATCGCGGTCCCGCGACCGGGCCAGGCCCTCGTCATCGGTCTCGGGATCGGCGACCCGCGCCAACTGGTCGGTGAGGCCCAGCGCCCAGAGGAGACCCGCATAGATCGCGATCCCGGTCGAGGCCTTGCCGCGCTCGGCATCGCCGATCACGTGCCGGTGGACTCCGATCTTCGCGGCGACCTCGGCGATGGACAGATTGCGCCGGAGCCGCGCGGTGCGAAGGTTCGCGCCCAGCCTCTTCAGGGCGAACTCGACCTCATAGGGCGGGGCGGCGAGCAGCGGGTTTCTGGCAGACATGACGCTTCAAGGCTCCATAAACCACAGTATTGGACCCTTGAGACAACTACCATACGAAAAAGGTCGGCGCAACACGCGGGACCTCAGGCCGCAGACTCATGCGGCTGACCTACCCCCCCGAAATCCACTTCGGACGTCCGAAGTTGCGAAGGAGGGGCCTCGGTTGGGTACAGATCGGCGCGCGGCGTTCGTCGGTGGCGCAGGGAGGATCAGAGCGGCTCGACGACCCAGCGCAGCCGCGGGCCGTCCTTCACACCGTAGGCGACCGACTTGCCGTCGGCGGTGAAGCGGGGCGGGAAGACCTGCTGGTAGGCCGGGTGCTGGCGGACGGTCTTGCCTTGGAGATCGGCCACCACCACGAAGCGCTTCCCGTCCTGCCGGGCGCGGTAAACCACGAACTTGCCATCCGGGCTGAACTGCGGCGGGACCACGCGGTCGAAGGAGGGCCCCTCCTTGCCGCCGACGACGACGTAGTGCTTGTCGCCCCGGCTGGTGGCGTAGGCGGGGACGCTGGCGCTGGAGTAGGTCAACCCTTCACCGCCCCCCGGGGCCACCTCCACCGGCCCGGCCGCGATGAAGGCCTGGTGCAGCCGCACCGAGTCGCCGGAGAGGACGAAGATCCCCACCGCCTTCCCGTCGGGGCGAATCGCCGGAGCGCCGAAGTACTGGCCGGGGGGCATGGCCTCCTCCTTGTCGTCCAGCACCATGAAGCTCTGGCCGGCGCGCTCACCGAGGTAGGCGATCGAGCGTCCGTCCGGCCCGAAGGCGAGCTGCGACAGCGCCTCGAACTTCGGCCCGCGCACCGGCTCGGCGGGCCGCTCGAAGGTGAAGCTGACCAGCTGGGCCTGGCCGGCGCCGCCGCTGGCGCTGGCGCTGGCGACCGCACCCCGAGTCCGGCCGGCGTTGACCACCAGCTCGGAGGACTTCCCGTCCACGATCACCGGCGCCTTGAAGGCGAGGTCGCTCACCACCAGCCGCCCGAACCCCTGATCGTCGGCCTCGTCGATGAAGGCGATGCGGGCGGAGTCGCCGCTGAACTCCTGCCCCAGGAAACGGGTCCGGGTTCCTTCGTTCATCGTGCCATCCACCACCAGGTGCCAGCGCTCCCCTACCTTGGCCTGGTAGGCGAGGTGCGCGCCGTCCGGGCTGAAGACGGGGGACTGGACCTCGGCGAACCCCTGCCCTTCCGTGCCATCCACCACCATGCGCCAGGTCTCGCCCACTTGAGCCGCGTGGGCGCAGCGCCGGCCGTCGGGGCTGAGGGCGATGGAGCCCACGGCGGCATGGACCTTTCCCGCCTTGCCGTTGTGAACGACCTGGAAGCCGCTACCCTTCTCCGCGGCCCAGGCCACGCCCCCGCCGAGCTCGCTGAAGTGGAATTCGAACTCCGGCGCGGCCTTGGCGACGTGAGGCCCGGGCCCGGTGGGCGACGAATCAGCGCGTGCGGCCTCCTCGCCAGGAAGCGTGGCGAGCACGGCCGGCTTGTCCGCGACGGCCGCGGCGGCGACTGGTGGCGGTGCGCCGCGCACCGGCTCCGGCTTCCCGCAGCGGCAGCCGGAGAGCGCGAGCCAGAGGCCGCAGGCCGCAGCCAGCGTTCCGAGGTGACGGTTCATGGTGACCCAGCCCGTAGGTGCCCCGACCCAGGCGTCAGTGCTCGACGCGGAAGCCCCTGTGGAAGGTCTCGACCGAGAACGGGATGCCCCAGTAGCTGACGATCATCACCACCATGGCGGCCAGCGCGTACCAGGCGAGGCGCCGCCCGCGCCAACCCATGGTGATGCGCAGGTGGAGGTAGATGCCGTAGACCAGCCAGGAGACCAGCGACCAGACCTCGACCGGGTCCCAGTTCCAGTAGCTCCCCTTGGCCTGGTCGGCCCAGAGCGCCCCGGTCACGATCATCAGGCCGTACATGATGAAGCCGGCGGCGACGAAGCGGTAGGCGAGCCGGTCCAGGTCGGTGGTGGAGGGCAGCCGGTCGTAGATCCCGCCCGAGCGATTCTCCTTGAGCAGGAACATCCCCGCCAGCCCAGCCGCGATCAGCACCGCGGCGAAGCCGATGGTGGCGCCCACGATGTGCGCCCAGAGCCAGCCGCTCTGCAGCGCCGGGGCGA
>JANPOM010000468.1:0-2370 GCA_031427995.1 Anaeromyxobacter sp. | reverse complement strand
AGCCGCGCCAGCTGGTCGATGGCCTCCCGGTAGAGCCGCTCCTTGTCGTCGCCGGCCAGCAGCCGGGACTCCAGCATGTCGTCGCCGAGGTCCTCCAGCACCATCAGCCCGGCGGCCTCCTCGAAGGCGTGGATCTGCGGCACGCGCACGCCGAGGCCGTGGAGGTAGCGCTGCACGTCCACGAAGGGATCGACGAGCGGCCGGCCGCCCGCCGTCACCTCCTCCGGTCCGGCGCCCGCCGGCATGACCATCACCACCCACGAGGCCGGCGCCGTCCCCACCCGCCAGTAGCTCCGCATCGAGGCGTGGCCGGCCAGTCGATTCACTGGAAGTGCGCTGGCATCGCGTCCGGTGGCGCGGGCCACGGCGTCGCGGACGCGCTGCTCGGTGGCGGGATCCTGGCTCATGCGGAGGTGCCTTTGCAGGGGCGGCGCGCGTTTGACGCCCCCCGGCCCCACGCCTATAAGGGCTCGACCTTCCTGCCTCGGAGCGCCCCATGGCCTACCACGAGAACGTCCTCTCCGCGATCGGCCACACCCCCCTCGTCAAGCTCGGCAAGGTGGTGGGACCGCAGTCGGCCACCGTGCTCGTCAAGCTCGAGTACCTGAACCCCGGCGGCTCCATCAAGGACCGCATGGCGCTCCAGATCATCGAGAAGGCGGAGCGGGCCGGGCTGCTCAAGCCGGGCGGGACCATCGTCGAGAACACCAGCGGCAACACCGGCGTGGGCGTGGCGCTGGCGGCGGCCGTCAAGGGCTACCGCTGCATCTTCACGATTCCGGACAAGATGTCGAAGGAGAAGCAGGACACGCTCAAGGCCTTCGGCGCCCAGGTGATCGTGACGCCCACCAACGTGCCGGCCGAGTCGCCCGAGAGCTACTACTCGGTGGCCCGGCGCATCGCCGCCGAGACCCCCAACAGCTTCTACCTGAACCAGTACCACAACCCCGACAACATCGAGGCCCACCAGCGCACCACCGCCCCGGAGATCTGGGAGCAGACCGGCGGGAAGTTCGACGCCTTCGTGGCCGGCATCGGCACCGGCGGGACCATGAGCGGCTGCGGCCGGTTCTTCAAGGAGAAGAACCCAGCCATCCAGTGCATCGGCGCCGATCCCTTCGGCTCGGTCTACCACTCGATGTTCAAGACCGGGAAGCTCTCCACCCCGCACGTCTACAAGGTCGAGGGGATCGGCGAGGACATGATGTGCGGCGCCATGGACCTCTCGGTGCTCGACGACGTGCGGCAGGTCAACGACGCCCAGGCCTTCGCCATGGCCCGGCGGCTGGCCCGCGAGGAGGGGATCTTCGCCGGCGGCTCCTCCGGCGCGGCGGTCCACGTGGCGGTGCAGGTGGCCGCCGAGCTGGGCGCCGGCAAGACCGTGGTGGTGCCGCTCCCCGACGGCGGCCGAAGCTACATCTCCAAGTTCTTCTCCGACGAGTGGATGCGCGACAACGGCTTCCCGCTCTCCGACAACGGCCCCTCGGTCTCCACCGCCACCGTCAAGGACGTGCTTGGCGCCCGGCGCGGCTCGGTCATCACCGCCAGGAAGACCGACAAGGTCGAGGCGGTGGTTCGGAAGCTCAAGGAGCACGACATCTCGCAGATGCCGGTGCTCGACGACGGTGGGCGAGTCATCGGCATGATCCACGAGTACGACCTGCTCAACTTCCTCATCGAGGGGAAGCACCGGCTCTCCGAGGTGGTGGAGCCGCTGGTCCAGCCGCTCCAGGGCACGGTCGGCCCCGACACGCCGCTCTCCAAGCTGCGCGACATCTTCAACGACGACAACGTGGCGGTGGTCCGCGAGGGCGAGACGGTGACCGGCATCCTCACCAAGATCGACCTCATCGACTTCCTCGGGCAGCACCTGAAGTAGCCGCGGCCACCCGCCGCCAGAGGACGCCATGACCGACCCGAAGAGCCGCTTCGACACCCTGGCGATCCACGCCGGGCAGCAGCCCGACCCGACCACCGGCGCGGTGATGACGCCGATCTACCTGACCTCGACCTACGTGCAGGACGGGCCGGGCAACCACCAGGGCTTCGAGTACGGCCGCACCCAGAACCCCACCCGCCACGCCCTGCAGGACTGCCTGGCCGCGCTGGAGGGGGCCCGCTTCGGGCTGGCCTTCGCCTCCGGGCTGGCCGCCACCGACGCCATCCTCCACCTGCTCTCGGCCGGCGACCACGTGGTGGCGAGCGACGACGCCTACGGCGGCACCTTCCGGCTCTTCGACAAGGTCTTCAGGCGCCACGGGCTCGAGTTCACCTACGTGGACATGACCGACCCGGCCAACGTCGAGCGAAGCCTGCGGAAGAACACCCGGCTGGTCTGGATCGAGAGCCCGACCAACCCCATGCTCAAGA
>JANPOM010000467.1:0-1187 GCA_031427995.1 Anaeromyxobacter sp. | reverse complement strand
CCACCTCCGTCAGCTCACCGAGGCAGGTCGCCTGCGTCTCCTGGGGGCCGGCCGCGGCGCCTGGTACGAGATCGGGTGAGGACCTCGGTTCCAGCCGAGTCCAGGTACGCCTTGACCTGGTCCTCCGAGATCCGGATGGACAGCCCGACCCGCACGTGTTCGAGGCGTCCCTCGGCGCAGAGCTTGTAGACGGTGGCGCGGCAGAGGCGCAAGCGGGCAGCGATTTTGCCTGCTGTGAGCCAGCCCCGGAAAGTCCGCGCCACCGGCGCGCCATTTGGCGCGGTTCCCGGTGCGCGCTGTGCTCTCCGGTGCGACGAGGCCGACCTGAGACCTTCGTGGTTTCCGCTACTTGCCTGCGCCTGCCACACTGTGACTCTCCGTGGATTGACTCCGAGTGCCCTTGGGGTGCAAGTGGTCGCTGGTTCAAATCCAGTCGCCCCGACAGTTCGAAGGCGCCGAGGTCCACGCCGGCCTTGCGGAGCAGCGTGGTGGACCTTGCGCTGACCTATTAACGGTATTACATTAAACATTGTGAACTTCGCCTGGAACCCACGCAAGGCCTCTTCCAACAGGAAGAAGCACGGCGTGTCGTTCGAGGAGGCCGCGACGGTATTCGCCGACCCCCTCGCCCTGGCCATCGAGGACGAGCTCCGGACCCGGGTGCCGCACGCTGCTCCTTGGCACGTCGGACCGGCTGCGGGTGCTCCTGGTCGTTCACGTCGAGTTGGCCGACGACACGGTCCGCCTCATCAGCGCACGCCGAGCGACTTCGCATGAGAGGAGACGATATGAAGAAGGTCAGTAAGCCCAAGGAGCCGTCGAGGTCGTCGCTCCGCGAGATCCCCGAGGTCGACTTCATGACCGCCAAGGTCCGGCGCAATCCGTATGCGGCTCGGGTCGCTGCGGAGGGCATCGTACACGTCCGGCCAGGGAGACCCAGGAAGGGCACGGAGACCGGGCCGACCGAGCCGCGGTCCATCAGGTTCCCCGCCCCGGTCTGGGACCTGCTCGAGACGCGGGCCAAGGCCCAGGGCATGACCCTGCACTCGGCGCTCCGGGCCGCCATCATCGACTGGGTGCGGCACGCCTCGTAGCTGCCCCCGGTGCGCGCTGGCTCCTGACGAACCTCGCCAGGTCGCTCGCCGCGATCCGGATTGCGTGCGTCGAAATCCGAACGAAGGCGAGCC
>JANPOM010000466.1:0-6061 GCA_031427995.1 Anaeromyxobacter sp. | reverse complement strand
GTCCTGGCCACCGCGATCGGCGGCGCCATCCTCTGGCGCACCGTGGCCGGGCCGGTGGACCGCATCCTGGAGGCGGCGGCCCGGCTCTCCCCGAGCGAGGGGCTGCCGGTGCTGGGCGAAGGCGAGGGGCCGGCGCTCACTCGTGCCGCCGTGGCCTTCGAGCGGGTGGCCTTGGCGCTCGAGGAGGAGCGGCGGCGGCTGGCCGGAAAGGTCGATGAGCTGAACCTGGCCGGCCGCGCCCTCGACGACGCCCAGACCTCGCTGGCCCGCTCCGAGCGGCTGGCCACGGTGGGCCGGCTCGCCTCCGGCCTGGCCCACGAGATCGGCAACCCGCTCGGCGCCATCTCCGGCTACGTCGAGATCGCGCGCACCCGGTTGCCAGCCGGCGCCGACCCGGACCTGGTGGCCTCGGTGGGGCGCATCGCCGAGGCGGCCGCCCGCATCGACCGGACCATTCGCGACCTGCTCGACTTCGCCAGCCCCGCGCCGCCGAGACTGGCCCCGCTCGACCTGGCTGCCGTCCTGGCCACGGCGGTGCGGTTGGCCCGGGTGCAGGCCCGCTTCCGCCAGGTGGAGGTGGAGACGCAGCTCTCCTCCGGGCTGCCACTGGTGCTGGCCGACGAGCACCAGCTCGGCCAGGTGCTGCTCAACCTGCTGCTCAACGCCGGTGACGCCATGCACGGCGAAGGCCGGGTGGTCCTCTCCGCGGCGATGGTCGGGGCGACTGGCGAGGTGGAGCTGGTGGTGGCCGACGCCGGTCCGGGGATCGCGATGGAGCACCTGCCGCGCCTCTTCGAGCCCTTCTTCACGACCAAGGAGCCGGGGGAGGGGACCGGCCTCGGCCTGGCCATCTCGCACCGCATCGTCGAGTCGCTGGGCGGAGCGCTGTCGGCGGAGAACGGCGCCGCGGGCGGGGCGGTCTTCCGGCTCAGGCTGCCAACCGCGGTGGCGCCGGGCGGCCCCGCGGCCGCGTGCTAGGATCCCCAGGTGGCCTTCCGCTCCGTCCTGGTGGTTGACGACGAGGAGCCGCTCCGGCAGCTCCTGGCCGTGATCCTGCGCGACCGCGGCTACCAGCCGCGCACCGTGGGCAGCGCCGAGGACGCCCTCAAGGAACTGGCGGTGCGCGACTACGACCTGGTGCTGACCGACGTGCGCATGCCGCACATGGACGGCATCGCCCTGACCCGCGCCATCCAGGAGCGGCTGCCCGGCGCCACCGTAATCGTCATGAGCGCCTACGGCTCGCACGACGACGCCATCGCGGCCATGAAGGCCGGGGCCTACGACTTCCTGCCCAAGCCATTCAAGCCGGACGACGTGGTGCTCTGCCTGCGCAAGGCCGAGGAGCGCGAGCGGCTGGCGCGGGAGAACCGCCTGCTCCGCGCCGAGCTTCGAGGTTCCGTGGGGGTGGACGCCATCGTGGGGGCGTCGGAGGCGCTGCAGGCGGTGCTGCGCCAGGTGCGCAAGGTGGCGCCGCAGAAGACCACCGTGCTGCTAACCGGCGAGTCGGGCACCGGAAAGGAGCTGGTGGCGCGGGCGCTCCACGACCTCTCGCCGCGCGCATCCGGGCCCTTCGTGGCGGTCAACTGCGGGGCCATCCCCGGCGAGCTGCTCGAGTCCGAGCTCTTCGGCCATGTCAGGGGCGCCTTCACCGACGCGGTGCGCGCCAAGAAGGGGCTGGCCCTGGAGGCCGACGGCGGCACCCTCTTCCTCGACGAGATCGGCGAGCTGCCGCTGCCGCTCCAGGTGAAGCTGTTGCGCTTCCTCCAGGAGGAGGAGGTGCGTCCGGTGGGGGACAACCACTCGCAGAAGGTCGACGTGCGGGTGGTGGCGGCGACGGCGCGCGACCTCGCGCAGGCGGTGGCGGCAGGCCAGTTTCGCGAGGACCTCTTCTGGCGCCTCAACGTGGTGGCCGTGCCCCTCCCGCCCCTTCGAGATCGGCCCGGTGACGTGGAGCCGCTGGCCGGTCACTTCCTGGCGCGTTACGCCGGGCTCCGGCCCGAGCTGGCGGGGCTGCGCTTCACGCCCGAGGCGCTGGAAGCGCTCCGGGGTCACCGCTGGCCCGGAAACGTGCGTGAGCTGATGCATGCGGTGGAGCGGGCGGTGGTGCTGGCCGAGGGCTCGGCGATCCGCGAGGAGGATCTGCCGGAGCCGGTGCGGACACCCCGTCCCCCGGCGGCTGGGGAGGCGCCGCTGCCCGGCGAGGACCTCTCGGTGAAGCGGGCCACCGCCGCGCTCGAGGCGCGGCTCATCCGCGAGGCGCTCTCGCGCACCGGCGGCAACCGCACCCGCGCCGCCGAGCTGCTCGACCTGTCATACCGGGCGCTGCTCTACAAGATCCGCGACTACGGCCTCGGCTGAGACCCGGCCGCCGAGGTGCGCAGGAAGTGGCCAATCCGCTACTTCGTGCATGTAGGCGCCCGGCCCTGCTCCGCTCACCCGGCCCCAAGTGGCCGCCGCGGCTGGTGATTTCGGCGTGGCCCCGGCCGCACGCCGCGCCCGGACCTTGCAGCGAGCAGGACCGGGAGGTTCAGCGTGCCCCAACCCAAGAGAAAGCCACGAGGCTTCACGCTCATCGAGCTGATGGTCGTGGTGGCGGTCATCGCCGTGGTCGCCGGCCTCGCCGCCACCGGCATGGGCCGGGCCCGGCCACGCGCCACGCTCAATGGCGCCAGCGTCGAACTGCGCGCGCTCCTTCACCAGGCACGCCAGCAGGCGCTGGTCTCGGGCGCCGACGTGGCCGTGATGGTCTTCCCGGGCATCTCGGCCGACCCGGACTCGCTGGGGCGAGTCGTGGTCTACCAGGACGCCGCCTTCAACTTCTTCAACCCGGCCTCGGCGGTCCACTTCGGCGACTACGATCCGCTGGTGCTGGCCGCCGGCGACCGCGGCGAGGTGATCACCAGCCTCGACCTGCCCAGGGGCGTCACCTTCGGTCCAGCCACGGGGATGGGCTCCTCGGCGACCCTGCCGGCGCCGTTCAACACCATCCCCGTCACCTCGGAGTGCTCCTTCTGCCTCGGGGCCGGCACGGCACGCCGCGGCGCCGTGGTCTTCGACCACCGGGGCAGGGCCCGCTTCTACGGCGCCGACGGCCCGCCGCTGGTCGTCGACGGCGGCTCGATCTCAGTCACCTCGCCGGAGCTCCAGCGGGGGCTGCCGCTGGTCCGGCTGCTCGCCGTCACCGCCACCACCGGCTCGCTGCAGTCGGTCAACTCGGACTAGGGAGACCGCATGCCACGCCAAGACGCGGAGCGGGGGATGTCGCTCATCGAGGTGATGATCGCCGTGGCGCTGCTGATCATCGCGGCCACCGGGGTGGCCCAGATGACCGGCCATGGCATGAAGCTCAACGCCGACGCCCGACAGATCACCCGGGCCACCGCCATCGCCGAGGACCTGCTGGGCCAGATCCAGACCTGGGACTACGACGACGCGCGGCTCGCCAACACCAGGGCCGCCAACGACGTCGACTACGGAGACGGGTCGCAGTCGTTCGAGGCGGCCACCGGCTTCACGGCCGACCACGCCGAGGCCGACCTGGCGCTCAACGGGCTCGACTGGAACGGCCTGCCCCCGGCGATGCTGGCCAGCGGCGGCTACCAGCGCTTCTGGAACGTGGCCGAGGTGGACGACACCAACTCGAATGGGATCACGGATGGCCGTCGCATCGCGGTGATCGTCCGCTGGCCGCACGGGATCGGCTACCGGCGATTGGTCCTCTACACCGCCAAGGTGAACCCCTCCCCGGATGAGCGTCTATGACAAGGCCCCAGGCTTCGGCGCACGGCTTCTCGCTGGTCGAGCTGCTGGTCGCGCTCGGCATCTCGGTGGTGGTGATCGCCGGCTCGCTCATGCTTCTCAATGCCCAGCGCAAGGCCTTCCAGGGCGGCGCCGGGGACCGGGCGCTGCAGGAGGCGGGGCGGGTGGCGATCATAGAACTCTCGAGCAATCTGCGCATGGCCGGCTACGGCGTCGACCCGGGAATGGCCTTCGACTTCGGCGTGGCCCGCTCGCCGCAGCAGCAGGCTCCCCTGCCCGAGGGGGTGGTGGGGGTCCAGTTCGGCGGCTTCGAGTGCGCCAACCCGGTCACCTGCCGCGACCAGATCGGCAGCCCCGACGAGGTGGTCTTCCACTATCGCGATCCACTCTTCGGCCAGTTGCTGACCGGTCACGCCGCCAGCACGCTGGTGCTGCGCGGACCGCTCATCCGTCCGCTCGAGAAGGGACAGATCCTCCAGGTGATCTGCTACGGCGGCGACCAGGCCTGGGCCTACGTCACCGTCTCCACCCGCGTCGAGCCGACCGCCGGCAACGACGTCCAGGTGACACTCGAAGGCGGCCAGGACGCCGGCGACCTCTCCCCCATCTTCCCCCGGCAGAACGCCCTGCTGGCCAACACCTGCTTCGCCGGCGTGTCGCGGGTCTTCGCCATCGACCGCTACCGCTACTTCATCCAGACCTACGACGCCGGTGGCAACGTGGTGGCCTGGGGGACGGCTGGCGGCCGGCCCTACCTGATGCTCGACCAGGGGCACGTCGGCGCCGCGGGCACCAAGAAGGTCTCCATGGTGGCCCCCGACGTCGAGGATCTCCAGGTCGCCTACGTCTTCTCGTTGGCGGCGCCCGGCACGCAGCTGCGGGGCGCCACCGAAGGGACCCAGCTCACCAACGTCGCCGGCGGCATCGACCTGGCGCCGGCCTCGACCCCGTCGATCCCGGCCTACACGACCGCCTCCCGCGACCCGTCGCGCACCACCGGTCACCCGTCCAACCTCCGCGCCGTCCGCATCGGGGTGGTGGTGCGGCAGGCGCTGGCCGACACGGGGGTCTTCGAGCCGGTCCTGCCGGCGCTCGGCAACCGGGCGGCCATCGCACGCGAGACCAACCGGCGGCGCGCCGTCTTCGAGACCAGCGTCCCGCTCCCCAACCTCGACAGCCGGGCCCCGGTCTTCCCCACCCACGGGGACCCGGCGCTGCTCTCGGACGCAAACCTCAACTTCGGCGGAGGATAGACCCCCATGCGCCACCAGACCCAGCGCGGCAGCGCGCTCGTCATCGCCGTCATCATCATCCTGGTCATGGCCGTCATCGGCGTGGCCATGCTCCGCTTCGGCTCGCGCGAGTTGGCCGGCTCGACCGCCATGCAGCGGCAGCAGGCGCTCTCGGCCTGCGCCGACGCCGGCCGGCAGGTGATCCTCTCGCAGTTCCGCGCCGTCGGCACGCCGCCCACCAGCATCCCGGCCCTCGACGAGCCGATCGACCCGTCCTCCGGCGCCCGCATCGTAGGTGGCCACTACGACACGGCCGGCGTGGCCGTGGCCCAGGTCAGCTACCTGCCCGAGTCGGCCTTCGGCCCGGACCGGGGCGGCATCAACTCGATCGGCAACCGCATCTTCGTCACCGGCGGCGGCGCCAAGCCCATGAAGGTGATCGTCCACTGCCAGATCGGCGGAACCGCCGGCGACGCCACGTCCGGCCGGCAGCTCGAGGTCGAGTTCGGCCTTCGGTTCGGAATCTAGTCACGTGAGGAGCGCACCCATGAAGACCACCCGCCTGCTCGCCGTCCTGGCCGCCCTCGCCACCGCGGGCACCGCGGCATTGCTGCTGCTGCCGCTCCGCGGCCAGGGCGTCGGCGAGTGCTGCAACGCCGCCACCTCGCTGGCCTCCACCATCAACGCCCCGACCAGCGGCGTCGAGATGTTCTTCGAGCTGCCCAACGGGCCGTCGAACCTGATGTTCCTGCTCGACAACTCGGGGTCGATGGGCAACCTGCCCCAGTGCGGTGACTACGACTTCGGTAGCAGTTCCGCGCCGGCGGGGTGCAGGTTCCCCACCAGCACGGCCGATCTGCCAAGGCCCGGCTCTGGCGTCAGCGGCAGCTGCACCCTCGCCAACTCACCCGCGCTTCAGTGGATGTTCCTGAGGGACCAGGCGGGCGTCCTCCTGACCAGCGCCGCCGCCCCCACGCAGTTCGACGGCGGCAAGGGGCGATTGCCAACGTCGACGGCCTGGTCGACAACCCCTCCTGGGGCAGCACCTGCACTGGCAACAACTGCCT
>JANPOM010000465.1:0-2732 GCA_031427995.1 Anaeromyxobacter sp. | reverse complement strand
GTCAGTGACATGGGGGGTCTCCGCTCCGAGGTGGCTACTTGCCGCCGGACTTCTTCAAGGCGACCAGGAAGGCCTGCCGGTCCGCCTGGTCTTCAATCCTGGTGGCCAGCGCGTCGGCCAGCGCGCGGCTGGCGGCCAGCGTGAAGGGGAGATCCGGGCAGACCCTTCGCACCGCCTCCTCGACGAAGATCTTCGCCATGGGGCCGACGTGGCGCGCCAGCTCGCGGGCGCAGGCCGTCAGGTAGTTGGACGAGGGCTGGTCGGCGGCCGACACGCCGCCGCCGCCGGTGCGCGACCAGCTCAGCCCCGAGCTGGCCAGCACCGGCCGCGAGCCGGCGGCCGGGTGGCCGGCCTGGGAGCCACCCGCGCTGGCCGGGGCCGCCTGCGGGTAGGAGGGGAGCGAGCCGAGGGCGGAGGCCTGGCCGGTGGCCCCGACGGAGGAGGAGGCCGCGCCGCCGTCGAGCGCCCGCTTCAGCTTGCTGGAGGAGACACGGATGGCGACGGTGGCGAAGGCCGGGTTCAGCGTCGAGTCGGCCACCAGCGCCAGCACGCACGGGCCGGCCGAGGTGGTGTCGAGCCGGCGC
The DNA here is from genome assembly GCA_031427995.1 of Anaeromyxobacter sp. GTDB lineage: Bacteria > Myxococcota > Myxococcia > Myxococcales > Anaeromyxobacteraceae > JADKCZ01. Next base: position 2,148 of record JANPOM010000465.1, on the reverse strand, counting down.
AGCAGCAGCGTGCCGTCGGAGAACTGGGCGGTGGCCGACTCCCAGTCATGGTGCTGCAGCTGCAGCGAGTCGATGGCGTGAACCAGCGGTCCACCCACCTGACCGCAGAGCGTCCGGTCGTAGACCGATCGGCCGCGATGGGCCAGCAGGCGGCCCGAGCCGTCGAAGAGGACCGCCGCGTTGACGCCGGCCATGTCGAGCAGCCCCTGGAGGATGGTCTCCATGCTCAGGCCCACTCCTGGAACGTGGTGTCCACGGCGCGCTCGACCGGACCGAGCGAATGGGGCGGCGCGATCAGCGCGGTGATGAGCGACCGTGGCCGGACCACCAGCAGGCAGGCCTGGGCCCGGCCGGAGAGGGCGAAGGTGCCGAGGGCGCCGAGCCCGAGGAGCTCGCCGACCTCGACCAGCGTGCTCCCCACGAAGCCCATCTCGGCCGCGATCGACTCCCCGTCCGAGGTTCGGAGCGCACCGAGAAATGTCCCCTCGAGGTCACCGATCACCGCGGCGCTGACACCCGGGAGGTTAGCCACGGCTTCGAGATCCGTCATCGACCACCTCCTGCTTGACGTGGAGTGCGGCCTGCCGGGAAGGCGGGCACGAGACCGCGACGAGATCGATTTCCATGGAGGAGGGACCATACCCCGTTGGGGCGCTCATGGCATCTTCTCGGCCGGCCATGGCGGAAGTCCTGCCCGGATTCGGCAGAGGTCGAGGATGGTGCGGGCCTCGGTGGTCGGCCAGCCGGAGGGGGGCGTCACCAGCGCCGCGGGGGGGCGGGCCTCGGGCCATTGGCCGTCGGCGCTGGCGGCCCAGGCATGCCAGGAGGTGATGGTGGGCCGTCCCGTGGCCGCGGCCAGCGCCAGCATGTTCCAGCCGATGGTGTCGATTAGGCCGGGCCGGCCGCCCGAGCGGTGGGCGAGCAGGAGCAGGGCGTCGGCCGAGAGGTGCAGGGCGATGGCGTCGGGAGCCCGGCAGGCCCGGAGCCAGCTGCGGAAGTAGTGGGCCGCCTGGTCGGCGTCGAGCGCCGGGACGGCCAGTTCGGCGGCTCGCTCCGGCTGCCCCGGCGCGCTCGCCGGGGCCAGCAGCGCGCCCAGGCCTGGAGGTCCGGCCACCACCAGCTTGAAGGTCCTCGACCAGAGGGCGGCCGAGGCCAGGGTCTCGAGGTCGGCCGGAATCCCTACGCCCTGGTCGCCGCCATCCACGATCAGGAGAGGGACCGGACGCCCGCGCTCCTCGGCGAGCCGGTGCAGCAGCCCGTCGATGCCGGTGGCTCCCTCGTCGGGGACGCCGGCGGCCCGGCAGATCCGCTGCAGGGCGGTCCGGCCGTCATCGCGCCCGGCACCGTCGGCCGAGAGCACCAGCCTCGAACCGGTGGCCGTGAGATCGGTGGCAAGCTGCCGCAGCAGCGTGGAGCGCCCCGAGCCGGGCGGCCCGGTCAGCGCCAGCAGCGCGGTGGCCGGTCCTTCCACCAGGGCGCGCAGCTGGCGCCGGATGCCGTCGAGTGGCGCGGCCTGGAACGGCGCGGCCGACGGGTCGAACGGGGAGAAGGGGGCCTGCGCGAAGCGGAAGAGCTCGGCCAGTGGAGCCGGGACCGGGCTTGGCGCGGGCGGCCTGGGCGGAGGCGGGCGGGGCGGCGGGGCCCGCAGCATGCCGGCCGGGGTGGCGGCGTGAACCGCGTGCGCCGCGGCCGCCAGCTCTTGCAAGGATCGCCGCCCTTCCCACATCAGGACCTGCGCGGTTGGCTGGCGCTCCGAGGGGATCTTGGACAGGGCGCGCGCCACCAGCACGGCGCAGGAGGCCGGCAGCCCCGGGACCAGCTCGCGCGGATCGGGTGGTGGATCGGCGAGGTGAGCTCGCTCGACGGCGGCCAGGTCGGCGCCGACGAAGGGAGGGCGGCCGGTGAGCAGGTGGAAGTAGGTGGCCCCCAGCGCGTAGATGTCCGAGGCGCCGTTGGCCACCGCGCCACGCCAGATCTCCGGCGCCGTGTAGAAGGGGGTGCCGGCCCGCACCGAGGGGTTGCCGACCGGGAGTCCGGCCGAGCCGAGCGCCATGCCGAAATCGCCCAGCTTGGTCAGACCGCCAGCGCCGATGAGGAGGTTGCCCGGCTTGACGTCGCGGTGGACCACGCCGGCCAGGTGCGCGGCGT
>JANPOM010000464.1:0-4972 GCA_031427995.1 Anaeromyxobacter sp. | reverse complement strand
GATCGCCCACGGCTTCAGGCACTGACTCCCGCTCGACCGGGCGACCTGCGGCTAGTACCAGGAGCGGCTGAAGGAGCTGCAGCAGGAGGTCTTCGCGCTGCAGGTGCGGGGCTTCCTGCGCGGCGAGCGGACCGTTCTGGTTCCAGGGGGCAACCCGGATGATGGGGTGGCGCTCAATCGTGGCGGCGCCGGCTTCTAGTGGCGCCGCCGCAAGACATCAGCAGCATCTCTGAACTCCGGCGTCGGCCAGGGCGTGAGGGCCCCCGGAACCTCGATGGGCTGGCGCGGTCTGATCACCCGCGGCCGCTCCGCCCTACGGCGGCTCCGTCGGCCAGCGGAAGGCGTGGCGGGCTCGGTCGGGCTGTTCACCGCGAAGGCGCCGGAGCCGTCAGGGCCCGGCGATGCCCCGCGCCCCCCCTCCCTCACCTGACCCGCATCTGGCCGGCGCTGCCGCTGCCGCTGATGGTAGGCATGGGGCTCGGCATCGCCCGCGCCGGGGTCACCGACGCGCTGCTGCTGCCGGCGGTGCGGAAGCTCTCGGCGCGGCAGGAGGCCGGGGAGTCGCCAGCGGCGCTGCTGCCGGTGGCGGGGCGGCTGGCGATGCTCTCCGGCATCGGCCACCTGGCCTGGCTCGGCGCGCTGGCCGGGATGATCGCCGCTACTTAAGCGCGACGAGGCCGGCTTCTGGTGGCCTCGTCGCAAGCTACGAGCAACCCCTCCCGGGGGGCGCACGCCTCGGGCCCGGCAGTTCGGGTCCTTCGAACGCCACGGCTGCGCCCGGAGTTCCGAGAGGCTCCTCGCATCTTGCGCTGGCGGCACCAGAAGCCGCCGCCAGCACGATTGAAGCAGGAGGCGGTGACAAATCTTGCGGCGGCGGGGCTAGAAGCCCCCGCCGTCGCGATTAGATCTGCATCACGTCCTTCTCCTTGGCGACCAGGATCTGGTCGATGCCCTTGACCCCGTCGTCGGTCTCCTTCTGCACCTTCTCCAGCGCCTTCTTCACCTCGTCGGCGGAGCAGTCGCCGTCCTTCTCCGCCACCTCGAGCAGCTCCTTGGCGTCGCGCCGCTCGTTGCGGATCGAAACCTTGAACTCCTCGCCCTTGTGCTTCACCTGCTTGACGATCTCGCGGCGCCGCTCCTCGGTGAGCGCCGGGATGGGGACCCGCACCATGTCCTTGTCGGACATGGGATTGAAGCCGAGGTTGGCGTCGCGGATCGCCTTCTCTATCACCGGGATGAGCTGCTTCTCCCAGGGCTTGGCCAGGATCATGCGCGGCTCTGGCACCGAGAGCGTGGCCACCTGGTTGAGCGGCGTGGCGGTACCGTAGTAATCGACCCGGACCCCATCGAGCATGTGGAGCGAGGCCCGCCCGGTCCGGACCGTGGAGAGCTCGCCCTTGAATGACTCCAGGGTCCTGGCGATGCTGGCGTGCAGCTCCTTGACGATGTCGTCTGCGACGCTCATGGCCAAACTCCTCGGGAGGGGCGGATCAGCGCCCGGTGGCGCGGGTCACGGTGGTGCCGATCTCCTCGCCAAGCACCACCCGCCGCACGTTGCCGCGGATGGTCGAGTCGAAGACGATGATGGGCAGGTCGTTGTCCATGCAGAGGCTGATGGCGGTCGAGTCCATCACCTTGAGGTTCTTCTTGAGCACGTCGATGTAGCTGAGCTGTTTGAACTTGGTGGCGCTCGGGTTCTTCTTGGGGTCGTCGCTGTAGACCCCGTCCACCTTGGTCGCCTTGAGCAGCACGTCGGCGTGGATCTCCATGGCGCGCAGGCTGGCGGCGGTGTCGGTCGTGAAGTAGGGGTTGCCGGTGCCGGCCGCGAAGATCACCACCCGCCCCTTCTCGAGGTGGCGGATGGCGCGGCGGCGGATGTACGACTCCGCCACCTGGTGCATCTCTATGGCCGACTGGATGCGGGTCTCGACGCCGATCCGCTCCAGCGCGTCCTGCAGCGCCATCGAGTTGATCACCGTGGCCAGCATGCCCATGTAGTCGGCGCTGCTGCGGTCCATCCCCTCGGTTGCGCCGCTGACCCCGCGGAAGATGTTGCCGCCGCCGATGGTGAGGGCCACCTCGACCTTGAGGTCGACGCAGTCCTTGACGTCCTGGGCGATGGCCTGGAGGGTCTTCGGCGAGATGCCGTACTTCCCCTCGCCCATGAGCGCCTCTCCGGAGAGCTTCAGCAGGATGCGCTTGTAGCGTGACTTCGACTTCTCGGATCGCTCGCTGGGCATGGTGCGCGGTTTCTATGTCAGGGTGATGGATCGGTCACGGCGCCGAGTCCCGGGGGAGTCTACTCGACCGAGGGCGAGGACGGTGGGCTTCCCGGCGGGGCGCTCCCCGGATCGGCCGGGCCCCCGCCGCCACCCTCGCCGCGGCGGCGGCGGCGCCGCCCCCCGCGGCGGCGGCGCTTCTCCGGGCCGGCCCCTTCGCCGACGGCCTCGCCTCCCGGCACCCTGCCGGCGTACGGCCTGCCGGCGTCGACGGTGGCGACGGCACCCTCGCCGGCGTACGGGCTGCCGGCGTCGACGGTGGTGATGGCCCCCGCGCCGCCTGCCGGGACCGCCTCGGAGTGCTGGCGGCCGGGACCACCCATGTCGATCGAGCTGGTCCGGCCCTGGCTCCGCGCTGGCCCGGGACGCGCGGCAAGGCCGCGTTCGCTCCGGCGGCCGTGCTCTCCGCGGCGCCCGCGGTCACGGCCGTGGTCGCGCCCGGCGGGCGGCTCCGCGGCCACCGGCGGGTGCTTCTTCGCCTCGGTGTGCCAGCGATGGTAGACGGCGGCCCCGACCCCGGTCGCCTCCACGGTGATGCGGAGCAACTGGAGGGCGTCGGCGAAGTAGGGCTGACCGGCCAGGCCGCGGCCGCGGCGACGGCGCCGGCCCTTGGTGGGGCTCGGCTCGAAGAAGATCGCCTGCGCGTGGAGGGCCAGGCGGATTCGCTCCGCCACCTTTCGTGGCAGGCGCGAGGTCCGGACCAGCTCGTCGAGCAGCGCCTCGGCGGCCGGGGAGGCGCGCGCCAGCGGCGAGGCCGGCTCCTCGCCCTCGGCCGTCTCCTCGGGCAGCTCGTCCTCTCCTCCAGGCGACGGCGGCGGGGCGCCGAGGTGGACCAGCAGGGTGCCGAGCAGCACCGCCTCGGAGACCACCTCTCCCGCCTTGACGAGCCGGTCGAGGGCGCCGAGGTGGGCGATGAAGCTCTTGCGCTGCGCCTCGTCCCAGCCATCGTGGGCGGCGCCGAGCGCCGGCAGGATCATGGGGAGCGCGCCGCAGGCCTTGAGCAGCGCGAAGGCGCGGGCCGAGCCTCCGCAGCGCAGCACCTTGAAGATCTCCTCCAGCACGCGGGCCGGTGCGCAGCGGGCCAGCTCTCCGGCGTGGCGTCGCATGGCCTCGAAGGTGTCGGGGGCGATGGCGAAGCCGAGCCGGGCGGCGAAGCGGACTGCCCGGAGCGCGCGCACCGGGTCCTCGCGCATGCGCACCTCGGGGTCGCCGATGGTGGCCATGCGGTGCGCCTCGAGATCGGCGCGGCCACCCACGTAGTCGATCACCTCGCCGATGGCCGGGTCGTAGAAGAGGCCGTTGACCGTCATGTCGCGCCTGACCGCGTCCTCCTCGGCGGTGCCGAAGACGTTGTCGCGGGTGATGAGCAGGTCGCTCTCCTCGGCGGTCTCATCGACGAGGTCGGTGGGGTTCTTCCGGAAGGTGGCGACCTCGATGACCTTGCCGCCGCGGAAGTAGACGTGGGCCAGCCGGAAGCGCCTGCCGATGAGCCGGCAGTTGCGGAAGATGGCCCGCACCTCGCCTGGGTGGGCGTCGGTGGCGAGGTCGTAGTCCTTGGGCGTGGCGCCGAGCAGCAGGTCGCGCACGCAGCCGCCGACGAAGTAGGCCTTGTGGCCCATGTGGCGCAGCCGGTAGATGATCCGAAGAGCATCCTGGTCGAGCCGGTCGACCGGGATCTCCGGCGCGTGCGTCGGGGTCGGGATGGGCGGATCGAGCGCGAGGCCGGCCGGCGGGGCGCCGCGGGGGGCGTCGTCGTGCTCCTGATGCTGGCGGGGGGGGCGTTGCGAGGTGCTGCGGTTCTTTTCGTTCATTGGTACGCCGGATCCGGGGGGCGCCCGTGCCGGTGGGAAATCCACCAGTCGGAACGCACCGACACCGTCGGGCTCGTTCTCCGGGAGGGTTTCTACCGGCTGGCTTGCTGTGAGTCAATGTCGCGACCGCGCCAGGAGGTCTCCGTCGGGCATGCTGAACCGGCTTCGCGGCTACCGCGGCCCCAGTGCCCCGGCCCAGGCAAGCTGCCTCCTACGAGCGCCGATCCTCTCGCAGCGGCAGGCGGCCTCGTCACATCTTCATGCCTGGGTCGGAGCACTGGAACAGGTCGCGCTGGATCGGCTCGAGGCCGAGCGCCTCGCGCACCGGCGCGAAGCTGCGGCGGTGGAGTTCGCAGGGGCCGAGGCGCTTCAGCGCCGCGAGGTGCTCGGGAGCGCCGTACCCCTTGTGCCGGGCGAAGCCGTAGCCGGGAAAGCGGGCCTCGGCCTCTACCATCAGGGCGTCGCGGGTGGTCTTGGCGATGACCGAGGCGGCGGCGATGGAGAGGCTCCTGGCGTCCCCCTTCACGATCCCCTCCTGCGGCCAGGGCACGCCCGGAACGCGGCGGGCGTCGACCAGCAGGTGCTGCGGCGAGGGCGAGAGGGCCTCGACGGCGCGGCGCATGGCCAGCAGGCCGGCCCGGTAGACGTTGAGCGCGTCGACCTCGAGGTGGGTGGCGACCCCGACGCCCCAGGCCACCGCGCCGGCCTTCACCTCGGCCGCCAGCCGGTCGCGGGCCGGAGCGTCGAGCCGCTTCGAGTCGTCGAGGCCGCGCGGACGCAGGGTGCGCGGCAGGATCACCGCCGCCGCCACCACCGGCCCGGCCAGCGGACCGACCCCGGCCTCGTCGACGCCGGCGATCCGCTCCACGCCCGCCTCCCAGA
>JANPOM010000463.1:0-1018 GCA_031427995.1 Anaeromyxobacter sp. | reverse complement strand
CTGGCGCACCGGCACGCGCGGGAAGACGTCGTGGACGAGGTGATCGGCGGCGTCCTCCATGCGCCGCGCATTGCAGGAGGGACAACTTCGGGCCTTGCATGAGAAGGCGACCAGTCGCTCGAACCCGCAATCGGGACAGCGGATCCGGGCGAAGCCTCGGCCGAGGATGCCGCAGTCCAGGTACCTGCGCAGGTCGCCCTCGACGTGCGCCGGCAGCCCACGGCCGGTGGCGCTCCGCTCCCGGGCCGAGGCCAGGAACGGCTCCAGCCGCGCCCGCACCACCTGGTGGAGCAGCGTCCTCTCCGGCTCCCGCCGCCGGTACCCGCCGAGCGGCGCGGTCGCCGCTCCGGGGCGCCGCTCCCACATCTCCACCGGCTGGTACCGCGGGGGCATGCCCTCGCGGCAGAGCAAGGGTCGGGCCATTGGCCAACGCCGTCTCCAGGTGGCGTCAGGCTCAACCCCTTGCTCCCAAGGCGGGAGCAGACCATTGTGCCGGCGTGAGGATCATCGCCCGGCGGACCTTGCGCGAATTCTGGGGCCAGCGGAGCCACCGCGATGCCGAGCAGCCGCTCCGGGCCTGGTTCGCCGAGGTGCGACGGGCGGTGTGGTGGACACCGGCGGACATCAAAGTGGCACACCGCAACGCCAGCTTCGTCGGAAGTGATCGGGTGGTGTTCAACGTCGGCGGGAACAAGTACCGGCTGGTGGTCGCAGTGAAGTACTCGGCGCAGCTCGTCTTCATCCGCTTCGTCGGCACGCACGAGAAGTACGACGACATCGACGCCGGGGAGGTCCAGGTCATGGACATCAAGCCCATCCACAGCGAGAAGCAGCACGGGGCCGCGCTGAAAGAGATTGAGCGGCTCTGGGCCGCCAAGCCCGGCACGGCCCAGCATGACCGGCTCGAGGTCCTCGCCACGCTGGTCGAGGATTATGAGGAGAAGCACCTGCCGATCTACCCGCCCGATCCGGTGGCGGCCATCCGCTTCCGGATGGAGCAGCTCGACCTGGACCGGAA
>JANPOM010000462.1:0-3289 GCA_031427995.1 Anaeromyxobacter sp. | reverse complement strand
GCGTGCGCGCAGGGCCTCGGCAAGGTCGCGGTTCGGGCCGGCGTAGGCCGCGAGCGCCGTATGGAGTTCACTGGCCGACCTCAGGATGGACGGGATCGCCATGTAGGTCATCGGGTACCACCTGCGGCGAAGGAGCCAGGGTTCGAGCCGTTCCAGGCGCTCGGCGAGGTCGGTGAGAGACCCGGACACCATGGCAGGGGAAGCACTCCGAGTGTGGGCGCGGCGAACCCCGACCACCACTCGCCACATCTCGTGACCCGCTCGGAAGACGCCATCGGCCTGTCGAACGGCCCGGTAGGACCACTTCGACCCGTCAGGGAGGCGCGGCGCGGCGACTCCGCCAAGGTCGTCGAGCTGGAACCAGATGGTTCGCCCGCTCGGCGAGACCCGCGCGATGGTGCCGGGCTGGAGGCTCCCGAAAGAGTAGAGGGTCACGCCCTTGCCGACCGCGGGCGCCCTGACCGCCGAGAGGTCGATGACTTTGCTCGCCATGGGTTCCTCCCGTCAGGCCAACTCGGCCACGCCGATGGCGTAGGCGAGCTGGACCTGGCAGCGGTCCGAGATCCGCTGGCCACCACGTTCTTCGCGAGCCAGCGCGCGGCGTAGGCGGCCGATCGGTCTACCTTGGTCGGGTCCTCTTCGGCGGCGGCCTAGATCTGATCCACCCGCGGCGGTCAGGGGATCCACTCGCAGTTGCGGGGGATGAGGCTGGCAGCGTCTGCGAGGTGGAGGTGGCCCTGCTGCCGCGGCGATCTCGGCCGACTGCTCGTGGACCAGCACCTCGATCGGCTCGGTGTCGGCGTCGAAGTCGCCGCCCACGTAGCCGACGTCTCGCATGGCCCGCCGGGCGAGCGCGTCGTAGTCGAGACCGGAGACGCCGCTCCTCTCGCCGGCGAGGATGCAGCGGCCGGCGGTGACCATCGTCTCCACGGCGACCCGGGCCTTGGGGTTCCGGCGCAGGGCCTCGTCGAGGATCTCGTCGGAGATCCGGTCGGCCAGCTTGTCGGGGTGGCCCTCCGAAACCGACTCGGAGGTGAAGAGCCAGTTGCCGGGAGACTGCACGGCGGAACGACGAGCGGGGGTCTTCTTCACGGACTCTCCATCGCGCGGCATTGCCACTGAGCCGGTTCTTCACCGGAGTTGGCTGGGAGTCGCCGGGCCGCGGCCCTCGTCCCATCTTGATGGTGAATCCAACATAACGGATACACATCCGCTATGCAACCGACCAGACCATGAGTCGCTACGCTCGACGCTTCGCAGGAGCGGAACTATCTGAGCAACTCTACGGCCCGGACGATGCGGCCATGCGAGACCTCGAGCCTGAGCTGCTTCGGGTCGATCCGGTTCAGCCCGAAGCGGACCCGGTCGAGAGCGTCGGCGTCCTTGAGGACCCGGAAGACCGCCAAGGCGGCGGCCGGGTCGGTCGCGTAGCGAGCAGCGTCCTCCCCGCGGCGGTCCTCGACGTTGTGGAAGTTCACGGCGAGCAGCGCCACCTCGAGGATCGGCAGGGCGATGCCGCGGTGGAGCCCGAGGCCGATCACCTTCCCGGCGCTCCGCGCCCCGTGGAAGTAGTCTCCGCCGTCGTGCTCCCGGCCAATGTCGTGCCAGAGCCCGGCCAGCCTGGCCGCCTCCACCTGCCAATCGGGCAGGCCGAGCGCCGTGGCCAGCTCTACGGCGTGGATGGTGACGCGAGTGGCGTGGCCGACGCCGTGGATATCCTGCGAGCCATCCTCGCCATCGGAGCGGATGAACCAGGCCGGGTCGGGGCGGGCCAAGGCGACAGGCGGGTTCATCAGGCCTCCCCAACAATAGTGGAGCCGAAGGGCGCCTCGGCTGGAGCCACCGCCGCGGCTTCGGCTTCGGCCAGGACGGCTCCCTCCTGGTCACCGGTGGCGCGAGCGACCTTCGCCTTGGCCTGCCAGGCGGAAGCATCGGCCGGGTTGAGCAGGACCACGGCGTCGACCAGTGCCTTGGCATCGGACACCGCGCCGATCGCCAGCTGGTAACGGACCATGGCGAGATGAGCGCCCACGTCGGCCTCGCCGGAGCGAGAGAGGAGCGCGTAGAGCCGCGGCGTCGCCTCGTCGTGCTCGGGCCGCTCCGGGTCGGCCAGGATGCCGCGGATGCGACCCACCACGATGGAGAAGGAGTGGCGGAACGGCGCCGCCAGCGGGTCCAACTCGACCGACTTGAGAACCTCGTGGAACGCCATCTCGACCTCCCCGGCCATGTCACACGCCACGGCCATGACCCAGTGGGCATGCGCCGAGACCACGCCCTGGCGAGCCATCTCGCCCAAGACCTGCTTCATCTGCGTCACGCCGCGCTTCGGGTCGCCCTCGTCGATGGCCGACTTGGCCTCCCGAACCCGCTCGCTGAGTTGCTCCAACCGCTTGTCGTTCATGGTCGTCCCCTAGCCCTTCGCCTTGGAGGCCTTGGCCAGCGCCGCGCTCGCGGGCAGCGCATTGCCGTACACGAACCGACGGGTCCGGGCGGGCAGGTTCAAGAACCGAGATGTTTCGAGCGTGCTGCTGCCCCTGGGAACGGCGCTCCGGAGAGCGACGTGGCCGCTTGGCGGCCCAGGCACCCGCCCGACCTACGACGCCAGCGGCACCGACCGGCTCGATTCGCTCAGCCGCCCGAAGAAGCGGTCGGCGGAGTAGCTGCATTGGCCAACCATCCGCTCGAACACCTCCGTGGAGGGCAGCGCCTCGCTGAACCCCTCGATGTTGAACGAGGCAGAGCGGTCCTCGAGGTCCAAGGTCACCTTGGCCTGCTTGCTCTCGTCGTTGGCCGCGGCCAGCACCGCGAAGTCCGGCGCGGAGGCGTGGTTGCCCAGCACGTAGCCGACCGAGAGGGTGAAGAACGTCGGGTCCCTGTCGTCCAGGTAGAGCAGGTACTTCACCCCCTCCGACTTGAACGCGATGCGGCACTGCGCCGGCTCCTCGTCGTTCACCTCCAGGTGAGGACGGAAGCCGTCCTCGCCCAGCAGGTCCATCCAGCGCTCCCTCAGCGTCCTTTCTCTCTCGGCCATCCGGTCCCCCTCCCGTACTGGTGTGAACCGAGTATCGCGGGGGGACGGACATGCGACCTGGCCGGCAGCGTGCGGCTCTTCGGCAACTCGGTCACGCTGGTGCCGAACGCACATCCGCTCGACGCGGCCGCCATCGGCAAGCAGGTCGGCAGCCTGGCGGCGCCGGCGGTCGACCTGGAGCTCGACGGGCTGGTCGGGACGCCGCTCTTCCGCGGCCTCGCCCTGACCGTCGACTGGGAGGCGCGCACCGTCACC
>JANPOM010000461.1:0-1125 GCA_031427995.1 Anaeromyxobacter sp. | reverse complement strand
TCGGCTACAACAAGGCGGCCAAGATCATCGAGCGCATGGAGCGCGAGGGGCTGGTCGGCCCGCCCAACGGCGTCAAGCCGCGCCAGGTGCTGATGCGCGGCGGCACGCCGGGCGAGTACGAGGCCCGGCCGAACCTGTAGTGAACAGGCAGACAGGCTCCTGGCGCCCCGGCCCCGGCCAGGATAAGGGACACCAGCCCGCGGCGCCGACGCCGCGCCGGCCCCGGGAGCCGCCATGTTGATCGTGATGAGCCAGACCGCCGGCGCCGCCGAGGTCGAGGCGGTGGTGGAGAAGATCAGGTCGCTCGGGCTCACCTCCCACGCCATCCCGGGCGCGCAGCGGACCGCCATCGGCATCACCGGCAACAGGGAGGGGCTCGACCCCGGCCTGTTCGAGGGGCTGGCCGGGGTGCGCGAGGTGATCCGGGTCTCCCAGCCCTTCAAGTTGGTGAGCCGGGAGGTGAAGCCGGAGGACACGGTCATCGAGGTGGGCGGGGTCCGGCTGGGCGGCCCGGGCATCGTGGTGATGGCCGGACCATGCTCGGTCGAGTCGCGCGAGCAGTTGATGGCCGCGGCCCACGCCGTCAAGGCGGCGGGGGCCCACTTCCTGCGCGGCGGCGCCTTCAAGCCGCGCACCAGCCCGTACGAGTTCCAGGGGCTGGGGGAGGAGGGGCTCAAGCTGCTCGCCGAGGCGCGGCAGCAGACCGGGCTCAAGGTGGTCACCGAGGTGGTGGACGCCGACGACCTGCCCATGTGCCTGGAGTACGCCGACGTGCTGCAGATCGGGGCGCGCAGCATGCAGAACTACTCGCTGCTGAAGCGGCTGGGGGCGGCCGGGAAGCCGGTGCTGCTGAAGCGCGGCCCATCCGCCACCATCCGCGAGTGGCTCATGGCGGCCGAGTACGTGCTGGCCAACGGCAACTACCAGGTGGCCCTGTGCGAGCGCGGCATCCGCACCTTCGAGACCGCCACCCGCAACACGCTGGACCTCAACGCCGTGCCGGTCCTCAAGGCGCTCACCCACCTGCCGGTGGTGGTCGACCCGTCCCACGGCATCGGCATCCGGGCCCACGTGCCGGCCATGGCCCGCGCCGCCATCGCGGCCGGCGCCGACGCCATCATCGTG
>JANPOM010000460.1:0-1886 GCA_031427995.1 Anaeromyxobacter sp. | reverse complement strand
AAGCGCCTAAACGCAAGCCTATTTCCATGAAGTGGCTCCGCGACCACAGCCCCAAGAAGAGAAACCCGGCCCCGCGTGAGCGAGGCCGGCGTCTGGACTGGTTGCGGGGCCAGGATTTGAACCTGGGACCTTCGGGTTATGAGTCCTTACTCACAGTGCGGTCAGACGGGCGTCGTTGTTGCGGTTTCGCTGGGAGACAGGGAGTTGGTGAGATGGCTCAGATCACGTGAGTGAACAAGAAATGACCTGATTGGACGCTGGGACGGTCGCGGTCTGGGCGCGGGTTGGGTGGGTAAACGACCCGACGGTCAGCCGCGGAGCTTCCGGACGGCCGCCTCGAGCTCATCGAGCTTGGTGGTGGCCGTGCTCCAGACCACCATTGTATCCAGGCCGAAGTAGGCGTGGGCCAGGACGTTCCGCATCCCTCGGATCTTGCGCCACTCCACCTCGGGCGCCTGGGCGATGACCTCGTCCGGCAGCTTCTTGGCCGCCTCGCCGATAACCTCGATGTTCCAGATCACCGCGTCGAGGGTGCGCTCGTCGGCGACGAAGGCCTCGTAGGTCATGCCTGCGACAAAGCGCCGGACCTTGGCGCACGATTCGATGATGTCGTCGGCGTAGAGCCGCCAATCCCGCTTGCTAGGCGACATCAACCGCCTCGCGCTCAACGACGGGGCGCATGCGAGGCTTCAGCGCGTCGGGCGTGACGAGGTCCACCTTCCGGCCCAGCTGATCTTCCAGGAAGAACTTGAGCCCCATAAAGGAGTCGAAGGTCGGGCCGGTCTCGAAGTCCACGAGGAGGTCCAGGTCGCTGTCCTCGCGCGCCTCGTCGCGAGCCGTGGACCCAAAGAGCGAGATCCGGCGCACGCCGAAATCCCGCCGGAGGGTCGGCAGGTAGCCCCGCAGGGTCGAGATGGCCACGTCGCGCCGCATCTGGCTGAGTATACGGGGTTGCCCCTCCCCCTTCCATCTATGGCCCAGGCTCCACCGCGGGCCTGCGGCCAGCTATCATTCCGGTGAGGCCCCCACGAACGAGAACCTGTTGCTGCAGCGAATCGTCTGCGACCCGAGGATCTTCGGCGGCCAACCGATTATCCGGGGGCATCGGCTCGCCGTGGTGCACGTCCTCGGCATGCTCGCCGCGGGGAACACCACCGAGACCATCCTGACCGGTTACCCTTGGCTGGAGCACGAGGACGTTCTCGCGTGCCTGGCGTATGCGAAACGGATCGTGGCGCGTGTGAGTGTCGAGCCGCGCTTCATCTCAACGGGAACGTGATGTTCCGCCCCGACAGTGGCGCGATGAAGCAACGAGAGGGGAATTGAAGGCGGCCCGGCAGGGGTCTTTCTTGCGGATTTGCACGGCCGCACTTTGCTCCGGACACGGCGTCACGCGGCGGCGGGACGTACCGGACACGTCGGGCCCGGCGGCACTTCCCCTGCCGACCGCCCAGCTTTTCATTGCCGCTGGTGCAGCCATGGCTCAACGTGCTGCTGAAGGCGGTGCTCACCGTGCAGCTGTTCGGGCCGTTCGGTGCCGCGCGGCCGAGCAGGCCTCTAAGTTGGTGCAACCCCAGAGCCCGCGGTCTCCTCCCCCTACTCCGTGAGCTTGCCTCCTCGGTCGAAGAACTGCTTCCGTCTGCGCCAGTAGCGGCCCTCCATGTTGCAGTCGCTCGGCACCACGCCGTACTGGACGACCGCCTCGTTGATCGAGCCGAGCAGGATTAGGTCGGCCACATCCTCGGCCGTCGTGGTTCGGTTTGCCCTGAAGAACGGGGTATCCGAGGGGTAGTCCGACGCGGTGAGCGACCAGACCATGCTGTTGAAGTATCTCTCAAAGACCTCCACCTGTGCCTCTACGCCCTCAAGCGTCTGGACGTGCCGGG
>JANPOM010000459.1:0-1932 GCA_031427995.1 Anaeromyxobacter sp. | reverse complement strand
TCCCGCTCGGCAAGGGGAAGGTGACGCTGGTCTTCGGCGTGGGCCTGCTCTGGGAGTCGGGGGCCGCCTACCAGGGCGGGCTGGCGGAGAGCCACGACCCTGGGTTGCAGTTCCTCATCCGGCCGAACCTGGTGTTCTAGTCGTCAGCAGCCGCTCACCTCCCGAGCGGCGGAGGCGGAGCGGCGCTAGACTGGGCAGCGGACCGACCAGGCCGCTTGCCGCGCCGAGCTCACCGGCGGAGGACCAGATGCGCTACCACCCGCTCCGCGATCTCCCCGCCCCCGCCGGCTGGCGGCCGGGCGACGTGCTGGTCGTCTTCGGCGAGCTCTTCGGCCGCGGCTACGCCAACGGCATCGTGGACGAGGCGCGCAAGGCGGGGATGACGCTGGTCGGCGCCACCGTCGGCCGGCGCGACGGGAGCAACGGCCCCTTGCGCCCGCTCAACGCCGTGGAACTGGCGGCGGCCGAGGCCAACCTGGGCGGCCGCATCGTCAACGTGCCGCTCGAGGCCGGCTTCGACCTCGAGGCGGTGGACGGCGGCCCCTCGCCCGTCGAGCAGTTGAAGCGGCTCAAGGGCGACAACTGGCGCGAGCTGACCTTCGACCAGGCGGCCCTCTCGGCCTCCCGGGCTTCCGGCGCGGCGCGCTTCGAGCGGAACGCGGCGGCCTTCGCGGCCGGGCTGGCCACCCTGGTGCCGGCGAGCGCCAACCTGCTCATCGTCCACACCATGGCCGGTGGCGTGCCGCGGGCTCGCTCGCTCCTGCCGCTGATGACGCGCCTCTTCCGCGGCACCGGCGAGAAGCACCTGGCGTCGGGAGAGGTCTGGAACACCGAGCTGGGCCGGCTCTGGGCCTCGAGCTTCGAGGAGGTGACGGCGCGGACCTTCCAGCGGCTGGTGGCCGCCACCGCCCCGCTGCGCAAACCGGGCCGGCGGGTGCGCTACCTGGCCTACGGCTACCACGGCTGCGAGGTGCTGGTGGGCGGCCGGCTCACCTGGCAAAGCTACACGCCCTACCTGCAGGGTTGGGCCAAGAAGCTTCTCGAGCAGTACGCCGAGGAGGCCTGGCGCGACGGCCTGCGTGCCACGGTCTTCAACTCCCCGGAGATATGGACCAACTCGAGCGCCCTCTTCTCGGGGGTGGAGCTGTCGCTCTACCCGCTGCTGGCCTCCGTCCGCGAGGCCGGCCGCGCCCAGGGCGGCGCCGCGCAGGTGACCGCCGATGAGCTCTGGGCGCGCTGCCGCGCCCTGCTCAAGGAGGGGACCACGCTGGAGGGGATGCTGGAGCGAGTCGAGCGCTTCCTCTCCGCCCCCGAGCTGGCCCCCTTCCGCGGGCTCGAGGCCTGGCCGCAGCACTCCACGCGCCCGGAGATGGAGCTGATGTTGCCGGCCTCCGAGGATGCGCTGGCCTTCAGCGCCGACCCGAAGAACAGCGTGGCCGGTGAGCTCTCGCGCATGGTCTTCGGCGCCGTTGGCCGGCTCATGCTGGCCGAGGCCTGGGAGCCGGCCTCGCCGGTGCGCTGGCTCAACCACGACGTGATCGCCAAGCGGGTGGTGACGGCGTGAGGGTGGGGTGCGTCTGCCCCCGAACGAGGCCCCTCCTCCGCGAGTCCCGACGTCGGGAAACGGACCCGCGATACGCGTAAGGAACTTCCGCTGACTTTGCGAAGGCTTGGACACACACTGTGGCGCGTACCCAGAGTCATTTCGGACGCCCGAAACGGACTCTGGGTCGCTTGGGGCGCCCAAAGTGCCCTTGGATCTGTGGCTGCCCCGCCGCCCGGAGCCGCCCGCCCTACGCCTTCCCGAACAGGAACTTCTCGTCCTTGAAGGCGCGCACGGTGAGCGCCGCCACCAGCGCCGCCCAGAGCAGCGTCGAGGCCATGCAGAGCGCCATCTGACCGGGCTCGACCGGCTCGCCGCGCAGCAGCCGG
>JANPOM010000458.1:0-1103 GCA_031427995.1 Anaeromyxobacter sp. | reverse complement strand
GCACTTTCTGGGGTTCCGGCTCAGGCGCAATCCTGAGGACGGGACCGTGGAGGTGGACTTGTCGAAGCGTTCCAAGGAACGAGTCGACGAGGTGATTCCAGAGATCCTGACATAGGGCTTCGTCGGCATGGCCGCTTTTCTCTCTCATCGGGCTGTTTGTCTGACCGAGAACTCCATCCGCAGGTGGGTTCCCGGGTAGCGCGCTCTGCGTTTGGTCATCTCGGCACAGAGGCTCTCGAGCACGGCGGTCCGATGGGGCGAGCTCAGCGGCGCGTAGATGACCTGGAGGCTATCTGTGCTGACCCGTAGGTCACCCGAGTTGTAGAAGATCGTCTGTACCAGTGTTCGTCCTTCGTCGTCCGATCGTCGATAGATGCGGTCGACGAGGTGAACCAGCTCGGTCTCGGCCTGGTAAGCCACCATCTTTAGCACGCTCGTCAGGTGCTTCTTCTCTGGCGCGAGCTTGACGACCCGATCGGTCGTGTCGCCTACGGGGACCCGCTTGGCGACCTTCTTGCGCTTTGCCTCCAGCTTCGCCACGAGCTGCTGGGCCTTCCTGATCTTCTTGCCGAGCCCTCCGTTGGCGATCTTGAAGCCGCGCATGCTCGGACGATCGCGCTCCTGGTTGACCGCCGCTGCGCGCCCATACTCGGCTTGCAGATCCGCCAGCTCTCGCCGGGCGTGCGCCAGCTTGTCTTCCAACGCCCTCCGGGCTGGGTTCGGGACCTCGCGCTTTGAATCCGCCTCGACAACCTCGTAGTCCACCAGCGCATCCAGGGCGTACTCCTCCCGCAGGTACTTGAAGAAGTTCTCCTGGCGCCACCTTCCGAACATCCGCGTCGCCACCTCCAACGCCGAAAGATCCCGCCGCGACGTCAGGATCGGGGTCTGGTGGCCGTTCTCGGTGCGCCTCGTCACCTGCCTGAGCCGGAGACCGTTCGAGAGAACGACCTCACCATCCGCCAGGTCGTACTTCACCCGGCGCCCGTCGACGTCGCCTTCGTGCCACACGAACCGCCGCCGCGGCAGGTTGCGCCAGTGGCCCTTGCGATACGTCATCACGTGGACCTTCTTCTCTGCTCCGATCAGCTTCTTGAATGCGC
>JANPOM010000457.1:0-1249 GCA_031427995.1 Anaeromyxobacter sp. | reverse complement strand
TCGCCGCGCAGGCCAGCGGCCTGCCGCACCTCATCACCGCCCATGATGCGCCGCTCAACGTGCTGCGGCACGAGCTCATCCCGTACCGTATCGCCCACACCATTATGGCGTATCGCGTCCTCTCTCGCGCGCGCCGCGTGGTCTCGGTCTCGCCCTACGTGGCCAGCCACCTGGCGCGCTGGATGCTCTACCGTGGCGAACCAGAGGTAATCCCGAACGGGATGCCCCAGGAGTTGTTCGATCTCTGCGCTCTGAGGCCAGGCGGGACTGGTGCGGTGACCTATGCGACCGTCCTGAACTGGTCGAGGTTGAAGAACGGCGCTGCTGCACTGGCTGCATTCGCGAGAGTCCGCGAGCGCCGACCGGCCGATGTCCTCATCATGATTGGTTATGGCTATGGCCCGGGCGGCGAGGCCGAAGAGTGGGCCAGGCGCGCTGGGTTGGGCGCCGGAGTGCGATTCATGGGCTATCTGAGCCATGAGGAGACGCTGAGGTGCCTGGCTGAGGAAGTTGATGTGCTGGTCCACCCCTCGCTGGAGGAGTCCTTCTCGATGGCCATCGTCGAGGCCTCGGCGCTGGGCCTGCCGGTCATCGGCGGAGCACGTAGCGGCGGCGTACCCTGGACGCTCGACATGGGACGCGCCGGCATCCTGGTGGACGTCCGCGCTCCGGCCGAGATCGCCCGGGCGATGCAGTGGTTGGCGGGGAGCGAGGCGCTCCGCTCCGAATGGGGCCGGCGGGCCAAGGAGAACGCAGTGCAGCGGTTCCACGTCCGCATCGTGGCGGACGCTTACCAGGCCGCCTACGCTCGCCTCGTCGAGGCCCGGCCATGAACCCGAGACCGCTGCGCGTGCTGCACATCCTGGGCGAGCTCAGACCCTCCGGCGCCGAGACCATGCTTGCGGTGGCCGCCCCCGCCTTCGAGGCGCACGGGGTGGCGGGCGAGGTACTCAGCACGGGCGAGGTGTGCGGCTCCTACGCGGAGCGGCTGGCGGCCGCAGGGTACCCGGTCCACCACATCCCCTTCGCCAAATCGCCGGGCTTCTTCCTCCAGCTGTGGCGCCTGCTGCGGGGAGGATATGACGCGGTGCATATCCACACCGAGCAGGCCACCTTCTGGGTCGGGCTCACCACGCTCGGCGCCGGGGTGCCGGTGGTGCTGAAGTCCATCCACAACAACTTCACTTTCACTGGCAATCTTCGGCTCCGCCGGAAGGTCCAGCGGCGGATTTTGGCGCGGCTTGGGATC
>JANPOM010000456.1:0-1936 GCA_031427995.1 Anaeromyxobacter sp. | reverse complement strand
GGTCAGGGCCCGCTGGCTCCAGCCCGACGGCACCTACCTGCGCGCCGAGGGCGGAGCCGGCGCGGTGCGGAGCCAGCAGGCGCTATGCGAGGCGGCCCTGGCCGGGCGCGGCGTGGTCCGGCCGACCGTGCTGCGCCAGGCACCGGCCCCGGCGCCGCGGACCGAGGCGCCGGCCGAGCGGATCGGCTGAGCGGGTCGGTCGAGCCCCGGTCCGGCGCCGACTTCGAGGTAGGCTCGGCCGCATGACCTCCCCTCCCAGGCGGACCGCCCTCGTCACCGGCGCCTCCAGCGGCCTCGGCCGCGGGCTGGCGCTCTGGCTCACCCGCCGCGGCGTCAAGGTCTGGGCCGGCGCCCGCCGCACCGCCCAGCTCAAGGCCCTGCGCGCCGAGGCCGGCGAGCTGCTCCTGCCGCTCACCATGGACGTCAGCGACGCCGCGGCCACCTTCGAGCGGGTGCGGGCCCTCGACGGCGAGAGCGGCGGGCTCGACCTGGTGGTCGCCAACGCCGGCGTCGGCGAGAAGACCAGCGCCCGCGCCCCCGACTTCGCCTCGATCAACCGGATGATCCAGGTGAACGTGGCCGGGGCCTCGGCCACGCTCTGCGGTGCCCTCCCCGGCATGGTGGAGCGCCGCCGCGGCCACCTGGTCGGCATCAGCAGCCTGGCCGGCCTGCTCGCCTTCCCCGGCAGCAGCACCTACTGCGCCAGCAAGGCCTACCTCAAGATGTTCCTCGACGGGCTGCGGCTCGACGTGACCCGCTTCGGGATCGACGTCACCTCGATCCACCCCGGCTTCGTGAAGAGCGAGATGTCCGACAAGAACGAGCCGGGCTCCATGCCCTTCCTCATGGAGCTGGAGCCGGCCGTCGAGCTGATGGGGCGGGCCCTGCTGCAGCGGCGCCAGCAGCTGCTCTACCCGTGGCAGACCAGCGCGGTGGTCCGGCTGGGGGGCGCGCTGCCGGTTTCATGGTGGAACGCACTCGTGAAGGTGAAGGCCCGGAAGCGCTGAGTCGCCCCGGGGCCCCCGCCCCTCAGTCGCTGGCGGCGCCCCCGAGCTGCCGCTCGACCCGCTGGTCGGGCACCAGCCAGATCAGGGCCACCCCGACGTAGATGGCGATCGCTACCAGCGGCTCGAGGAGGGTCAGCGGGATGGCCACGGCGTAGGCGATGACCGAGAGTCGCCCCTTCCAGTCGGCGCCCAGCGCCTTGGCCAGGCGCGAGCCGGGCGGGTGGATGGCGAGCAGGGCCCGCGCCAGCAGGTAGTAGGCGATCCCCGAGCCCAGGAGCACGGCGCCATAGGCGGCCACCGTGACCGGGGCGGCGCGGTGCTCTCCCATCCAGGCGGTCACGAACGGCGTCAGCGAGAGCCAGAAGAGCAGGTGCATGTTGGCCCAGAGCACCCGCCCATCGACCCGCTCCACCACGTGGAAGAGGTGGTGGTGGTTGTTCCAGTAGATGGCCAAGAAGGCGAAGCTGAGCAGGTAGCTGAGCAGCTTCGGCATGAGCGAGGCCAGGTCGGCCAGGCCGGCGCCCGCGGGTGGATGGAACTCCAGGACCATGATGGTGATGAGGATGGCGATGACGCCGTCGCTGAAGGCCTCGAGCCGCTGCGTGGCCGGGGTCGGAAGGTTCGACGGGCTCGGGGCGGAACCCGGGCCGGAACCTGGGGCGGACTGCGTCACACGGCCACGCTATGCATTCCGGCAGCGCTACGAGATACCTGGCGTGATGGTCTCGTCGGGAACTGCCGCCTGGCGGTCTTCGGCGATGGCCGCGTCGAGCGTCTTCAGCGCGTCAGGGTCGATCGGAGGTGCGTCGGGGTCGTACGGCGCATCTGGGTTGAACGGCGCCTCCGGGTCGTACGGCGCGTTGGGGTCGTAGGTGCCGTCTTCGATGCCTGCGGCACGGTCACGCCGGCGGGCACGCTTCTCGGCCTGC
>JANPOM010000455.1:0-2115 GCA_031427995.1 Anaeromyxobacter sp. | reverse complement strand
ACGCGGACCGAGAGTCACTTTGGGCGCCCAAAGCGACTGTCGGTCCGGGTCGCCGGGGCCGGGGGCGCAGCGCCCTGCCGGGAGCGGCGGAGCTGCAGGATCGACTCGCGCACCTGCTCTGCGATCCGGACCTTCTCCGGCCAGGTCAGCGCCTGGCGGGTCCGCTGCCAGCTGGCCTGGCGGTCCAGGAGGAGCTTGACATCACTCACGGGGGAACCTCCCCTCGAAGCGCTTCCAGGCCGCGGCGAGGCCATGCCGGATGGCGAGCGACTCGATCCCGTCGCGGGTGACGCTTCCAGACTCAAGGAGCGCCAGGACACGGGCGAAGTCCTTGGCCCGCCCCACGCTCAGCGCGATGACGGCGAGGTGCGCGGCCCCCACTACGCGGAGGGGCACGCCGTCGAAGTCGGCGGTCTCCGCCAGCTCCATCGCCTCCCTGGTGAGTGGCGAGAATACCGGCACGAACTGGACTGGCCAGGCGCCGACGCGGACTGCCTCGCCCTCGGGGAGGTAGCCCCTGGCGGCGCAGAAGGCGTAGATGTCGCCCAGCAGGTCGAGCCTGTCCGGCTGCGTCACGGCGACCAGCACACCGGCGTCGAGCGTGGCCACGGCCTCCGTGTACCGCATCTGGGCCAAGGCGCCGAACAGGGCATACCCCTGGACCAGCCCGCTGGACTGGAGCGCGTTGAGCAGCTGGGCCACAACCTTCATCGTCGCAGCGTAGCGATCAGTCGGTCCGGCGTACAGCGCGCGGTGGATACCTGCGGCTGGGCACGCCGAGAGACCTCGCGTTGCGGCCGGTACTCCGCCCCGGGCAGACCGCCCGCGGTTCCAAAGCGGCCAGGTGGCGGCGCGGGTGGACGAGAAGTCGAGCCCCCTGATCGCCGAGGACGGATGGCTTGGCCGAGGCCGGCGGGCCCGGCCAGGCCCTGCGCAACGCCGGCGAGTCAGGCCGCCCTCACGAGCTGTTTCACTCTTGGTTCGATCTAGACGTCAGCGCCCCTCGCCCCGCAGAGCACCCGCACGGGGCCCCTCCTTCGCAACTTCGGACGTCCGAAGTGGATTTTGGGGGGCAGGGGCGGATACGGATTCAGAGTCAATTTGGACGCCCAAAGTGACTTTCGGTCCGTGCCGGTCGGCCGGGCGCCGCGGTCCCCCGACTGCGCTGGTAAGCCCCGGGCCCGCACGGCGAGCGTCTACGGGATGCAGGACGCCTCGCTCCCCTTGTAGACGGCCAGGTTGGACCAGGCGACCTGGGCAGAGTTCCACGAGGGAGAGGAACCGAAGAGCATGAGGTAGCTGCCGTTGGGGTCGCAGGCCCCGGTCTTGGAGCTGAGCAACGAGCCGTCGAGAAGCAGGCGGTACCGGCAGGTCGAACGGATGCCTTCGATGCGAAGTCGGTGCCAGGCACCCGTCGGTGAGGCCATCGGAGCGGTGCTGAGCAGCGTGTTGGGACAAGCCGCGCTCCACCATTCGACCGTGGAACCCGAACCCGACCTTGCCACCGGACCTCCCCAGATGCCGCCCAGGAACTGGCAAGTTCCCTGCGGGCCGGGGGCCGTCGCGCTGGTCGTGAATGGAGCCAGGTTGGCCATCCGCTGGTAGGTCGTCACCGTGGGGAGGTAGGTGTCGACCTCGGTCGCGAAGATGTCGTCTCCGGCTGCCAAACCGTGGGGAATGAGCAGGACGTTCCAGTCGGAGGTCTGAAGCCAGGCCGTGCGCCCGGCGACCGTCGCTGCGGCGCCTCCGTTCCTCGAGATCGAACCCGCGGGCGCCGAGGTGAGCGAATGACCCAGCAGCTGGGTCCAGGTACATGGCGGCGGGGTGCAGGTCCCGGCCACGCAGGTCTGCAGACCTGAACACGCCGCCCCCGCGCTCGCCCCGCTGCAGTACCCGCTCGCGCCGCAGAAGTTCGAATCGGTGAGCGGGTTGATGCAGCCCCCGTTGCACATCACCTGTCCGGCCGCGCAGAGCGGCTCGCAGAGGCCGGCGTAGCAGGAGGCGCTCGGCCCGCAGGCCGTCCCGCCGGTGCAAGCGGCCGAGGCCCAGGAGCTTCGTCCGCACCTGCGGCGTCGCGAACGCGATCGCGACGACCACGACGGCCAGGAGCGCGAG
>JANPOM010000454.1:0-1780 GCA_031427995.1 Anaeromyxobacter sp. | reverse complement strand
GGGCGCGAGGCGGGGACCGCCAAGGTGAGTGTCAGGGTCGCGGATAGACTGGACATCCGTACAGCTACGAAGACGCCCAGTGACCAGGTCCAGCAGCAAGCAACGCGGTCGCAACGCACCTCGCTCGGCCGAGGCTTGCTACAGGAACGCCCTCGCCGACGTTGGAGCTCTGGTTCAAGCGGCGCCTCTACCGAATTCAGCGGCGCCGCATGCGCTTGCCGAACACAACGTCATTCGTTATTTTGGCAATGTGAAACCGGAAAGGAGAACATCGACCGCCCGGAAATTCGCCGACGACCTCGCCGCGTCGGGACGGTACCACTTCACGACGAGCGAGGCGGTGACGGCGCTCGGAGTCTCCACGATCGCGGTACGAGCAGCCCTTCGTCGCCTCGCCGCCACAGGGGCGATCGCCTCGCCGCATCGTGGCTTCTACGTGATCGTGCCTCCGGAATACCGGCGGCTCGGGTGCCTGCCACCGGAACAGTTCATCCCTCAGCTCATGGCGTTCCTCAGGCTGGACTATTACGCCGGCCTGCTCTCGGCCGCGCAGCTCCACGGCGCGGCCCACCAGCGCCCTCAAGTGTTCCAGGTCATGCTGAAGCGGAACCGGGCACCGCTCAGCTGCGGCAAGGTCCGGGTCGAGTTCATCGCGCGAAAGGCCATCGCCCGCGTCCCAGCCCCGCTGGTCAACACGCCCCGCGGCCCGCTGCGACTCTCCAGCGTCGAGGCGACCGCGCTGGATCTCGTGGGCTACGCGGAGCGCGCCGGCGGACTCGACACGGTGGCGACGGTGCTGGCCGAGCTCGCCGGGAAATTGGACCCGAGGAAGCTCGCTGAGGCAGCGCGCCTGGCCCCCGTCCCCTGGGCGCAGCGCCTTGGCCACCTGCTCGACCTGGCGGGAGCAGGCGAGAAGACAGGCCCCCTCGCGGAGTGGGTGCACGGCAAGGCCCGTGAGTACGTCGCCCTTGCCCCGGGAACCCCGGGGGGCAAGGAACGGTCGAAGCGGTGGCGGCTCCTCGTCAACGCCTCGGTGGAGGTCGAGGGGTGATCCCGTACGACTTCATCACCGAGTGGCGTTCGCAAGCGCCCTGGGTGTCCGACCTGCAGGTGGAACAGGACCTCGTCATCAGCCGCGCACTCGTCGAGATCTTCTCCCGGCCGGTCATCATGGAGGGGCTCGCTTTCCGAGGCGGGACCGCGCTCTACAAGCTCCACCTGCGCCCTCCCGCTCGGTACTCGGAGGACATCGACCTCGTACAGGTCGCCGCCGGTCCGATCGGTCCAGTGCTCCAGGAAGTGCGCGCGGCGCTCGACCCCTGGCTCGGGGAGCCGCGCTGGAAGCAGGGAGAGGGGCGAGTCACGCTCGTCTATCGCTACGACTCGGAGGGACCTCCCGCCGTGCGGATGAAGCTCAAGGTGGAGATCAACACCCGCGAGCACTTCACCGTCTTCGGGCACCACTCGAAGCTCTTCGAGGCGGCGTCTCGCTGGTTCTCGGGATCGGCATTCGTGCGCGGCTTCGCCCTCGATGAGCTCCTCGCAACCAAGCTCCGAGCTCTTTACCAGAGGAAGAAGGGGAGGGACCTCTTTGACCTCGCCCTGGCGCTCAAGTCGGCCCCGGTCGATCCGCAGCGCATCGTCGAGGCGTTCTCCCGCTACATGTCGCACGAGGATGTTCGTGTGACCCGCGCCGAGTTCGAGCGCAACCTCGCCCAGAAGCGGCGCGACCCCATCTTCACGAGTGACATGACGCCTCTCCTGGCGTCCGGTCACTCCT
>JANPOM010000453.1:0-7979 GCA_031427995.1 Anaeromyxobacter sp. | reverse complement strand
ACCGAGGACCGGATCTTCTCGAAGGTGGCCGCCCGGGCTGGGCTGATGCTGGCTGTCGGCAGCTGACGCGCCAGGGGCGCCGGGGACAGGCCGTTGACAGTCCCGCCCCCGATCAGGGCTCGTCGCGATCTGCCAGGGACGTGAGCGGCACCGCCTCAACGCGGCGCGCGAGCGGATACCGCTGTGCGCCCGGATGGAGCACCAGGAGCCGATCCAGCTTCAGATCCGTCAGGGCCACGCGCATCGACGGCGTGAGCTTCGGCGCGTCGGCTCGCTTCACCTCGACGCCGATGCGCCGCCCGTCTTTGAAGAGGAGGAGATCCAGTTCGGCGCCTGCGTGCGTCGCCCAGAAGTAGGCCTCATCGGGGCGGAGCGCCCGGAGCGCCTCCTCGATGGCGAAGCCTTCCCATGAGGCACCCACCTTCGGATGCCCCTGGAGCCCGCGCAGATCGCGGATCCCAAGGAGCTGATGCAGCAGTCCTGAGTCGCGCAGGTAGATCTTGGGGGCCTTCACCTGCCGCTTCGAGAGGTTCTCGTGCCAGGGCTGGAGCTGGCGAACCATGAAGAGCCCGGTCAGGACGTCGAGGTAGTGACGCACCGCCGTGGCCGAGACGCCGAACGCGCTGGCCAGCTGGGCCCCGTTCCAGACGCCCCCATGCCAGTGCGCCAGCATGGTCCAGAACCGCAGCATGGTAGGCGCGGGGAGTCGGAATCCGGACAGCGGGATGTCGCGCTCGAGGATCGACCGCACCAGGTCCCGGCGCCAATCGAAGCTGTCGTTCGTGGAGCGGGCCAGGAACGACGACGGGTAGCCACCGCGGAGCCAGAGTCGGTCGGCTCGCGCCGCACCGACCTCGGCCAGGGCAAAGCCGGACATGTCGATGGTGGCGACCCGCCCGGCGAGGCTCTCGGAGGCGCCGCGGTACAGCCCCGGCGAAGCGCTGCCCAGGACCAGGAACCGCGCTGGAAGCGGTGCGCGGTCGGCCAGGACCCGCAGGAGCTCGAAGAGCTGCGGGCGGCGCTGGATCTCGTCAATGACCACCAGCCCGCGCAATGGCCGCAGCGCCGTCATCGGCTCGTCGAGCCGCGCCGCCGAGGCCGGGTCCTCCAGGTCGAAGTAGTTGGGCGATGCGGCCGGCACCAGCCTGCGAGCCAGGGTCGTCTTCCCGCACTGGCGCGGCCCCATCAAGGCCACCACCCGCGCCCTGCGGAGGGCCGACCGGACACTTGATTCGAGGGCGAGTCGCCGGATCATGCCCCTCGTATACCTTGAAATTCGTATGTCTCTCATACGATTTTCAAGGTGCACAGGATGGGGCGATGCCGGCCTCACCACTGTTCGGTCGGGCGGGTTGGTCGCCGCTCGGGGGTCCTCCGCGCGCTCAGCCCCGCCCCTCTGGTACAACCACCCGGTGCGCCTCGTCACCACCGCACCGGCCAAGGTCAACCTGGTGCTGCGGGTCGGCCCGCCGCGCCCGGACGGCTACCACGAACTCGCCAGCCTGATGGTCCCGCTCGACCTCGGCGACGGCGTCGAGGTGCGGGTGGGGGCGCGGGCCGGCCCGGTCACCTGCAAGGTGCCCGGCCACCGCGAACTCGACGGCGGCCAGAACCTGGCGGCCCGCGCCGCCGTGGCCTTCCGGCGCCGCTTCTCCATCGACCGGAGCATCGCCATCCGTATCGAGAAGCGCACCCCCATCACCGCCGGGCTCGGCGGCGGCTCCTCGGACGCCGCGGCGGTGCTGCGCTGCCTGGCCCGCGCCTTCCGCGTCGGCGATCCGGCGGCGCTGGCCGAGGTGGGGCTCTCGGTCGGCTCCGACGTCCCCTTCTTCCTGGGGCCCGGTCCGGCCTGGGCGGCGGGGCGAGGGGAGCGGCTCCGGCCAGCTGCCGTGCCGGCACTCCACCTGGTCCTCCTCTATCCCCGCGATCCGGCCCTCGCCATCAGGGCAGCGGACGCTTACCGCTGGCTGGACGAGGATCGGGGCGGTCGTCCAGTCGCCCCCCTGCCGCGCCCGACCCACTGGCGACCGACCCTGTTGGGGAATGACCTCCAGCCACCCTGCGTGGCTCGCCATCCCGCCTTAGATCGATCGATGGGGCGGCTCACCGGCGCCGGCGCCACCGCGACGCTGATCTCCGGGAGCGGTCCCACCGTCTTTGGCCTCTTCGCCAACCGGGCCGCGGCCCGGCGAGCGGCGAAGTCGCTGGGCGCGGCGGCCGGGCCGGACCTGGAGGTCCACCTGGCACGTACGGTGACGCGGCTGCCTGGGGTGTCGTCATGGAGATCACCGAGGTCCGCGTCTACCCGGTCGACGAGGAGAAGCTGAGAGCCTACGTCACCGTCACGCTCGACGGCTGCTTCGTGGTCCGCGACCTCAAGGTGATCCAGGGCGCCATCGGCCTCTTCGTCGCCATGCCGGCCAAGCGGCGCAAGGACGGGACTTTCAAGGACGTGGCCCACCCGCTCAACGCCGAGACCCGCGAGCGGTTCGAGCGAGCCATCCTGGCCGCCTACCAGGCCGCGACCCGGCGCGACCCGGCCGGCCGCCCCACCGGCACCAACGGCCACCTGCACGGTGGTTGAGCAGCGGCGCCGGCCCGCCGCACATTCGGCCTCCCCTCCACGCGGTCGTCGACGGGGGTCGCCCTGGTCTGCTATTGAGGCGGCTCCTCCAGAGGGGGTGTGGATGTCCGCCAACGGTTCCAGGCCCGAGTACAAGCTCTTCGCCGGCAACTCGAACCCCCGGCTGGCCGAGGCGATCGCCGCCGCGCTGGGGCGCCCACTCTCGGCCGCCATGGTCGGCCGCTTCTCCGACGGCGAGATCCAGGTCGAGATCGGCGAGAACATCCGCGGCCAGGACACCTACATCATCCAGTCTACTTGCGCCGACGCCAACATCAACCTGATGGAGCTGCTGATCATGATCGACGCGCTCAAGCGTGCGTCGGCCGGCACCATCAACGCCGT
The DNA here is from genome assembly GCA_031427995.1 of Anaeromyxobacter sp. Lineage (GTDB taxonomy): Bacteria > Myxococcota > Myxococcia > Myxococcales > Anaeromyxobacteraceae > JADKCZ01. The sequence continues at coordinate 5,011 of JANPOM010000453.1, read as the reverse complement.
CATCCCCTACTACGGCTACGCCCGGCAGGACCGCAAGGTCGCCTCGCGCAGCCCCATCACCGCCAAGCTGGTGGCCGACCTGCTCGAGGCGGCCGGCGCCACCCGGGTGGTTTCGATGGACATGCACGCCGGGCAGATCCAGGGTTTCTTCAACATCCCCTTCGACCACCTCTACGCCGCGCCGGTGCTGCTCGACCACATGCGCAAGCGGTTCGAGGGGAAGTCGGACGACCTGGTCATCGTCTCACCCGACGCCGGCGGCGTTGAGCGCGCCCGCGCCTACTCGAAGCGGCTCGGCGCCGCCCTCTGCATCGTCGACAAGCGCCGCCTCAAAGCCAACGTGGCCGAGGTGCTCAACGTCATCGGCGACGTGGCCGGAAAGTCCTGCGTGCTGCTCGACGACATGATCGACACCGCCGGCACGCTCACCCAGGCGGCCAACGCCCTGGTCGACAAGGGGGCGGCCCGGGTCTTCGCCTACGCCAGCCACGCCGTGCTCTCCGGCCCGGCCGTGGAGCGGATCCAGAAGAGCCCCATCGAGGAGGTGGTGGTGACCGACTCCATCCCGCTCTCGCCGACCGCGGCCGCCTGCAGCAAGATCCGCGCGCTCTCCTGCGCCCCGCTCTTCGCCGAGGCCGTCAAGCGGATCCACGGCGGCGACTCGCTCAGCAGCCTGTTCGTCTAGCTGGCGGCGGCCTCGCCGCGCCCGCCGCCTCGCTACAACTGTATCTGCGCCCCCAGCTCGACCACCCGGTTGGGCGGCAGGCCGAAGAAGGCGCTGGCGGTGGCCGAGTTTCGCGACATGACGATGAAGAGCTTCTTGCGCCAGGTGGCGAGGCTGGCCGTGCCGGTGGAGAGCAGCGTCTCGCGCCCCAGGTAGTAGGAGACCTCCAGCGGCCTCACCTCGAGCCGTGCGCCCGCCCCCTCGCGGGTCGCCAGCGACTCGAGCAGGGCCGGGATGTGAGGCTGCTCCATGAACCCGTAGTGCGCCACCACCTGGAAGAAGCCGCTCCCCAGGTCGCGCGCGACCACCCGCTCGGCCTCGGGGACCGTGGGCACCTCCTCGGTGAGCACCGAGACCAGGATGATCCGCTCGTGGAGCACCTTGTTGTGCTTGACGTGGTGGAGCAGCACCGGCGGCGCGCTGCCGAGGTTGGAGGTCATGAAGACGGCGGTGCCGGGGATGCGGAGCGGCTTGCGGCGCACCACGTCGGCCAGGAAGAGCTCGAGCGGCAGGCCGGCGTCGCGCAGCATGGCGGCCAGCAGCGCCCGCCCCGCCTTCCAGGTCGACATGAGCACGAAGATGAAGCCGGCCACCGCGATGGGGAACCAGCCCCCCTCCTCGATTTTGACGAGGTTGGACAGCATGAAGGAGACGTCCACGCCGAGGAACAGCACGGTGAGGGGCCAGACGCGCCAGCGCGGCCAGCGCCAGATGTCGCGCATGACGCGATGGAAGAGGAGCGTGGTGATGGTCATGGTGCCGGTGACGGCGATACCGTAGGCGGCGGCCAGGTTGGTTGAGCTCTTGAAGCCGAGCACCAGCGCGATGCAGGCGCCGCCCATGGCCCAGTTGACCTCGGGGATGTAGATCTGCCCCATCTCGGTGCTCGAGGTGTGCATGACGGTGATGCGCGGGCAGTAGCCGAGCTGCACGGCCTGGTGCGTCAGCGAGAAGGCGCCGGAGATGAGGGCCTGCGAGGCGACGATGGCGGCCGCCGTGGCCACGCCGATCATGGGGTAGAGGGCCCACTCCGGGCAGAGGAGGTAGAAGGGGTTGGCGCGGGCCGAGGCGTCGTGGAGGAGGAGCGCACCCTGCCCGAAGTAGTTGAGCAGCAGCGCAGGCATGGCTATGCCGAGCCAGGCCAGCCGGATGGGGCGGCGGCCGAAGTGGCCCATGTCGGCGTAGAGCGCCTCGCCCCCGGTGATGCACAGCACCACGCCGCCGAGCACCAGCATGCCGTGCATGCCGTTCTCGGCGAAGAAGCGGACGGCATGGACGGGTGAGACGGCGCGCAGCACCGAGAGGTCCCGGAGGATTCCGCGAACCCCGAGCGCGCCGATGGCCAGGAACCAGACCAACATGACTGGCCCGAAGATCGCGCCCACCGTGGCGGTGCCGCGCCGCTGGATGAGGAAGAGCCCGGCGATGATGATGACGGTCATGGGCACCACGGCCTTGGCGAGGGCCGGCGCCGCCACCGCCACGCCCTCCACCGCGGAGAGGACCGAGATGGCCGGCGTGATGATCCCGTCGCCGTAGAGCAGCGCTGCGCCGAAGATGCCCATCAGGAGGAGAATCCGCCTTCCGCGCTTGTCGGGATCCTTGCGGGAGACCAGGGCCTGCAGCGCCAGGACGCCGCCTTCACCCCGGTTGTCCGCCCGCATGACGTAGGTGAGGTACTTGAAGGTGACGACGAACATCAGCGCCCAGAAGACCAGCGAGAGCACACCGAGCACGTTGGCTGGAGTGGGCTCCGTGCCATTCGGCCCGTTGAAGCACTCCTTGAGCGCGTAGAGCGGGCTGGTGCCGATGTCGCCGTAGACGACGCCGAGCGCGCCGAGCGCCAGCGCGGCCAGGGCGCGGCCGTGCGGGGCGGTCCGGGCGTGCTGGTCCGGGGCGTGCGGCGCCTCGGCGACGGCCGGGAGGTCGCTGCGCGTCTGGATCAGGGCGGCGGCGGCGGCGGGCGGGGCGGCCTGGGGGTCGGAGGCTGCCGGGGGTTCGGGGGGGGCCATGGGCGTGGAAGGCATACAAGCAAACCATGTTCCCGGGGGGGTCGAAAGGGTCTGGGCGCCAACCGGCCGATAGCCCGAATGAATCGATTGGCGGGCCGATCCCCAAGTGCCGCCGTTCGGGGCTGCCCAGCCCTGGCGGCTGGCTCCGCGGCTGATCCAGGGCGCCGCTCCCGCCCGGGCTGCCCGCCGCCGCTTGACCCGGCGCCCCATGATCGAGTAATCACCCGCCTTCCTTGGGGTTCCAGATCACCGGGCCCCCTTTCAACATCAACCCAGGGCCGCCGCCGCCAGGCGTCGCCTCTCGCCCGAGCCGATCATGCGGCCGGCACGAGTCCATTGGGAGGCACCATGGAGAAGGTCGTTCTCAGCGCGGAGCAGCGTGAAGGCAAGGGCAAGGGCCCGGCCCGCCGGCTCCGTCAGAAGGGTCTCATCCCCGCCGTGGTCTACGGACGCAAGGGCGAGCCCAAGCACCTCTCGCTCGATCCGGCCCTGCTGCTCAAGGCCATCGAGACCCCGCACAAGTTCAACACGCTCCTCACCCTCCAGGTGGCTGGCGGCGAGAACTTCGTGCTCTTCAAGGACTACCAGGTCGACCCGGTCACTCGCCGGCTCCTCCACGCCGACTTCCTCGAGGTCTCCCTCGACGAGCCGGTCAAGGTCGAGGTCCCGGTCTCGATCGTCGGCAAGGCCATCGGCACCGCCGAGGGCGGCATCCTCTCGGTGGCCACCCACGACATCGTCGTCAAGGCGCTGCCCACCAAGATTCCGCTCAAGATCGAGGTCGACGTCACCGAGCTGAAGATCGGCGCCTCGATCCACATCTCCGAGCTCAAGGCCCCCGAGGGCTGCGCCTTCGTCTACCAGGCCGACATCGTCATCGCCTTCGTCGCCATCCCCGAGAAGGAAGAGGTCGTCGCGGTGGTGGCGGTCGTTCCGGGCGCGGAGGGCGCGGCGGCTACGGCTGCTGGCGCGGCTCCTGGCGCGGCAGGTGCGGCTCCGGCCGCTGGCGCGGCTCCCGCGGCTGGCGCCAAGGGCGCCGCCCCGGCGGCGGCCCCGGCGGCCAAGGGCGGCGAGAAGAAGAAGTAACGCCCGTGAAGCTCGTCGTCGCACTCGGCAACCCCGGGGACGCCTACGCGCGGACACGCCACAACGTCGGCTGGCAAGTGGCCGACCACCTGGCGCGTCACCTCTCGGCCCGCTTCGCCTCCGGCAAGTTCGGGGCGGAGCTGGCCGAGGCCCGGGCCGGCGACGAGCGGATCTGGATCATGAAGCCACAGACCTTCATGAACCACTCCGGCGAGTCGGTCGGGCCGGCGCTGAAGTTCTGGAAGCTGGAGCTGGAGGACCTGGTGGTGGTCCACGACGACATGGAGCTCGACCCGTTCCGGGTCCAGCTCAAGGTCGGCGGCGGCCACGGCGGGCACAACGGTTTGAAGAGCATCAACGCCCACCTGGGCGCTTCGGGCTACGCGCGAGTGCGCGTCGGCGTGGGGCGTCCACCGGCGCCGCTGGACCCGGCCGACTACGTGCTCGGCCGCTTCCCCCGCGCCGAGGATGCAGCGGTGGAGAGCTGCGTGGCGTGGGCGGCGGAGGCGACCCGGCTCACCTGTGAGCTGGGCGCGGGCAAGGCGATGAACCAGGTGAACCGCCGGCGCGAGCCGGCTTAGCAAAAGGCAACAGGCAACAGGCTGCAGGCAGGGCGCGGCGCCGGGAGCATGGTGCTCCCGGGACGCGTGAACAGCTGGCTCCTCGCGGCGGGTAGACCGCCGCTGTGAATCCGAGGGGAGTACCGATGGCCGAAGCGACGAAGCGTCTGGTTCGTGAGTACGAGACCGTTTACCTGCTCAAGGCGGATACGCCTGACGACCAGGTCGAAGAGATCAAGGAGCGGCTCCGCGGCGTGATCAGCCGCGAGGGTGGGAAGGTGATCCGGTTCACCAACCAGGGGAAGCGGAAGACCGCCTTCCCGGTGGCCAAGAACGGGCGCGCCCTCTACATGCAGTGCCTCTACCTGGGCAAGGCCGGCCTGGTGGCCGAGCTCGAGCGCAACCTGCGCATGATCGACCTGGTCACCAAGTTCCAGTCGGTCAAGCTGGCCGAGGACGTCGACTTCGAGGCCCGGCAGGTCGAGGCCGACGTCAAGATCATGCCCGTCGAGGACGAGCCGAAGCCGCGCGAGGAGCGCTCCTTTGGTGACCGCGAAGAGGGCTTCGAGTCCGAGACTTTCGAGCGGGGAGAGGAGTAGCCATGGCCCGTCCTGACGTTGGTGGTGGCA
>JANPOM010000452.1:0-1446 GCA_031427995.1 Anaeromyxobacter sp. | reverse complement strand
ACCGTTTCAGAAGTCGCGGCTCGGCTCCGAGTGTCGCGAGCGACGGTTTACCGCCTCGTCCAGGCCGGCGCGTTGCCGGCCCTGCGGATCTCCAACTCCATCCGCGTCCCGCTGGAGGCGCTGAGGCTCTAGCGTTCACGCGAGAAGGGCTTCGGGATGCCTCTTGGCGACAGCCAAGAGCTTCAGCGCCGCGTCCGAAGGGCGCCGGGCGTTCGTCTCCCAGGCCTGGACGGTCCTCGGGCTCACGTTAAGGATGCGGGCAAACGCGGCCTGGGACACCCGGAGACTGACGCGGACGGCGAGCACGTCCTTGGCGCCCATGGGCGGCGGCGGCATCAGCTCGACATCGCGAACGGTCAACTGTCGGGCGCCCCGGTGGTACGCGATGGCGTCATCGAGGCCCGCCTTCAACTTCGAGAACGCCGTGGTCTTCGTAGCCTTGCGCTTCATGACTTCTCCTCTTTCAACTGCTTCACCAGTTCTGAAACGGCTCGACGTTCCGCAGGCGACAGGTCTGACTTCTCCCGCTTTCCGAAGACCGCGACCAGGTGAGTGACAGCCCGGTGTGGAAGGTCCAGGTAGTAGACCCGGACGCCACCGCTCTTGCCGCGACGGACCTGTCGTTGACCGAGCCGAATCTTCCGAAGGCCACCCGTTCCCGGAACGAGGTCGCCTGACTGGGGATCACCCAGGATGCTCTGCTCCATGGCGACGAGATCGAGGAGCGACAGCTCGCGGGCTCGCTCGAGCCGTCTTCGATCCTCGCTGAATCCGGTGGACTCTACGAACCTGCGCTTCACGACGCTATACTACCATGTCGATATACTACTGGGTAGGTGACGTTCGGTACGACGCCCTTGGAGTTCGCAGAGACCATGCACAAGAACCCCAAAGGATTCCTCACTGATCCGCCACGGACGGAGTCTTGGGCGAACGACGGGCCAAGCTCTCCGCATGTGGCCAGCGGGGCGCGCGGCTACGGGCAGGTCGCGGTGGTGTCGTTGCCGGAGATCGTCCAGACGCCGGCGTACCCGTGCACAGCCACCAGATGGTCCTTGAATGCCAAGGCTGGGCTTGATCCGTCCTGGTGGACATCAACCAAGAGAGGGTTGCGCCTCGCCATCGTTGCCGCGGACAGACTTATCTCCCGCGGTCGCTAGCGGACGCCACGCGACCCGCCAACTCGATGAGCTCCATGGCCAGCACGTGCTCACCCCGCGCGGTCGCCTCACCCGCCAGCTTCCCACACGCCTCCAGGAACGACGGGATGGCGCTCGGCAGCTCCCTGGTGGTGGCCGTCCTCGGGGCCCCATCGGCGTCGACTCCAGAGCGCTACCGGACTATTTCTGCCGAGCGCCGCAGGACCCGAGCATCTCCTCCCAGTGAGCGCGGTCGCCAAGCAGCTCGGTGTCAGCGTGGCGACCGTTCATGCTGCGATCAACGCGG
>JANPOM010000451.1:0-1802 GCA_031427995.1 Anaeromyxobacter sp. | reverse complement strand
GGCGACCGGGGTGAGGGCGCTGAACCCGATCACCTGGCCGGGCTGGCCGGTGGCCGCCCAGGTGGCGCCGTAGCGGCCGTAGTCGGTGAAGAGCTGGGCGTAGGCCTGCACGGTGAGCCGGGTGGTCAGCACCGCCAGCTGGCGCAGCGTCACCGAGAGCGAGGGGGCGCGCAGCGCCGCCACCGTGAAGGTGCCGGTGCCGTCGTCGGAGACGGCGCGGGCCGGCCAGGCCGAGTCCTCGCGCGAGACCTCGAGCCGGGTCTCCAGGCGCGGGTGCGGGCGCGCCACCATGGTCAGGCCCAGGCCCCAGTAGGCGGTGGCCGGGAGCGGGCCGCGGGCCAGGGTCCGGCCGCCGCCGATGCCGCCCTCGACCCAGAAGCCCCGCCCCCGGTCGGAGGAGAACCAGGCCTCGCCGCCCCAGTAGCCGGGCCGCCGCAGAGCCACGCCCGACTGCTCCAACTCGCGGACGTCGTCGAAGTCGGCCGAGGCGTTCAGGTTCACCCCGAAGTAGTCGAAGCTGCGGAGCTGGAACTCGGAGGAGAGGAAGACGTCGGCGCCGCGCTGGCGCCCGGTGCCGTCGGTGGTGCCGCGGGCCTCGCCGACGAGGCTGACGGCGTAGGAGTGGAAGGGGCCGCCTCCGCTGGGGCGGGTGTAGCGCAGCGCGGCGCGTCCCTTCTGGTTGTTCTGGGTCCGCTGGTAGCCGAGCGCGTTGAGGTCGAGGCGGGGAGCCTGGTACTCGTAGGTGAGGCTGAAGCGCCAGGGCTCGCCGCCTTCGAGGCCGGCGGTGACGAAGCCGCCCCCGCCGAGGTCGCCGCGCTTCAGCACCGTGCCATCGGCCAGGGTCTCGGCCGGCGGGCCGCCGAGCCGCTGCGAGCCGGTCAACTGGCCGCGCAGGAACCAGGCGGCGTCGTCGGACTGGAGGCTCAGGTTGGCCGAGGCGGCGTTGGCCATGGCCACGTCGCAGCCGGCCGGGCGCTCGCCGCCGGGCAGGGTGGCCTCGGCCCCGGTGCAGCGGTGCTCGAGCGGCGCGACGCTGGTTAGGGCGCCGCCCACCGCCAGGTTCGTCGAGGGCTGCCAGCGGGCCGTGGCGGCGAGGAAGTTTCGCCGCGCCGGGGCCACCTCCGGGTAGGCGTCGCCGGGCGCGAGGTGGAACGGCGTCCAGGGGGACCAGTAGAGCTTCCGGCTGGACGGGACCGGGGCCGCAGACCCGGCCACCACCGCGTCGAGCAGGCCGACCTGCACGGTGTCGCTGACCCGGCCGGTCAGCTTGACGGCGCCGAGGATGGGGGCGTCGAGGCCGATGCGACGCGAGTAGAAGAGCTGCTGCGGCGACTGCTGGCCGCTCGGCCGCACGCCCTGGAAGAGATCGAGCCCCTGCGTGAAGAAGGGGCGCTTCTCCGGGAAGAAGAGCTCGAAGCTGGAGAGGTTCTTCTGGATGGTGTCGGCCTCCACCTGTCCGAAGTCGGGGTTGATGCTGGCCTGCAGGGCCAGTCCCCGGCCGAGGCTGGCGCGCAGGTCGACGCCGAGGTCGGCGGAGGGATCGACCAAGCGCGGGGTCGGGGCGGCGTCGCTCCGCGGCCTCCACTGGAGGCGGGCGGCGAGGTATGGGGCGATGGATAACTCCTGCACCGGCTGGAGCCCGGTCAGGCCGGTCAGGTCGGCCAGCCGGGCCACGATGCCGCGGTCACTCTTCTTGAGGGGGATGCTGACCTGCTCCTCGTGGGTGCGGGCCACCACCCGCCTCACCCCGAAGCCCCAGGTCTGGTCGCCGGCGGCGGAGAAGCGGAGCACGGAGAGCGGGA
>JANPOM010000450.1:0-3865 GCA_031427995.1 Anaeromyxobacter sp. | reverse complement strand
GGGGTTCGTCCACGACGTGCTCGACCGGCTGACGGAGGTGAGGCGCAACGGCGTGCTGAGCGAGATCCTGGAGTACGCGCCGACGGGAGAGCCGGTCTTCCGGAAGCTGGGGACTCAAGGGACCTGGTACGTGGGGGCGGTCGGGACGGTGACGGGGACGGTGGCGGCCGGGTGCACCGGGATCGACACGGTGCTGGTCCCGCTGGCGTCCCGCTGCACGCCGGGGCCCGGGACCGTGAAGGTCTCGGCCCACGTGCAGGTGGCCGGGGGGAGGGTGGCGAGCATCCGGGCGGCGGCGGGTGCGGGGACCGACGCGGTGAGCGAGGTGCTCTACTACCACCGGGACATGCAGGGGAGCGTGGTGGCGACCACCTACCGGACCGCCAGCCTGAGCGGGTACATGGGCGCGCGCTACCGCTACACGCCCTACGGCCAGCTCGACCGGGCCGAGAACGTCTCGGCCACCACCGACTCTGAGCTGGGGTACACCGGCGGCCTGCGGCTCGGGTACTCGGCCGGGGCGGCGCAGCAGGGGAACCTGCTGCTGCTCGGCGCCCGCGTCTACCACGCCGAGCTGAAGCGCTGGCTGGTGCCGGATACGATCGACGGGCGGAGATACACGTACGCGGGTGGGGACCCGGTGAACTTCGTGGACCCGAGTGGGAGGATGGCGATTGAGGGTGGGGGGGGCGCGGGAGGTGGAGGGGGTGGGCAGACTGGCAGTGCTGGCCGATTGTCGGGCGGAGCGAATATTCAGGCGATGATGGCGGAAGCAAAGCTTCCTCGCTGCACCTTCGCGCCACTGGGCGCTCCGTGCATCGACAATGACGGGAACTATGTCGCCAGTAATCCCATGAGCTACTGCAGCCAAAATCCTGGCGACACGATGACCTGCGGCTACGGCGGCAACTCGAGACCTCCGCCTGGGAGCATGCCGCCGGAGGCAGGAGCAGGGGGAGGTGGGGGCGGGGCCGGGAATTCAGCCGGTGGCAACCGGTCGTGGTGGGACCGCGTGAAGTGGAACTACAGCACCACAGATCGGGTCGTCAGTGCCTCGTTTTTCACGAGATACATGGACTTGAGAAATGGAACATCTGATGAGAAGTTTCTCGTCGCGTTTGGCGTAGTAGGTGACGGCGCCTTCATGGTAGGTGGCGCAGCTGTGGTCGCTTCAGCGCTTCCAAGTACAGCGACCATGTTTGGGGCAGCAATTGTGGACTTGGGCCTTGGGATGACTGGTTCCTCTACGGTCATTGCGCTCGGTGGCGCTTACGCGGTCACGCTCGTCTTTGGTTACGTCGTTGCCCAGGGCATCGGTGCAGGATCGATGTTTCTGGGTTCAGTCTTGGAATCCACCGCATATTCCATCTATGTCGGGGCCAACGGCCATGGTTGGTAGTTCCTCGTTCCTGCCGCAAGGCACATTGAGGAGGGATCTTTCGCTGCTCTTTGGTCTTTTGGCTATTGGAGCGTTCCTTGTCTATATGGTGAAGACAAGTCTTCGCATCGAGTGGGCAGCCGCCTGCCTTGCCTGGGTCGTAGTCTTCCTCTTGGCCATCCGGTGGCTTGCGCAATGTCCGCAATGTCATATGTCGGCGTTCTGGTGGCTGGCATCGCAACGCGGAGCAGGTCCGTTTCCACTTGGAGTACTTTGGATGAAGGCATGCCCAAGGTGCGGGTATTGTAGCCAGAAATGAGGGGTCCCGTTAACGCATGGTAACGCAGGTTGGGCTTGCCCTTGGCTTGACTCGGGCAGAGCTACTCGTCGAGCGACCCGGCCTGGACCACGCCGGGGGCGTCGCAGGAGAACCTGGAGCGGGTGAGCGACGTGACCGGCACCACCGACTACGCCTACCAGGGGGACCGGGCCACGACGCTGACCGGCGCGCTGCCCGCGAGCATCAGCTACGACCACGCCGGGCGGGCGACCAGCCGGGTGGCGGCGGGGCTGGAGGCGGAGGGGTTCGTGCACGACACGCTCGACCGGCTGACGCAGGTGAGGCGCAACGGGGTGGTCACCGAGATCCTGGAGTACGCGCCGACGGGAGAGCCGGTCTTCCGGAAGCTGGGGACTCACGGGACCTGGTCCGTGGGGGCGGTGGGGACGGTGACGGGGACGGTGGCGGCCGGCTGCACCGGCATCGACACGGTCCTCATCCCGCTGGCGTCCCGGTGCACGCCGGTGGCCGGGACGGTCAAGGTGGCGGCGCACGTGCAGGTGGCCGGGGGCCGGGTGGCGAGCATCAAGGCGGCGGCCGGGGCCGGGCTCGACCCGGTCAGCGAGGTGCTCTACTACCACCGGGACATGCAGGGGAGCGTGGTGGCGACGACCTACCGCACCGCCGGCCTGAGCGGCGCCATGGGGGCGCGCTTCAGGTACACGCCCTACGGGCAGCTCGACCGGGCCGAGAACGTCACCACCCTGAGCGACTCTGAGCTTGGGTACACCGGCGGCCTGCGGCTCGGGTACGCGGCGGGAGCGGCGCAGCAGGGGAGCCTGGTGCTGCTCGGCGCCCGCGTCTACCACGCTGAGTTGAAGCGCTGGCTGGTGCCGGACACGGTGGACGGGCGGAGGTACACCTACGTCGGCGGGGACCCGGTGAACTTCGTGGATCCAAGTGGGAGGATGGCGATTGAGGGGGGAGGAGGTGGAGGTGGCGCTACTGGAGTCGGAAGTCTGAGCGGGAGCGGCGCGTACGCCCGTTCGCCGCTCAACACCATGGCGGTCGACGACACGCTCCCGTGTCGCATCGTCGGAACCGATCCCGATGGCACCACCGTCCTCGTCTGCGGAGGCGGCGGAGGTGGACAGCCGGCCTCGCCGGGCAACTACAGACCCCCGCCTGGGAACCCGCCTCCCGAACGAGGCGAAGGTGGAGGTGGGGGTGGGGCTGGGGGCGGGGCATCGAAAACCGCCAAACCCTTCAGGGCGATTACCGACAGCAAGGCTATGAAGGTCTTCACATTGACCACGGGTATTGCTGCGGCAACTTGGGGTTTAGCCAGTTCCATTACAGCCCTGAGTGTCGGACAAATCAGTGTAATTGGGATTGTCCTGACCGTGGGTACTTCGCCGTTGGCACTCATCGGAGGAGTGTTGGCCATAGGACTGGTCACCGTCGTCGGCATCGCTATAGCAATTGATGCTGGAGTAGACATTGCCAATGGCAACTATTATGGTGGACGCGGCTATTCGCCCCGAAGAAGACGTCGGCCCCGCGCGGTGGCCTCGTCGCCCTTGACGGCAGTCATATCCAATTGGGTGAAAAGACTAGTTGGCGCCTGCCGATGCACGCCCGCTTTCATCCCTGCGAGGAATGGAACATGACAGGCAAGGAGAGAGCGGGTCAGGTCTCAAGGTGGTCTGAATTCTTTCGAAAGTTCGTGACTTCAGATGCGTCGATCTGGATCCCTGGTCTATTCCTTTCGGGGATTGGCGCGAAGCGGCTAGGACGGTCCTTTTCGAGCGGCCCACTAGAGATTGTCGGAAGTCTCTTCTTGCTCATGGGGATACTGTCGTTCGCAATCGCGCTAGCAGGTGCTGGCAAGTTCGTTGAGAAGAGATGGGTTAGGTGGGCAATACTTGGCGTGTCTTTGGCCTTGGTGACTTGCTTGGGGATCGGCGTCTATTCAATCGCGAAGGACTTTGAGGGGCACTGGCCTGTTCCGCCCCAATGACAAGCGGTGAAGTTCGCAACCGAGGGACCCATCCTGGGCCTCGGCGGGCGCCTCGATGGAGAACCTGGAGCGGGTGACCGACGTGAGCGGGACTACCGACTACGGCTACCAGGGGGACCGGGCCACGACGCTGACCGGCGCCTTGAGCGCGACCATCTCCTACGACCACGCCGGGAGGGCGTCGAGC
>JANPOM010000449.1:0-3970 GCA_031427995.1 Anaeromyxobacter sp. | reverse complement strand
GCCGCAGATCCACGCCTTCGAGGAGGCCGCCGGGCTGATGGTGCTGGAGGACCTCGGCGACGACATGCTGGAGTCCCGGCTGCTGGCCGGCGACGACAAGGAGCGGCTCTACCGGGAGGCCATCGACCAGCTGGCGCGGCTGCGGGCCGCCGCCGAGGCCCGACCCGGTGGCTGCGTCGCCTTCGGGCGCGCCTTCGAGGCCGGCCTCTACCGCTGGGAGCTCGACCACTTCCGCGAGTGGCTGCTGGAGGCCTGGAAGGGGGCGGCGCTCTCACCCGGGGAGCGGGCCGAGCTGGACGGCTGGTTCGACCTGATCTCCGCCTCGCTGGCCGCCGAGCCGCTCGGCTTCACCCATCGTGACTACCAGTCGCGCAACCTGATGGTGCTCCCCGGCGGCGAGCAGGCGATCATCGACTTCCAGGACGCGCTGCTGGGCCCGCGCCAGTACGACCTGGTGGCGCTGCTGCGCGACAGCTACGTCGAGCTGCCACCCGGCCTCGTCGAGGCCATGCTGCGCCGCTACCTCGACCGGCTCGCCGCCGAGGGCGGGCCGCGGCTCGAGTACGGGCCGTTCCGCGAGACCTTCGACCTGCTCACCGTGCAACGGAAGCTGAAGGACGCCGGGCGCTTCGTCTTCATCGACCGGGTGCGCGGCAACCCGGGCTTCCTGGTCTCGATCCCGCCGTCGCTCAAGTACGTCCGCGAGGCCCTGGCGCGCCGCCCCGACCTGCAGCCGCTGCGGGCGCTGCTGGCCCGCCACCTGCCCGAGCTGGCCTGATGGCGTGACGCGGCAGGTCAGCGTGGCCCGGGGGGGCGCAGGCCGCAGGAGTCACCGGTCTCGTCATCTGCAGCGCCGCCCGGGCGCCGTCGCGGCCGGCCTCAGGTGGGCACCCCCAGCCAGGGGAGCACCACGTGCTGGAGGATGAGCCAGCCGGCCAGCATGAGAAGGACGCTCGGGATGTCGTTCATTTATCGTGACCTCGATCGGTGAGAGCCGGGCCCGGCTCGGAGGGTTCGCCGGGCCGGCGGGTCGGACCACTAGAAATCCACGTGGAACCGGTCGGCCGCCTCATCCTGCCAGTCGCGGATGGCGCGGAACGAGTCCTTGACCCGGCTGCGCTCGATGGCGTTGAGCGCGGAGAGGGCGATCTTGTTGCTGACCGGCGTCCCGGCCGCCGTCATGTGCAGTTGCAGGCGCAGCCGCAACCCGAGCAGGAACCGGTAGGCCTCGGACATGGTGGCGAGCGTGTCGTCGTCGAGCAGGCCGGCCCGCCGGGCCGCCTCGAGCCGGTGGATGGTGCTCTTCGCCTGGCTGCCCGCCTCGAGGGCGCAGCGCCGGGCCAGGGCGACCACCGGGCTGATGCCGTTCGCCTTCAGGTCCACGGTCGAGTTCGAGCCACGCAGCCGCAGCAGCAGCAGTTGTGGTGGGCGGAGGGCGAGTGCGTCCTTGGCGAGCAGGCGCAGGAAGACCGGCTTGTGGGCCGCCTCGACGATGACGCGCTCGAGCGGAGCGAGATCCAGGTCACCGCCGACCTTGCGGAAGTCGAAGAAGATGGAGGCCACCAGCAGGGCCTGGGGCGTCGGCACGTCGGTCCAGCCCGTGAAACGCCCGGTCCACTCGGTCAGCGTCCCGTGCCAGCTCTTCGCCATGTAGCCGCCGGGGCAGCGGGGGAAGCCGGCGGTCTCCAGGTCGCCGTTGACCTTCTCGGCCAAGGCCTGGAACCACTCGCGGTGGGCGCCCCCCTCGTCGTCGTAGACCAGGGCGTTGTCCTGGTCGGTGAGGAGCGTCTGCTCCATGCGCCCCTCCGACCCGAAGACGATCCAGGCGTAGGGCGCGGGGGGCGCCCCCAGGTCGGCCACCGCCCAGTGCAGCAGGCGCCTCAGCAGGGCGTCGTTGAGCCGGGCCACCAGGCCGGCGATGGCCATGGGGTCGAGCCCCCCCGCCAGCAGCGCCGCCACCATCTCGGTGACGCGGGTGGAGTAGCCCCCCAGGCTTGCTCGCGAGGCCAGCCGCTCCACGCTCCGCAAGACCGCCACCGGTCCCTGGGCGGTGCTCCGCAGGATGTCGGTGGAGGTCAAGACCCCGACCACCGCGCCGTCCCGGGTGACGGGGAGGTGGTGCACCCGGGCGTCGAGCAGCACCGTCCAGACCTCGTAGATGGGCGTCTCGGCGGCCACCGTGAGCAGTGGCCTGGAGAAGACCCGGGTCACCGGCACGTCGGAACCGAGCCCGCCCGCCAGCACCCGGTTGCGGAAGTCGCGGTCGGTGACGATCCCGGGCGGCTCGGAGCGCACCAGCACCGAGGAGATCCCGGCCGCGCTCATGAGCCGGGCGGCCTCGGCCACGGTGGCGCCCGGCTCGACCCAGACCGGCGGGCCGCGCAGGAGCTGGCCCACCTGCATGGCCAGGTTGGGCTGGAAGGTGGCCACCGGCGAGTGCTCCAGGCTGGCCTTGAGCCGCTCCGAGAGCTGCTCGGTGAAGTGGCTGGCGAACCTGGCCTCACCGAGCAGCCTGCGGAAGTCCTCGGCGGGAATCCGGTAGGCGAGCAGGTCCTCGTCCACGAAGACGTCGAGCGTCGCCTTCTCGGTGATCAGGGAGGTGAACCCGAAGGCCTCCCCCTCCTCGAGGACCTGGAGCGTCCGCCCGTCGCGTTCGATGTGGACCGCGCCCTTGCGGATGACGTACAGGTGCTTGAGCGGTTCGCCTCCGACCCGGCCCAGCTGGGTCCCGGCCGGGAAGAGCCCCACCTCGAGCTTCCGGGCAGCCTCATCGAAGAGCGCCGCCGGCAGGGCGTGGAACGGTGGGATACCCCGCAGGTACGCCACGGGATCGATGGTCGGCACGGCCTCGACGCTACCACGGGCCACGCCCCTTCAAGAGAGGGCGCGGCCCGTACACAACTAGTCGGTCTCGTGGATGATCTTCTGCAGGTCCTGCTCCATCGCCGCCGACCCGATCACCACCACCGTCTTGCCGCTGATGACGAGGTCGAAGCGCGGCTCGTCCTTGTGCTGGGTCCAGGCCTGCCCCAGGTGGCCCGAGATGGTCTTCATCTGCCGGTCGGTGAGCTTCTTGGCCTTCATGAGGGTCTTGAAGTTGTGCTCCTCGGCCCCCTCGAACCAGACCACGCCGAAGGTCTCCGGGGGGGCGCCGATGTAGGCGTAGATGGCCCGCTCACCGGGGATGAACTCAATGGCGCCCTGCACCTTCTTCACGAACGGCTCGAGCACGGCGGCGCTCTTCGCCATCCGCACCCCGCCCGGAGAGGCCGGATCGAGCGGCGGGTGCTTCGGCTTCTCGGTACCAAACAGCTTGCCCAGGAATCCCATGAGTTCGCTCCTTCCGGTTTGACTCCAATGGAACATGAACCACCGCAACTCGGTGAGGGGCCCCTCCAAGGCAAAAGGCCGCCCTGAAGGAACCTCTCCTTCAGGCAGCGGCCCGGCTGCCCATTTCACCTCCGGGGGAGCACCCCGGACCCGTTGGTCATCATTTACTTCTAGTTGCTCTCAGTCAACCCCTTCCAGCCGGGCGGGTCTCACGGCCCGGCCGCCGGCCGGGCCAGTTCGTGCAGCACGATGAGCCCCATCCAGACCAGCGTGACGGCCAGGAAGGAGATCCTGAAGACGCGCTCCTTCGGCGTACCGGGCGCCATGCGCTTCGCGACCAGCCAGGTGACCGGGGAGCAGACGATGTGGAAGAAGGCCCTCAGCTTGCTGTCGGGATCCCTGCTGCGCCGCTCCACCAGCCAGCCGAGGCCGACGTAGACCAGCACCATGAAAGCCACCAGCCGGAACAGCGTGAGGAAGTTGTACAGCGTGAGGACGTCGTAGAGCTGCGACATCTTTGGGGAAAACGGCGAGCGGGGTGGGGGGGAGCCCTCCACCCCGCCAGCGCGAATCCAAGTGACCCGCGTTGGCGGCGGCCGAGGCGCCACCCCGGTACGGGTGGGGGCCCGGGCCCCCCCGG
>JANPOM010000448.1:0-1618 GCA_031427995.1 Anaeromyxobacter sp. | reverse complement strand
TCGAGGACGTGGACCTGCTCGGCGAGGTCCACCTGCTGGTCGGGCGGGCCGTCGTCGAGGTGCTGCTCGGGCGAGGGGGGCGGCGCGGGGGCGAGGGCGGGCGTCATGTCACAACCCCTTGACCGCGGTCGCGGCCCGGTTGCCGAGGTCCACCGTCTGCCAGAGCCCCTGGATGGTCGGGAGGATCTGGTTCATGACGCGGTTCCAGTCGGTGAGCCGGGTGGCGGCGACGTAGACCACGTCGAGCGGCTCGAGCTGGAACTGGACCGCCAGCAGCAGCGCGTCGGCGCTGGAGGCGTCGAGCTTGTAGACGCGCGGCGCCTGGTAGCGGCCGCGGAAGACGTAGATGGCCCCCGGGTTGGCGGAGAGCGGGTCGAAGCCCTCGGAGTCGCCGATGGCCTCGGCCAGGCTCATGGCGCCGCGCACCATCACCTTGGAGGAGGCCCTGCGGACCTCGCCGAGGACGAAGACCTTGTACTGCTCGCGGGTCGGCACGTGGAGCAGGTCGCCGTCCTGGAGCCGCCAGTCCTGCGAGAGGTCGCCCTCGGCGTAGGCCGCCTGCAGGTCGAGCTGGTAGGTGGCGCCGCCGCGGGTCAGGGTGAGGCCGCGCGGCCAGGCGTTGGGGCCGAGGCCGCGGGCCTGGGCGATGGCATCCTGGACGCGGAGCGGGACGTCGGTGATGGGTACGGTGGACGGCTGGGCCACCTCGCCGGTCACCTGCACCTTCTGGCCGCGATAGGCGACCACCCGGACGTCGAGCTGCGGGTTCTCCACCCACTTGCGGAGCCGCTCGGTGAAGAGGGCGCGGATCTCCGGGAGCGTCCGGCCGGCCACCTCGACCACGCCGACGTGCGGGTAGAAGACGGTGCCGTCGCCCTGCACCACGTTGCCGGCCAGGTCGGCGGCGCGGAACTCGCCGGCCGGGATGGTCAGCTCGGGGTGGTCCCAGACGATGACCGAGAGGACGTCGTGCGGCGCGACCCGGTAGAGGTAGGGGCCGACCTGCCCGCTGGAGGGATCGTGGGGCCGCGCGGTGGCGGCGCGGGCGCGCAGCTCCGCCTGGCTGGTCAGGAGCGCTGGAGAAATGTCCTCGATGGCGATGGGCGCCGCCGGCGTGCCGCGCCCGGCGACCTCGCGGTCGGAGAGGTGGAGGCCCGGGCCGAGGGTGGCGCAGCCGGAGAGCCCCAGCGCGGCCAGGGCGAGCGCGGTGGGCCGAAGCCTCACGCCGCCCCGGCCCAGAAGGTGCGCTCGAGGCCGTCGAGCCCCAGCTCGATCAGGGAGAGCGCCCGCTCGAACTCGCGCCGGCCCTGCCGGTAGGGATCGGGGACGTCGAAGTTGCCGAAGCGGCCGAGCCGGTGGACGCGCCCGCGGGCCGCCGGCGCCAGCAGCTCCAGGTGACGCTGCTGCGCGGTCTCCATGACCAGGATCAGGTCGGCGGCGGCGACCAGCTCCGGGGTGAGCTGGCGCGAGCGGTGGGCGCTGAGGTCGAGCCCGCGCTCGGCCAGCAGGGCGACCGCCAGCGGGTCGGCCGGACGGCCTTCCGGAGCGGCCAGGCCGGCGGAGGCGACGGTGAGCGAAGGGCGCAACGCGGCCAGGCGGGCCCGGAGCAGGGCTTCGG
>JANPOM010000447.1:0-1436 GCA_031427995.1 Anaeromyxobacter sp. | reverse complement strand
CCAATCCCCAGGTCGCTCCGCGTGGACTCGCGTCGCCTCACGTGGACGACGCCAGGAACCCCAACCCACCGCCAGTGAACACGTTTCCGCTGGAAACCCTGCCCCGTCGCGCGGTTAGATGTTCACTATTCGTAAGTTTCGATTCCCGGCGCCTCCACTCGCAAAGCCCTCAAATTTGGGGGGCTTTGCCTTTTTGTCGCCACCGGTGACGGCGAGCACCAAGGCTCGCCGATAACGTCCGGCTTCAGGGGCTTGCGGCACATCACAGTCGCCTCCCGGACGGGCTGGACTGCCCGCTCACCACTTCGTCGAAGAGCGCGGGGAGCAGGAGCCCGGTTGACATTTGCTCAAGTGGCGCTTAGGTTCCCCATGTGACCCCCGCCGAGGCCCTCGCCGACATCCGCGGGCTCACCCGGGCGGGACGCGTTTCCTACGTCCGGCACGCCATCGAGCGGATGGACGAGCGCGGAGTCACTCGAAACGACGTGGAGCACGCCCTCATGAATGCGGTTCAGTGTGTCTGGCAGCCACGCAAGGAGACGTGGAAGGCCTTCGGCGTGGACCTGTCCGGCGATGAACTGGTGGTCGCGGTGGCCATCGAGGACGGCCTCCTGGTCGTGACCGTGTTCTAGGAGCAACCCATGAAGCGCTGCCCAAGCTGCAAGAAGATCAAGCTGACGAAGGGGACGACCACGGTTGAGCGGACCTTCCCGTCCCGGGGCGGCAAGGTTCGCGCAGTCGTCGAGAACGTGCCTGCCCTGGTGTGCCGTGGTTGCGGCGAAGCGGTGGTCGCCGGCGAGGACCTCGCACGCGCCGAGCTCATCGCCGGGAGCCGGCTCATTGAGACCGGTGCGCGCTCCGGCGCCCTGCTTTCCTGGACCCGCCGGTCGCTCGGCCTCCTCGCGACTGACCTGGCCGCGCTCCTCGGCGTCACGGCGGAGACCGTCTCCCGCTGGGAGAACGACCGGGTCGAGCCGGAGCCCGCCGTCTGGAACGTCGTCGCCGACCTCGTAGACGACCGCCTCGAAGGTCGCACGCGGACGCAGGACCGGCTTCGGACTGCGGCCATCTCAAAGCGCCCGTCCAAGGCGCCGGTGACGGTGCGCTTCGAGCCGGCGCTGGCCTCTGGGGGTTGAAAGCACCGGGGCGCTGTCCCGAAGCCGTCCTGGGCGCCCGCAGCATTCCCGGCTCCTCGAGATCGTCGGCGAGGCGGCCGGCAAGGTACGTCCGATAGAGATCGGCGGCTCGCTTGCGCTGGTAGGGAGTCGGCTGGCGACCATGCCGGGCTGCCACTTCTGACCGCGCGGCCTGCTACTTGAGCCCGCGGATTGCCGCCATGGCCTCGGGGAAGATGGCGTCGGCGGTCTCGGCGGCGTGGAGCATCTTGACGCTGCCGGCCGGAACACGCCCCAGCTCCTCGAGATAGGCGGCCCGCT
>JANPOM010000446.1:0-1066 GCA_031427995.1 Anaeromyxobacter sp. | reverse complement strand
GGCCGCGCTCCTCGGCGTCACGGCGGAGACCGTCTCCCGCTGGGAGAACGACCGGGTCGAGCCGGAGCCCGCCGTCTGGAACGTCGTCGCCGACCTCGTCGACGACCGGCTCGAGGGGCGCACCCGGACGCAGGACCGGCTCCGGACTGCTGCCATCTCAAAGCGCGCGTCCAAGGCGCCGGTGACAGTGCGCTTCGAGCCGGCGCTGAAGACTAGGGCCTAACCAAAGGGCGCCGGGTCGCTGCCCCGAAGTCGTCTCCGAGCATTTCCCAGGACCCGGGAGTCTCCAAGCGGTCTCCAACCTGTCCGGCCGAACCCCCGCTCCCGGGGGAGAACCGGGACCTGGGACCGGCTTGGAGCCCTTTTTGGTCTCCAAGATGTCTCCAATCCCCAGGTCGCCCGACGTCGACTCGCGTCGCCTTGCGTGGACGACGCCAGGAACCCCAACCCACCGCCAGTGAACGCACTTCCGCCGAAAGTCGTGCCCCGTCGCGCGGTTGAGTGTTCACTCACAGTAAGTTTCGATTCCCGGCGCCTCCATGTTTTCTATAGTTCTCTCAGTAGTTTGGGCCAGTTTCGGAGACCAAGGGTGCCATGCCAGTTCTGGAGACCGCCGCCGGGTGGATCTCAAGCTGGCCGCCACCAAAGACTTCCGCGACCAGGTCCTCGCCGAGGCCGTGAACCAGTGTGTCGCGGCATGACGCCGCCGTCCGGCTGCGCCACATGCTCGACGCCGCCCGAAAGGCGGTGAGCCTGGTCGCCGGAAATCTCGGCCCGAGGACGCGGCCGACGAGCTGGCACGGCTGGCGCTGGCGCGGCTCCTCGAGATCGTCGGCGAGGCGGCCGGCAAGGTACGTCCGATAGAGATCGGCGGCTCGCTTGCGCTGGTAGGGAGTCGGCTGGCGACCATGCTGGGCTGCCCCTACTGACCGCGCGGCCTGCTACTTGAGCCCGCGGATTGCCGCCATGGCCTCGGGGAAGATGGCGTCGGCGGTCTCGGCGGCGTGGAGCATCTTGACGCTGCCGGCCGGAACACGCCCCAGCTCCTCGAGATAGGCGGCCCGCT
>JANPOM010000445.1:0-14221 GCA_031427995.1 Anaeromyxobacter sp. | reverse complement strand
GCGCCGAGACCGAAGCGAGGCTGGCGCCCGAGGAGGGAGCAGCGGAAGCGTAGCAGCGCTACTCTGAGCAGCGGACCGACGAGGCCGCCTGCCGCAGCGAGAGGATCGGCGCTCGCAGTGGTCAGTATGCCTGGGTCGGGGTACTAGTCTTCGTCTCTCCGCGCCACCGCTGTGCGCCCCAACCAGGAGCCAAGGAAACCATGAAGACCTCACGGACCGCACTGTCCCGATTGACCAGCGCCCTCTTTCTCCTACTCTTCTCCACGACGGCCCTCGCCCAGGCCCCCGCCGCTGCCCCCGCCGCTGCCCCTGCCCCTGCCGCTGCCCCTGCCGCGGCCGAGCAGAAGCCCTTCAAGATCGGCGTGGTGACCTTCCTCTCAGGCGCCGCCGCCGGCCCCTTCGGCGTCCCGGCCCGCAACGCCGCCGAGGTGCTGGTGGAGGCACTCAACGGCGCCAAGGCGCCGGGTGCCTACGCCAAGAAGGGGCTGGGCGGCCGGGCCATCGAGCTGGTCTTCATCGACGAGGCCGGCGGCACCACCAAGCAGGTGAGCGAGTACCGCGACATCGTGCTGCGCCAGAACGTCGACGCCGTCATCGGCTACATCTCCAGCGGCGACTGTCTGGCGGTGGCACCGGTGGCCGAGGAGTTGAAGAAGCTCACCATCCTGTTCGACTGCGGTACGCCGCGGATCTTCGAGGAGAACAGCTTCAAGTACCTCTTCCGGACCTCGGCACCCTCCACCATGGACAACGTGGCGGCCGCGCTCTACGTCACCGAGATGCTGCCCGGCGCCCGGAAATTCGCCGGCATCAACCAGAACTACGCCTGGGGCCAGGATTCCTGGAGCGACTTCGAGGCGAGCATGAAGGTGCTGCGCCCGGCCGCCGAGGTGACCACCTCGCAGATGCCCAAGCTTGGGGCCGGCCAGTACGGCGCCGAGGTCTCGGCCATCATGTCCGGCAGCCCCGACGTCATCCACTCCAGCTTCTGGGGTGGCGACCTCGATGCCTTCGTGCTGCAGGCCGTGCCCCGCGGAGCGCTCAAGAAGGCCACCGCCGTCCTCACCTGTGGCGAGACCGCCACCCACAAGCTGGCCGGCCTGATCCCCGACGGCACCATCATCGGCGCCCGCGGCCCCCACGGAGCCTTCGCGCCCGACGTCGAGCTCAACCGCTGGTTCCGCACCGTTTACCAGGACCGCTTCGTCCTCTCTCCCAACTACCCGGCCTATCACATGGCCCAGGCCATCCTCGGCCTCAAGTCCGCCTACGAGAAGGCCCAGGGCGCCGGCGCCGACGCTCCCAGCCAGGACCAGATCATCGCCGCCTTCGAGGGGAGCTCGTTCGAGACCCCGAGCGGCACCATCAAGATGGCGCTCGGCAAGGGCCACCAGGCGGTCGAGGAGACGGTCTACGGCCAGGCCAAGACCATCGGAGGAAAGCTCACCTTCGTGAACGTGAGGCGCTACCCGGCGGAAAAGGTCAATCCGACCGAGGGTGTGAAGAGCGGCGACTGGATCAGGGCCTCGCTCAAGCCGGGCAAGTAGGGCCTTGCGGATGCCGTCCACCCGGGAGGCGCGCGCACCATGAGCACGCTGCTTGCCATCGCGGTGGACGGCGTCATCTACGCCTCCTGGCTCTTCATCATCGCGACTGGGCTGACCATCGTCTACGGCGTCATGCGCATCCTCAACATGGCGCACGGCAGCCTCTACGCGCTGGGGGCCTACGTGGCCGCCTCGCTGGCCGGCGCCTGGCTGCGGGGCGGCTACCCGCCCATGGGCAGCTACGCAATACTGGTCCTGTCGGCCCTGCTGGTCGGGCTGGTGATAGGCCCCATCATCGAGCGCGGGCTGCTGCGCTTCTGCTACGGGCGCGACGAGGTGGTGCTGGTGCTGGTCACCTATGCCCTCTTCCTCATCCTCGAAGACCTGGTCAAGCTGGTCTGGGGCGTCGAGTCCTACTTCGTCTCCGAGCCGTATGGCCTGCTCGGCAACATCGACCTCGGCCCACTCTCCTATCCGGTCTACAGCGCCGTGATGGTGGTGGCGGCCGTGGCGGTTGGCCTGGCGCTCCGCTGGGGTATTTACGGCACCCGCAAGGGCAAGCTGCTGGTGGCGGTGATCCACGACCGGGAGATCAGCGCGGCGCTCGGCATCAACGTCAACCGCATCTTCCTGGTGACCTTCGCCCTGGGCACCACCCTGGCGGCCCTCGGCGGCGCGCTCACGGCACCGACCGTCTCGGTGGTGCCTGGGATGGGGGTCGAGACCATCGTGCTGGCCTTCGCGGTGGTGGTCATCGGCGGGCTCGGCAGCATGCCCGGAGCCGCCATCGGCTCGCTCGTGGTCGGGCTGGTCCGCTCCGGCGCCGTCCACCTGCTGCCGCAGGTGGAACTCTTCAGCATCTACCTGGTGATGGCGCTGGTGCTGGCCTTCCGGCCGCGCGGACTCTTCGTGGCCGTGGAGGCCCGCAAGATATGACCTCCCCACGACGCACCACGCTGGGGCTGGCGCTGACGCTGCTGGCCGTCGCCGTGGCTGCCCCGTTCCTGCCGAAGTGGGCCGGCTTCCTCGTCACCATCGCCATCGCCAAGGCGCTGGTGGCGCTGGGGCTCCTGCTCTTGATGCGGACCGGCCTGGTCTCCTTCGGTCAGGGGCTCTACTTCGCCATCGGCGCCTACGCCGCCGGGATCGGCGCCGACAAGCTCAAGCTCAGCGACGCCGTCCCCATGGTGCTGGCAGGCGCGGTCGCCGCCGGGCTGGTGGCGCTGCTGCTGGGGCTGCTGCTGGCCCGCTACCGCACCATCTTCTTCGCCATGCTGAGCCTCGCCTTCTCGATGATCCTTTACGGGCTGCTGGTGAAGACCTCGTCACTCGGCTCGACCGACGGTTTCAACGTGGCGGCGAAGACCGTCTTCGGCCTGGACGTCACCGGCCCGATCGGCCGCTTCGGCATCTACGGGCTGGCGGCGCTGGTGGCCTTCCTGGGCGCCGTCGGCGTCGATCGCTACCTGCGCACCCGCCTGGGCCGGCTGGCCCCGGCCATCAGGGACAACGAGTTGCGCGTCGAGTACATGGGCGCCTCGGTCCGCAACGTGGTGCACCTGCACCTGGTCATGGCCGCCGTGCTGGCGGGCGCTGGCGGCGCGCTCGCCGCGCTGGCGGTGGGCCACGTCGACCCGGAGACGGCCTACTGGACCACCTCCGGGGAGTTCGTCTTCGTGGCCATCCTCTCAGGCACCTCCAGCGTGGCCGCCCCCTTCGCCGGCGCGCTGATCCTCGAGCTGCTGCGCAGCTTCGCCTACGAGCATGCCCCCAATACCTGGCAGCTGGTGGTGGGGAGCGTGATGCTGGCGGTCATCCTCTTCCTGCCGGAGGGGCTCTGGTCGGTCTTCCGTCGCCGCCGGAGGTCCACCCCGTGAGCGCCATCCTGGAGGCCACTGGTCTCACCAAGACCTTCGGCGCTGTGACCGCCGCCAGCTCGCTCGACGTCCGCATCGAGACCGGCAGCGTGGTCGGGCTCATCGGAGGCAACGGCGCCGGCAAGACCACCTTCATCAACCTGGTGACCGGTTACCTCAAGCCGACCTCGGGCGCCGTCCGCTTCGACGGCCGCGACATCACCGGGATGGCGCCGCGGCAGGTGACCCGGCTCGGGCTCTGCCGCTCCTTCCAGATCCCACAGATCTTCGACAGCCTGACCGCCTACGAGAACCTGCTGGTGGGGCTCGGCATCGTCTCCATGGGCCGGAAGGCCTTCGTGGGGAGCGCGCTCGGGAGCCAGCCCCCCGAGGTGGTCGCCGAGGAGATGCTGCGGCGCTTCCGGCTCGGCCCCTACCGCGACGAGCTGGCCAGCACCCTGCCCGAGGGGGTGCGGAAGCTGCTCGACATCGCCATGGCGCTGGCGGTCAAGCCGCGCCTGCTGCTGCTCGACGAGCCGACCAGCGGGGTCTCCTCCGACGAGAAGTTCACGCTCATGGACCTGGTGCTCGAGGCCATCCGGGCCGAGGGGGTCACCGTCCTCTTCGTGGAGCACGACATGGAGGTGGTGTGCCGCTACGTGCACCGCGTCCTGGCCTTCTACGAGGGGCGCATCATCGCCGACGGCGAGCCGGCGGCGGTGATGGCCCACCCCGAGGTCCGCCGCTACGTGGTGGGCGAGGCGCCCACGGGCGGGGAGAAGGCATGCTGACCGTCGAGGGGCTCGACGTCTCCATCAAGTCGGTCAAGATCCTGCGCGGGGTCTCGCTGCGGCTGGCCCCGGGGCAGCTGGCCGGGCTTGTCGGCCGCAACGGCGCCGGGAAGACCACCCTGATGCGCACGCTCATCGGCGCGCTCTCCCCCACCGCGGGCTCGATCACGCTCGAGGGCCGCTCGCTGGCCGGCGTGACCTCCTTCCAGCGCGCCCGCCTCGGCATCGGCTACATGCCCGAGGACCGCCGCATCATCCCGCAGCTCTCCATCGAGGAGAACATCCTCCTCCCGGCGTGGGCCTCGGGCACTCCAGCCGGAACCGCCGAGCGCCTGGCCCGCATCTACCAGCTCATCCCCGAGGTGGGCGCGCTCAGGGAGCGCAAGGGGCTGCAACTCTCCGGCGGGCAGCAGAAGCTGGCGGCGCTGGCGCGGGCCTTCATGAGCGGCACCAGGCTGCTCCTGCTCGACGAGCCGTTCGAGGGAGTGGCCCCGGTGCTGGCCCAGCGGCTCGCCGAGGTGGTCGGCCAGCTCCGCACCGAGGGGCTCTCGGTCCTGCTCTCCGAGTCCGACCTCTCCCACTCGAACAAGCTGCTCGACGTGGTCTTCCAGATCGACCGCGGCCAGGTGAGCGGTCCCCCGGCGGCCTGAGCCGCGCAAGGAGCTAACCAGATGAAGACCATTGCCGCCGTGCTGCGGGCCGTCACCGGCGCCCGCCCCTACACCGACTCGAAGCCGCTCCGGCTCGAGGAGGTCGAGCTGGGCGCGCCGCGGCCCGGTGAACTGCTCATCCGGGTGGAGGCCGCCAGCGTCTGCCACTCCGACCTCTCGGTGGTAGACGGCTCGCGCATCCGCCCCCTGCCCATGGCCCTGGGCCACGAGGCCGCCGGCGTCGTCGAGGAGGTCGGGCCCGGCGTGCGCGACGTCAAGCCAGGCGACCACGTGGTGCTCACCTTCGTGCCGAGCTGCGGGACCTGCCCGGAATGCTCCTCGGGCCGGCCCGCGCTCTGCGGGCCAGGCGCGGTCGCCAACGGCGCCGGGACGCTGCTCCACGGCCCCTCCTTGCTCCGCGACGCAGACGGGAAGGTGATCCACCACCACCTCGGCATCTCTGGCTTCGCCCGCCACGCCGTGGTGGCGCGCGAGTCGGCGGTGGTCATCCCGGCCGACGTGCCGTTCCAGACCGCCGCGCTCTTCGGGTGCGCGGTGCTGACCGGCGCTGGCGCGGTGCTCAACACCGCCGCGGTCCGGCCCGGCCAATCGGTCGCCATCTTCGGGCTCGGCGGCGTCGGGCTGGCCTCGGTGATGGCGGCCAACCTGGCGGGGGCGGTGACCATCGTGGCGGTCGACCCGGTGGAGGCCAAGCGGCGGCTGGCCCTGGAACTCGGGGCCACCCACGCCTTCGTGCCGGAGGAGGCCGAGGCCGCGGTGAAGGACCTGACCAGCGGCGGCGCCGAACTCTGCTTCGAGGCGGCAGGCGTGCCGGCGGTGCTGGAGGCCGCCTTCCGGGCCACGCGTCGCGGCGGGACCACGGTGGCCATGGGACTGCCCCACCCTTCCAGGACCCTTACCCTTCCGGCCCTGGCCTTCGCGGGGCTGGGCCAGTCCCTGGTCGGGTCGTACATGGGTTCGGCCTCGCCGCAGCGGGACATCCCGCGCTACCTTGCGCTCTGGAAGAAGGGGCGCATGCCGGTCGACCGGCTGCAGAGCGCGGCTCTTCCGCTGAGCCGGATCAACGAGGCCTTCGAGGCGCTGGCAGCCGGCGCCGCCGTCCGCCAGGTCCTCCTACCTCGGGGCTGAACCGCCCGCCGCGCGCCAACCGAGGAGAAGAGACCATGGCCATCGAGACCCTGAACCCCGCCAACGGCGAGCTGCTCAAGACCTTCCCCGAGATGGAGCCGGCCGAGGTTGACCGGGTCCTCACCGCCGCCCTGGCGGCCCAGCGTGCCTGGGCCAGGCTGCCGTTCGCCGAGCGCGCCAAGCCCATGCGCAAGGCGGCCCAGTTGCTCAGGGAGCGGGCCCAGGAGTACGGGCGGCTCATGGCGGTCGAGATGGGGAAGCCGCTCAAGGACGGCGCCGCCGAGGTGACCAAGTGCGCATGGGTCTGCGAGTACTACGCTGACCAGGCCGAGCAGCACCTGGCCCCGCGCCAGGAGGCCAGCGACGCCGGCCAGAGCTACGTCCGCTTCGACCCGCTCGGCGTGGTCCTGGCGGTGATGCCCTGGAACTTCCCCTTCTGGCAGGTCTTCCGTTTCATCGCCCCGCACCTGATGGCCGGCAACGGCGGCCTGCTCAAGCACGCCTCCAACGTGCCGCAGTGCGCCCTGGCCATCGAGCAGGTGATGCACGACGCCGGCTTTCCCCCGGCACTCTTCCGCACCCTGCTGATCGGCGCCCGCCGCGTGCGCGCGCTGATCCTCGACGACCGGATCGCCGCGGTCACCATCACCGGCAGCGAGCCGGCCGGCCGCCAGGTGGCCGCCGCGGCGGGCGAGGCGCTCAAGCCCTCGGTCATGGAGCTGGGTGGCTCGGACCCCTTCATGGTGCTGGCCGACGCCGACATCGAGGCCGCCGCCAAGGCGGCCTCGGCCTCACGGACCGTCAACGCCGGCCAGAGCTGCATCTGCGCCAAGCGCTTCATCGTCGAGGCGCCGGTCTACGACAGCTTCCTGGAGAAGCTGGTCGCCGCCATGAAGGCGGTGCGGATGGGCGACCCGACCGACCCGGCCACCGACATCGGCCCGCAGGCCAGGCGTGAGCTGCGCGACGAGCTGCACGGGCAGGTGACGCAGGCCATCGCCGAGGGGGCCCGGCCCGTGCTGGGATGCCAGGTACCAGCCGGCCCGGGCGCGTACTACCCGGCCAGCGTGCTGGCCGACGTCAAGCCGGGGACACTGGCGGCGCGCGAGGAGCTCTTCGGCCCGGTGGCGGCGGTGATGAGGGCCAGGGACGCCGATGACGCGGTGGCCATCGCCAACGACTCGCGCTTCGGTCTGGCCGCCTCGCTCTGGACCAGGAACAGCGCCGAGATCGAGAGGCTGGTGCCGCGCATCGAGGCCGGCGCCGTCTTCGTCAACGGGATCGTGAAGAGCGATCCCCGCCTCCCCTTCGGAGGCGTGAAGTGCTCGGGCTACGGCCGCGAGCTGGGGCTGGAGGGCATCCGGGCCTTCGTCAACGTCAAGACCGTCTGGATCAAGTAGCAGGGGGGAAGCCAGGGCCTTCGTCGCCGATCGGCGCTCGCGGTAGTCAGCAAGCCTGGGTCGGGGCACTAGCCTCCAGCCTCTCGCAGCGCAGCGAGGACAGCCGGAGGCCGTCTACGCCCTGCGGGCTCCTAGCGGGGCGACCCGTAGATCTCCCGGATGAGCGGGCCGAACTTCCTCTCGACCGTGGTCCGCCGCACCTTCATGGTCGCGGTGACCTCGTTGTCGTCGTGGTCGAGTTCCTTGTCGAGCAGCCTGAAGGCCTTTACCTGCTCCACCGGCGCCAGCCCGTCGTTGATCCGCCCGATCTCGGCGCCGATCAGCTCGAGCACCAGCGGGCTCACCGCCAGGCTCTTGAAGTTGGTGTAGGCGATGCGGCGCTGGGTGGCCCACTCGCCCACGTTCTCGAAGTCGATCTGGACCAGGGCGGCGAGGAACTTCTCGCCGTCACCGAGCACCACCGCCTCCTTGACGAAGGGCGACACCTTGAGCGCGTTCTCCACCAGCGATGGGGAGATGTTCTTGCCGCCCGCCGTGACGAAGATCGCCTTCTTGCGATCGACGATGCGGAGCTGTCCGTCGGGATCCAGCGCCGCGACGTCGCCGCTCTGCAGCCAGCCGTCACGGATGGTCTCGGCGGTCGCCTCCTGGTTCTTGAAGTAGCCGAGGAACACCCCTGGCCCCTTCATGAGCAGCTCGCCGTCCGGGGCGATCCGGTACTCCAGCTCGGGGATGGCCACGCCGACCGTTCCGGGCCGGGCCGACCCATCCCGCTGCACGAAGGCGAAGCCGGTGCACTCGGTCATCCCGTAGCCCTCCCGGACCCGGATGCCGAGGGCGTGGAAGAACCAGAGCACCTCCGGCGAGATGGCGGCGGCGGCGGTGTAGGTGAGCCGGGAGCGGCGCAGCCCGACGAAGTTCTGCAGCGCCCGCACCAGCAGCAGCCACCAGATCCAGCGCAGCGCGCGGTCGAGGCGCCCGAGCCCCCGGCCGGCCAGCTCGGCCTCGGCGCAGCGCCGCCCCTGCGCGTGGGCGCGCTCGAAGAGCCAGCGCCGCCAGCGCGGCGCCTCCTGCATCTTCACGAGGATGGAGGCCTGCAGCTTCTCCCAGATTCGCGGCACGCCGAGGAATACGGTGGGGGCGATCTCCCGCAGATCCTCCTGGATGGTCCGCACGCTCTCGGCGAAGTTGACGGTCATCCCGAGCCAGAGCGGCAGGAAGACCGAGAGGATCTGCTCGGCCACGTGGCAGAGCGGGAGGTAGGAGACCACCTCGTCCCCGGCGCGGATCCCGGTCGCCTCGGCCGCGGCCCGGGCCTGGGCGATGACGTTCCGGTGGGTGATCATCGCCCCCTTGGGGAAGCCGGTGGTCCCGGAGGTGTAGATGAGAAAGGCCACGCCCTCGGGGTCGGTCGCGTCCACCAGCGAGTCGAAGAGCGCCGGCTCGGCCGCCTCGCGTTCCGTGCCGAGCGCCTCGAGGGCCTCGAAGGTGAGGAGGCGGGGATCGGTGTAGCGGCGCAGCCCCCGGTCATCGGCGACGATGATGCGCTCCAGGCGCGGCAGCTCGGCCGACACCTCGAGGATCTTGTCCACCTGCTCCTGGTCCTCGCAGATCACGAACCGCGCCTCGGAGTGGGCGATGACGTAGCGCACCTCGCTGGCCGGGCTGGTCGGGTAGACGCCGACCCCCACCGCCGAGCCACACATCGCCGCCAGCTCCGCCCAGACCCACTCGCGGCGGTTCTCGGAGAGGATGGCCACCTTGTCGCCGGGCCTCATGCCCAGCGCCACCAGGCCGAGGCAGGCGCGCCGGGCGTGGCGAAGGTAGCCGCTCCAGCTGACGCGCCGCCAGATGCCGAACTCCTTCTCGCGGAGCGCGACCCCCCGCGGCGCGACGCGGGCCCGCTCGCGGAGGAGCCGCGGGAGCGTGTCGGTCACGAGAGCCACCGCTTCCTCCTCTTGTAGTGCTTCACGTCCCGGTAGCTCTTGCGCTCCCCGCCCCGGCGCCCCAGGTAGAACTCCTGCACGTCGCGGTCGCGCTTGAGCTGCTCGACCGGACCGTCGAGCACCACCTTGCCGTTCTCCATGATGTAGGCGTGGCTGGCCACCTCCAGCGCCATGTGGGCGTTCTGCTCCACCAGCAGGATGGTGGTCCCCTCCTCCCGGTTGACGGCCCTGATGATCTCGAAGATCTCCTCGACCAGCAGCGGCGAGAGGCCCAGCGACGGCTCGTCGAGCAGCATCAGGTCGGGCCTGGCCACCAGCGCCCGCCCGATGGCGAGCATCTGCTGCTCGCCGCCGGACAGGTATCCGCCCAGCTGCTTGCGGCGCTCCTTGAGGCGCGGGAAGTAGCGATAGACCCGGGAGAAGTCCTCGGCGGGGCCGCCCCCTGGGCGCCGGGCGTAGGTGGCGCAGGAGAGGTTCTCCTCGACGGTGAGCTCCTCGAAGACGTGGCGCCCCTCCCTCACCTGGAACAGCCCGTGGCGGGCGATCTGGTGCGGGAGGAGCCCGGCCAGGCTCCGCCCCTTGTAGAGGACGGCGCCGGCAGCGATGGCGCCGTTCTCCAGGGGCAGCAGGCCGGAGATGGCCTTGAGCGTGGTGGTCTTGCCGGCGCCGTTCGACCCGAGCAGGGCGACGATGCACCCCTCGGGCACCTGCAGGGAGAGCCCCTTCAGGACCTGGACGGTCTGGTGGTAGACCACCTCCAGGTTGTTGACGGAGAGGAGCGGCGCCGGCCCGTTCACTTGAGGTAGATCCAGTCGCTGGCCGGCTCGAAGACGCCCTTGGCGACGTTGGCCCGGTAGACCCGGCCGACGGCCGCCTTGTTGTTCACGAAGGTCACCTTCCCGGTGATGCCGTTGGTGTCCCAGTCCTTGATGGTGGCCAGGGCCGCCATCAGGTTGTCACCGGTCACCGGCTTGCCGGCCGCCACGGTGCGGCGAAGCGACTCGACGAAGACCATGCCGGTGAACCAGCCCTGGATGTAGGAGTTGGGCCGGTACTTCGCCTCGGCCGGGTGGACCCGCTCGTTGTACTTCCGCATCGCCGCCATGGCCGGCGTGTCGTCGTAGTAGTAGCCGTACGGGTTCACGCCCATGTACCCCTCGGCGTCCTCGCCGAGCTTCTCGATGATCCCCTTGTCCATCGACCAGAAGGTGCTCATGAAGGTGGTCTTGAGGCCGTGGTCACGGGCCGCCCGGATCACCTCGGGGATGGGGGCCATGACGAACCCCTGGAAGATGACGAAGTCTGGCTGGGCCTTCTTGAGGTTGAGCACCTCGGTGGTCACGTCGACCGCGCCGACCTTGGCCACCACCTCGGCAACCACGTCGATGCCGAGGTCGGCGGCCCGCTGCTTCCCCCAGGCGATGGGATCCTTGCCGAACTCGGTGTCGGAGTAGAAGAAGGCCACCTTGGGCCGCACGCCCTTGGCCGCGCCCTTGGCGATGTACTGGAGCAGGATGCCGAACTGGTCGGAGTAGGTGGGTCCGGAGACGAAGGAGTACGGGTGGGTCTTGGGGTCGGCCAGCTCACTGGAGAACGAGGTCGAGCCGTACATGATCTTGTACTTGGAGTTCAGCTCGGGGGCGATGGCCTTCCCCTGCCCCGTCGACTCGCCGTACATGATGGCCGGGTTCTGCTGGGCCATCATCTTCTTGAAGGAGGCGACCGCCTTCTCGGTGTCGTAGCCGGTGTCCTCGAAGAAGTAGGTGAGCTTCTTCCCCTTCACCAGCCCCTGTTCCTGCGCGAAGGCGATGGAGTCGCCGAGGCCGGCGTTGAGCTGCCCGCCGGCGAAGGCGAAGCGGCCGGTGATGGGCTGGCAGGCGCCGATCTTGATCTCCTCCTGGGCGCCGACGGTGGTGGCTGCCGCCGCCAGCACGGCGGCGATGGTGGACTTCAGGGTCATCGTCATGTTCGGACCTCCTGTGGTGCGGTTCACTTCGGGAACGGCCATAGCCAGAAGAAGCGACGGATGCGGTTCCAGATCTCGGCGAGACCGTGAGGCTCGAAGACCAGGAACCCGACGATCATGCCGCCGAAGACGATGTCCTTCATGGGGGCGAGCCAGCTCATGGCGTCGGGCGAGAATGCCGTGGCCGCCTGCGCCAGCGCTCGCAGCCCCTCCGGCACCAGGGTGACGAATACCGCCCCGAAGAGCGTCCCCTTGATCGAGCCGAGGCCGCCCACGATGATCATGGCGAGGAACTGGATGGAGAGCGAGAGCGGGAAGCTCTCAGGCGTCACCACCCTGGTGAAGTAGACCCAGAGCCCCCCGGCCATCCCGGCGTAGTAGCTGGAGATCATGAAGGCGCTGATCTTGGTCCGGAACAGGTCGATCCCCATCAGCTCGGCGGAGATGTCCCGATCGCGGACCGCGATGAAGGCCCGCCCCACCCGGGTCCGGAAGAGGTTGGCGGCGGCCCAGGTGTGGATCGCGGCCAGCCCCATGACCAGGAAGTAGACGCGGCGGTCCGAGTCGAACTCGAAGCCGAAGAGGCCGGCCGGGGCCACGTTGATGCCGCGGATGCCGCCGGTCATGCTGGTCCAATTGGTGAACACCCACTCGAAGATCACCTGGGCCGCCAGCGTGGCGATGGCGAGGTAGAGCCCCTTGATGCGGAGCGAGGGCGTGCCGACCACGGCGCCGGCCAGACAGGAGGCCAGGCCGCCGGCAGGCACCGCCAGCCAGAAGGGGAGGCCGAGGCGGGAGGCGGCGATGGCGGTGGCGTAGGCGCCCACGCCGACGAAGCCGGCGTGGCCGAGCGAGATCTGCCCGGTGAAGCCGGTGAGGATGTTGAGGCCCAGCGCGGCGATGGCGAAGATGCCGACCAGGTTGGCCAGGTAGAGGAAGTACTCGCTGGCCAGGAACGGGAAGAGCAGGGCGGCGCCGAGCAGGACCCAGAGCCAGGCCCGCGAGGCCGCGGTCCGGAAGAGGGCCTGGTCCGAGGCGTAGCTGACCTTGAAGTTCCCGATGATCACCGGCTCACAGCCTCTCGATCTCGCGGGTGCCGAAGAGGCCCCAGGGCCGGATCATGAGGATGACCACCAGGGCGAAGAAGGGGGCCACCTCCTTGATCCCGGCGCCGGGGAAGAGCGGGTCGAGGTAGCCACCGGCAAGGTTCTCCAGGATCCCCATGACCACGCCGCCGACCAGGGCGCCGCCGACCGAGTCGAGGCCTCCCAGGATCACCACCGGGAAGATGCGGAGGCCGACCGCGCCCAGTTGCGGGCTGATGCCGCCGATGATCCCGACCACCACGCCGGCCAGGGCCGCGGTGACCGAGGCCAGGACCCAGGAGAACGAGAAGACCCGGCGGATGTCGATCCCCATGCCGAAGGCGGTGGCCTGGTCGCTGGCGGTGGCCCGCATGGCGGTGCCGGCGCGGGTGAAGCGGAAGAGCGCGGCCAGCAGGATGATGGCGGCCAGGGCGATGAGGAACGGCCAGGCCTGGCGCGATGGGAGGATGATGTTGCCCAGCGCGATGGGGCGCCGGGGGAAGATGGGAGGGAAGGAGCGGTACTCCCCGCCCCAGATCACCTGGGCCAGCCCCTTGAATACCGCGCTCAAGCCGATGGTGACCATGATCACCGAGATGGGGCGCTGCCCGAGCATGGGCCGGAGCACCACCCGCTCCACCAGCGCACCCACGCCGGCCGCCCCGAGCGTGGCGATCACCAGCGCGGCGGCGAAGGGGAGCCTGGCCACGGTCATGGCGGTCCAGGCGAAGAAGGCGCCCAGCATCATCAGTTCGCCGGTCGCGAAGTTGATGACGCCGGTCGCCTTGTAGACGATGACGAAGCCGATGGCGATGAGCGCGTAGATGCCGCCCGTCACCACCCCGCTCACGGCGATCTGGAGGAACTCATCCACTGGCCGCCTCCCCTCCCGAGGTCCCCAGGTAGGCCCGCACCACCTCGGGGTCGGCCTGCACCTCGGCCGGCGTCCCGGCCGCGATCTGCTCGCCGAAGGAGAGCACCGTGACCCGGTCGCACAGGTCCATCACCACGCCCATGTCGTGCTCGAAGAGCACCACGGTGATGCCGCGCTCCTCCTGGATGTCGAGGATGAAGCGCGCCATGTCCTCGGTCTCCTCCTCGTTCATCCCGGCGATGGGCTCGTCGAGGAGCAGCAGGCGCGGCCGCATGGCGAGGGCGCGGGCCAGCTCGACCCGCTTCTGCAGGCCGTAGGAGAGGCTGGCCACCGAGCGGTCGCGCAGGTGCTCGATCTCGAGGAAGTCGATGATCTCCCGCTCCACTTCCTCCCGCAGGGTCTCCTCCTCGGCGCGCGCCCCGGAGCTGAAGACCATGGCGGCGAGCACGCCGGTCTTGAGGTGGCAGTGGGCGCCCAGCTTGATGTTGTCGAGGACCGTCATCCCGGCGAAGAGGGCGATGTTCTGGAAGGTGCGGGCCAGGCCCAGCGCCGGCCGGCGGGCGGCGGGGATGCGGGTGATGTCCCGTCCCTCGAAGAGGATGCGGCCCGACTGGGGCCGGTAGAAGCCGGCGATGCAGTTGAGCAGGCTGGTCTTGCCGGCGCCGTTCGGCCCGATGATCCCGGAGATGCTGCCGCGCCGCACCTGCAGGTCGACCCCGGCCAGGGCCGTCACGCCACCGAAGGAGAGCGAGAGCCTTTCGATGGAGAGCATGACGTCGCCCGCGCCTGGGACCGGATCCGCGGTGAGTGACTTCGCGCCTGGCAGATCAACCCGCCCTTCAAGTCGGTCGAGTGCCTACGGTGACTCGGAGTCACGGGAGCAAGACTCGGTGCCGCGGAGCGACGAGGTTGGCACGGCGCCCGGACCTTTCGCAAGGCGGGCTTTCCCGGCGTCCT
>JANPOM010000444.1:0-11150 GCA_031427995.1 Anaeromyxobacter sp. | reverse complement strand
GTTATATCCTCGGGTGAATCGATTTCATAGCATACCTATGATGTATTAGAAGCGTGCTTTTGATCCTTGGGCTACACGTTGGACGGAACTCACTCTCTGCAAAGATGCGACAGCAAGTTCAGCAGCACAAGCATTGCTGAGCCATCTAGGAAGATACGGAGTCCCGCAACATATCCGATCGGATCGAGGACCACATCATCAAGGAGTTTATGACTTTGGTAGGAACGGAATTGAAACACACTTTGGCTTATTCAAGCGAAGAAAATGCCATCGTGGAGAGAGCCAACAAAGAAGTCAACCGACACTTACGTGCAATGATTTTCGATAATCCGGACGTCAATAGCCTACCTAAGATGTTGCCTTTCGTCATGAGAATCATCAACACGACTCGGAATGCAGTCACTGGCATTGCGCCATCAGAACTGATGTATGGAAAGATGATCGACTTAGACGAAGGTATATTGCTACCTCGAGCGGAACGACCAACCTTCGATTCGTATTCGGCAGCGTCGTCGGAAATGATTCGTATTCAGGACGATTTATGGAATAAATCTAGAGAGTTGAGACTCGCGGCAGATAAGATTCATCTTGCAACTCAAAGTAAAGATATAACCAGCTTTCCTATTGACTCTTATGTTTTGGCTAGCTATGTTACTCAACCTCCAACTCGATTACACACGAGATGGAGTGGACCTTTCAAAATTTTAGGAAGCGAAAATTCGGAATACCGTCTTCTGGACTTAATTACACGCAAGGAAAAAGTCATACATGTGACTAGACTAAAGGAATTCATCTTCAATCCTCGGATTACGGATCCTAAGGACATCGCTCGACGCGATTACTTGGAATTCTTCGTGGAAGCAATCAGACTCCATCGAGGACCAATATCGAAGAAGAAGGATCTTCAATTTCTCGTCAAATGGCTCAATTATCCTGAGTCGGAGAACACATGGGAACCATGGGGAGCGTTGAGGCTTGTCGACAAGCTTCACGACTACCTCAAAGCGAATGATATGGAACGGATGATCCCGAAATGATCGTTCCATCGCGAACTGGAATTCCACAACGGCAAGTAAGATTCTGATATCCAAGAGGATTCCTACCATTTTATTTCATGCCAGATTTAGTCTGTATCATGTTTTTAGGAGGTTTAGTCAGTAAAAGTCTGACATAATCAGCTTCGAATTCTTGCATCGTTGGAGCGACAGCTTCGCCACCATGATCCCCCCGGCGCCGACGCGTCCACCCGGCGGCGGCAACAAGCGCATCGAGTTCCAGCCGACCAACGACTCCTTCCACCCGGTGGCGGGGCCTGGGAGGAACCAGACCTCCTTCCTCAACAACGTGGCCGACGTGCCCGACGGGCAGCTCCGCGGCAACGACTGGCAGGGAAACCGGTTGAGCCGGTTCTCCACGGTGCTGTGCACGGACTGCCACAACAACGACCAGACCGCCGACACGCCGGGCAGCGCGCGCAACTCCCCCTCTGGCCCCAAGGGCCCCCACGGCTCCACCAACTCCCGCATGCTGCGCGCCAACTACTCGACGCAGGTGGGGAGCGCGGCCGGCCCCCCGTTCGGCGGCTTCTCGGCCGCCAACTTCGCGCTCTGCTTCACCTGCCACGACGAGCAGCGGCTCCTCGGCCGGACGGTGAACCGCAGCAACTTCTTCCAGGCCGGCGGCGTCGGCGCCGGGCGGGGCAACCTCCACCAGATGCACCTCGTCGACCGGACCAACGCCTCCTGTCACGAGTGCCACTACAACGTGCACTCCAACGTCCAGGCGGCCAACACCGACTACCGGAACGTGCTCGGCACCGACACGCACCTCGTCAACTTCGCCCCCACGGTGCAGCCCTTCCCCGCCAGCCAGGGGACCGACCCGTACTACGGCGACCAGCCGACGCGGCCGCGCTACGGGAGGACGCCCACCAACCAGCCCTACTGCTTCCTCCAGTGCCACGGCAGGCCGGCCATGGACGGGCTGAAGAGCCTCTACCTCCCGCCCAACCCCTGAGCGCCGATGCCCGCCGCCGCCATGAGCTTGCTGCTACTCGTCGGGCTCCTGGAGCCGACGCGGGAAAGCCGCCTGGACGCCTCAAGGCACAACTTCTTCGGCCCCGGCAACCCCTCGCCGGATCCAACCATGGACCTGTGCCAGTTCTGCCACGTGCCCAACCGCCTCATGGGGGCGACGGTGCAGCTCTGGGCGCCCTCCGCCCCTCCGCAGGCGGCGGCCCTGGACGTGCGCGCCGACCCCCACGGGAAGCAGCAGCCCCTGCGGTTCGCCGGCTCGACCCTGCGCTGCCTCTCCTGCCACGACTCGACGGTCTCGCGGATAAGCATCCCCTTCCGGCCCTCCTCCGCGTCGCTGCGCAGCGACCCGGTGGCGGCCGACCGGCACCGCGCAGAGGCGGCCGGCGACTCATACCTGGCCGAGCCGGACGGTTGGAGCGGTCTCGTCATGGGGAACCACCCGGTGGGCGTCCCCTACCCGCTCGGCTCGGCCGGCTACCGCCTCTACAACCCGCGCGCCAACCCGCTCTCGGCCAAGGAGTGGGAGCCCGACCCGCGGGTCCACGGCCTCAAGC
Source organism: Anaeromyxobacter sp. (assembly GCA_031427995.1). Lineage (GTDB taxonomy): Bacteria > Myxococcota > Myxococcia > Myxococcales > Anaeromyxobacteraceae > JADKCZ01. The sequence continues at coordinate 8,560 of JANPOM010000444.1, read as the reverse complement.
TCTTCACCGACCAGAGCGGGTTCGACATCCCCCCCGGCGGCGCCGGCATCGAGTGCGCCTCCTGCCACGATCCCCACGGAACGCCCAACAAACCCTTCTTGCGCCTGCCCAAGGCGGGGAGCGTCCTGTGTTTCGGCTGCCACCGGAAGTGAACCGCCACCTCGCCGCGGCGCTGCTCCTGCCGCTCCTGCTGGCCGGCGCCGCGGCGGTAGCCGCACCCGGAGCACGCCAGCGGCCGGCCGGACCGGGCGGTGACTGCCTCGCCTGCCACGACGCGCTGGTCACCGGCAAGAAGGTGGTGCACCCGCCGGTGAAGAACGGCCTGTGCCTCGGCTGCCACGCCCCGGCCTCGCAGACCGAGCACCTCTTCGCCTGGCAAGAGGAGGGCAAGGCGATGTGCCGCCAGTGCCACGCGCCGCGGGACACCGAGAAGGTGCGCCACAACCCGGTGGAGCAGGGGCTCTGCCTCTACTGCCACGATCCGCACGCCTCGGACATCCACGCCCGCCTGCGCCTGCCCATCTTCCAGACCTGTACCCAGTGCCACCCGTCCAAGCGCATCCAGGACGCGGAGAGCCGGACCCGCCACGGCGCCCTCGACCCCGCGCAGAACCCGCTGGTCTGCGTCGCCTGCCACGACCCGCACCAGTCGGACCACGAGAAGCGCCTGAAGCAGTGGCCGCCCATGGCGGTCTGCCTCACCTGCCACGACAAGGTGGTGCAGGCGCAGGATCGGCCGCTCCTCAACATGAAGGCCTGGCTCGACCAGCACCCGGACAGCGAGCTGCGGCACGGCCCGGTGCGGGAGGGGCTGTGCAACAAGTGCCACGAGCCGCATGGCACCGACGAGTTCCGCATGCTGCGCGGCTCCTTCCCGCCCGAGTTCTACTGGCCCTACAAGGCCGGCGAGACCTACGGGCTCTGCTTCACCTGCCACGACCGGCGCCTCCTCGAGGCGCAGAAAATCGACGCCCCGTCCTCCGCCGCACCTCAGGACAAGATCGACTGGGGCCAGCGCCCGGAGGGCGAACGCCTCCTGCGGACCGGCACCACCGGCTTCCGCAACGGCGACGAGAACCTCCACTTCAAGCACACCAACAAGCCCGACAAGGGCCGCACCTGCCGCGACTGTCACGACTTCCACGCCAGCCCGAACCCCAAGCACATCCGCACCACCTCGGAGCTGGGGAACTGGGAGTTCAAGCTCAACTTCGTGAAGACCGAGACCGGCGGCCGGTGCTGGCCCGGCTGCCACGTGGAGCGCCGCTACGACCGCCTGGTGCGCCTGGAGAACCCGCGGTGATGGTCGCCGCCCTCGTCGCCGCGGCCGCAATGGCCGCGCCCAGCATCCTGGCCCCCGGCCCCGGGGCCCAGACGGTCAGGGACCAGGTGCGCCTGGTCGCCGAGGCCGGCACCGGCGCGGCGGTGGCGGTCGGCGGCCGCCCGCCCGTGCCCTGCGCGATGGGCGGGAGGCACCAGGGGGTGGCGCACTGCCGCGTGGCGCTCGAGGTCGGCTCGAACCGGGTGGTGGTGAGCGACTCCACCGGCCAGGCCGAACTCGTGGTTCTCCGCTACGAGACCTTGGGGAGGGACGTCGGCGCCGACCTGGCCGGCTTCGGGCAGGGGACCGTGCACCGGCCGGAGGTGGAGGCTCGCTGCGCCGGGTGCCACGCCATGGATCTGGTGAGCGGCCTGGCCCGCGACGCGCGGCTGCCGGAAGCGGCCTGCGGTCCCTGCCACGGCGACGTCACCTCGCGCCCGCAGCAGCACGGACCGGTGGGGGGCCGGGTCTGCCTCATGTGCCACGACGCCGCCTCGGCCCCGCAGCGCTACGCCGTGGCCTGGCCCATCCAGGAGACCTGCTTCCGCTGCCACACCGACATCCAGGAGGCCATGAACCGCAAGGCCTGGCGGCATGGCCCCGCCGCCGCCGGGCGCTGTACCACCTGCCACGACCCTCACGGCTCGAAGAACGTCTTCTGGCTGAAGAAGCCCATCTTCGACCTGTGCACGAACTGTCACACCGAGAAGGCCACCGGGCGCCACGTGGTGCTCGGCTTCGTCTACGGGGACGGCCATCCGCTGCGGGGGCGACCGCACCCAATCAAGCCGGGGGTGGAGCTGGCCTGCTCGAGCTGCCACAACCCCCACGCCGCCCAGGTCCGATTCCTCTGGCAGTTCGACGTCACGGTGAGAGAGGAGCTCTGCCGCACATGTCACCCCAAGTGACCCACTTCCCGAGGAGCGCGTTACCAGCCGCCCTGGCCGCCCTGCTGATGGCGGCCCCCGCGGCTGGAGCCGACCCCATCCCCGCCCGGCCCAGGGTGGCCCCAGCCGGTTCGCCGGCCTCGCCGCTGGCGCGCACCTTCACCGACTGGGACCAGCCGCCGCCCCCGGGGCCGCCGCCGGGCCCCGAGCTGCTCGCCCTGGGCGAGCGGGTCTTTCGCGGCGCCTGCCTGGGCTGCCACGGCGAGAAGGGCGAGGGCGACGGCCGCGAGGGCAAGCTCATCCCCATCCCGCCGCGCGACTTCGTGGTGGCCCAGTTCCTCTGCCGCCACACCCCCTCCGGCTCCCTGCCGCGGGACGAGGACCTGTTCCGCTCCATCCGGCGCGGCTTCCGGTCGGAGGTCGGGATGCCGGCGTTCCGGTTCCTCAGCGACCGCGAGGTGTGGGCGGTCATCTCCTTCTTGAAGACCCTCTCGCCCCGCTGGCAGGAGGATGAGGTGCCGCCGCCTCTGCTAGTCCCAAAGCCGCCGCCCTTCACCGCCGAGGGCGTGGTACGCGGGGAAGCCGTCTACAAGAAGCTCGGCTGCGCGGCCTGCCACGGGCTGGGAGGCCGCGGCGACGGCAAGTCGGCCAAGACCTTGAAGTACGACAGCGGCAAGCCGGTGCGCCCCGCCGATTTCTCCCGCCAGGCCGACTTCAAGTGCGGCCAGCGGCCAGGCGACGTCTTCCGGACCCTCGTCAATGGCATGGACGGCAGCCCCATGCCCTCCTTCGCGGACGAGACCACCACGGAGCAGCGCTGGGACCTGGTGCAGTTCGTCCTCTCCGTCGACCGGACCGTTGGCACGGCGGCCTCCGCCACTGGGAGATAGCCTTGGCCTTTTTCATCGTCGAAGCCTGCATCGGCTGCACCGCGTGCACCAACCGCTGTCCGACCGAGGCCATCACCGGCGAGCGGAAGCAGCTGCACGTCATCGACCCAGACCTCTGCATCGACTGCGGCGCCTGCGGCGTGGTCTGCCCGGTCGACGCCATCTTCGACAACCACGGCGTCGTGACCGTGATGCTGAAGAAGAAGCAGAGGCCGATCGCCTTCGTGGACGAGCTGGCCTGCACCGGCTGTGACAAGTGCGCCGAGCACTGCCCCTTCGACTGCCTGGCGCTCGAGGAGACCTCCGATCCCCAGTCCCCCTTCTTCGCGGTCATGCGCGTCGAGGAGCCCAAGTGCACCGGCTGCCTGGAGTGCGTCAAGGCCTGCCCCTACGACGCCATCTTCGTCTTCCGCAGGGACCAGGTCCCCGACTGGCTCAGGGCCAACATCGGGGTGCTCCCGGGGAAGAAGCCGGCCCTCCCACCCGCGGCCCCGAGCCCGCGGCCGAGCCCCCACCCCGAGCCGGAGCCGTGACCGGCGCCGCAGCACCCCGGGAGGCCCTGGCCTGCCTCTCGGCGCTCGCAGTAGTCATCTTGCCTGGGTCGGGGCGCTGCTCACACCAGCCCCTCCCACCCGGAGTCGCTGGCCCGGAACGCCACGCGGGCGGCCTCGACCAGCTCCGGCGGCAGCGGGCCGCGCGCAGCCAGCTCCACGTTGCGCCGCAGGTGCTCGAGCCGGGTGGTGCCGACGATGCCGCAGGAGACACCCGGCGCATGGGCGGCGAAGCGCAGCGCCAGCTCGTCCCATTCGATGCCGCCCCGCTCGAGGCGCAAGGACCGCCAGCGCGCCCAGTAGGTGGCCTGGTCCCGTGGCTCCGGCTTCAGCGCGTGACGCCACGGGGCGTTGGCGAGCGGGCGCTTGGCGATGACCCCCAGGCCACCCGCCGCCGCCGCGGGCAGCACCGCCTCGAGTCCGCGCTGGTCGCACAGGTTGACCGAGCACTCCACCGCCCCGAAGCGGCCAGACTCGACCGCCCACCGGAGCGGCGCGCCTTCTCCCGAGTAGCCGGCCACGCGCAGCTTCCCGGCCCGGCGCGCCTCCTCCAGCGCGCCCAGGATCCCTTCGTCGCGGAGGGCCTCCATCCCGCAGGAGTGGAGCAGCACCACGTCGATGACCTCGGTGCGCAGCCGCCGAAGCGCCTCGTCGATGCCGCGCCGGACGCACCCGGCCGTCCAGTCGGCCTCGCCCTCCACGCCGTAGCCCACCTTGGTGGCGAGGACGAACTCGGCGCGGCGGTGGGCCAGGTGCCGCCCGATCCGCTCCTCCGAAAGTCCGTAGGAGCGGGCGGTGTCGATGAAGGTGACGCCCAGGTCGAGCGCCGCGTTGAGGAGCCGGCTCGCCGCGGCGTCGTCGAGCAAGCTCCCGCCGAGCTCCCCGGCGCCCAGGCCGAGCGGCGGGACCAGCAGGCCGGTGGCGCCGAAGGGGCGTCGGGTCTCGATCTTCACCTCGGCGCCCGTCTTCAACCTCTTCCCTCCAGGGCCCCGGCGTCCCCTACTCCTCGTGGTAGGTGGCCAGCGAGCCCTCGTTCTCCCAGACCTCGACCTTCGAGACCGTGACCCGCCCGCCTTCGCTGGCGAGGAGCCGGGCGGCCACCTCGTCGTGGAAGAACCTGGCGATCAGCTCAGCGGTGGTGTTGAGTTCGTCGAAGGGCGGGATCTCGTTGACGTTCCGGTGGTCGAAGCGGACGCCGATCTCGGCCACCAGCCTCTGCAGGTCGGCGAAGTCGATGACCATGCCGATCTTGTTGAGCTGGCCGGCGCGGACGTGGACCCTGATCCGCCAGTTGTGGCCGTGCAGCCGCTCGCACTTGCCGCCGTGGAAGCGGATCTGGTGCGCCGCGGAGAAGAGGTAGTCCTTCGAGATCTCGAACACCGGTGAGCCCATGGCGCGGGGCGATATAGCAGAACAGGGGCCGACGTGCACCCCGGAGTCCGCCCGGCGCAGGCAGGCAGCGTGCTCCGCAGCAGGGATGGGGCCAAGCGTGGGGTGCTATCAAGGGCGGCGCAGCAGCCGGTGGCGGACCAGCAGCCGCCGCCCGGTCAGCACCACGTCCCCGCGCCGGGCCAGCTCGGAGAGGGCCCGGGAGACGGTCTCGCGGCTGGACCCGATCATCCCGGCAATCTCCGCCTGGGTGGGCCGGTTCCTGAGCACCCTCCCCTCCGGCGCCGCCTCTCCGTCGGCCAGGGCGAGATCGCGCAGCCGGGCGGCCAGCCGCCCCAGCACGTCGAGCAGGGCCAGGTCCCCGATGACCGCGTCGGCCCGGCGCAGCCGCCGCGACAGCTCGGTCATCACCTGGACCGCCACCCGGGGATGGCGGGACAGGTGGGCCCGGAAGTCGGCCCGGGAGAGGACCAGCAGCGTCGAGGGCTCCATGGCCAGGACGGTGGCCGAGCGTGGCTCGTCGTCGAGCAGGCTCATCTCGCCGAAGAAGTCGCCCGGCTCCTTGAAGATGGAGAGGATCACCTCGCGACCCGACTCGCCGTAGAGCGCCACCTTCACCCGGCCGGTTAGGAGCACGTAGAGTGCGTCACCCGGCTCCGCCTCGGAGACGACCACCTCCCCCTCGGCGTAGGCGCGCCGCCGCGCCAGCCGCTCCAGGGCCGAGGCCGCGGTGGCGTCGAGCTCGGCGAAGATGGAGACCGACCTGAGCAGTCCGGGCGAGGTTCGACCTGTGCCTGGCATTGGTAGGGTCGAAGGTAGGGGGCGTGGAGCGGCCGGTCAAGGCGCGGCGACGGGCGCGGCGGCCAAGAGGGCCCGGACCGCCGCGGCCGGGTCGGGGCCGGTTAGCCAGGCCCGGATGGCCGCCACCCCGCTGGCCCCGGCCTGGAAGGCCAGCGGCGCCAGCGCCGGTTCGACGCCGCCCAGAGCCACTAGCGGCAGCCCGAGCCGGCTCGCCTCCCGCAGCCGCTCCAGCCCCATCGGCGCCCCGTAGCGGGCCTTCGAGGGCGTGGCCCAGACCGGGCCGAAGCTGGCGTAGTCGGCGCCACCCGACCGGGCCCGCTCCACCTCGGCCAGCGAGTGGCAGGAGACGCCAATGAGCGCCGCCGGACCGAGCAGCCGGCGGGCCTCGGCCGGGCCGACCGCGCTGGCCGGCAGGTGGACGCCGTCGGCGCCGCAGGCCAGCGCCACGTCGAGCCGCTCGTTGACCAGCAGGAGCTGGCCGTGGGCGTGGCAGATCCCGGCCAGCGCCACGCCGAGCCCCAGCAGCGCGCCGCCGGCCATCGCCTTCTCGCGCAACTGGACCGCCACCCGCCCCGGCGGAAGGCCGCGCAGCACGGCGTCGAGGTGCGCGCCGAGCTCCGGCACCAGCGCGCCGTCCGTGACCAGGTGGAGGACCGGGGGAATCACGCTCATTCAGGTGCTCGCGCCGGCGTCGCTGCTGCCTCCAGGGCCACCGCCGAGGTCGGGCGACGCCCAGGGGCGTTGGCGGGGGCGGGAGCGGGGGGCTTCACGTTCGCTCAGGTCCCGATCAGCCCGCCCAGGGGCGACGACGCGGCAGCGTGCAGCTTCATGGGGATGCGCCCTGCCAGGAAGGCCTGCCGCCCGGCCCGGACCGCGTCGCGCATGGCGGCGGCCATCAGCACCGGATCTCGGGCCCCGGCGATGGCGCTGTTCATGAGCACGGCCACCGCTCCCAGCTCGAGGGCGATGGCGGCGTCACTGGCGGTGCCGACGCCGGCGTCGACCAGCACCGGCACCTTGGCGCTCTCCATGATGATGCGGAGGTTGTAGGGGTTGCGGATGCCGAGGCCGGAGCCGATGGGGGCGCCCAGCGGCATGATGGCGGCGCAGCCGGCCTCCTCCAGCCGCCTGGCGGTGACCGGGTCGTCGTTGGTGTAGGGGAGGACGGTGAACCCCTCCTTGACCAGCACCCGGGCCGCCTCGACCAGCCCGACCACGTCGGGGAAGAGCGTGCGTGGATCGCCGATCACCTCCAGCTTCACGAGATCGCCCATCCCCAGCTCGCGCCCGAGCCGCGCCGTCCGGATCGCCTCGTCGGCCGTGTAGCAGGCGGCGGTGTTGGGGAGCAGCGTCATCTGCTTCGGGATCCACTCCAGCAGCGAGGCCTCCCCCTTGGCGGAGAGGTCGAGGCGGCGCACCGCCACCGTCACCAGCTCGGCGCCCGAGGCCAGGTGGGCCTGCTGCATGGTGGGGAAGTCGGGGAACTTGCCGGTGCCGACCAGCAGGCGGCTCGTGAAGGTGTACCTGCCGATGCTCCAGGTGTCGGACATGGTCATCCCCCGCCAACGAAGGCGACGATCTCGATCGAGTCACCGGCCGAGAGCCGGTGCGTGCTGTACCGGTCCTTGGTCACCACCGACTCGTTCACCTCGACGGCCACGCGTGTCGCCTTGACGCCGAGGTGGCCGAGCAGGGTCTCCACCGTCAGCCCGCCGGGCAGCTCGCGCTGCTCACCGTTCAATCGAACCAGGATCGCCATGAGGGGCCTGATTCTCGCCTCGCGCGGCGTGGCGCGTCAAACGCGGGCATCGGGAGGGGCCTGCGGGTGACCCTCACCCCGGCTATGCTCCCGCCATGGACCAGCCCGGGGATCCGCCCGTCCACTTCGAATATCCGGTCGGGTACCCGATCAAGATCATCGGGCTGGCCGGCGACGACTTCGCCGAGCACGCTCGCCGCCTGGTGGCTCGGGTGGTGGGCGAGGCGCCGGCCGAGCAGGTCACGGTGCGGGCCAGCTCGGGCGGCAAGTACCACTCGGTGACGGTGCTGGTGGTGCTCACCAGCGAGCCGCAGCGGCTCGCCCTCTACGACGCCCTGCGGACCGATCCGCGGGTGGTCCACGCCCTGTAGCCCGGAGCCGCCCTGCCAAGCGACCCGCCCCGCGACCTCACCATCGGCCCGCTCTCCATCGGCGGGATGATCGACCGGGCCATCGCCGCCGCGCGCGGCCACTTCCGGCCGCTCTTCCTGGCCATGCTGGTGCTCCAGGCCCCGGCGCTGGCCATGGCCCGTTTCCTCTCGGCGCAGGCCCCGGCCTTCCTGCTCACCAGCGGCGACCCGCTGCTGGCGGCCGGGCGGGCCCCGGCGGCGCTGGCGGCGGCCGGCGGGCTGCTGGTCACGCTCTTCCTGCTCCAGGCCCTGGCCACCACCGTCACCGCGGCGCTGCTCGCCCCGGCGCTCGGCCCCGGCCTGACCGCCGCCGGAGCGCCGTCCGCCGCCACCCGCTCCTGGACCCGGCGCCTGCTCCGCGGGCTCGGGACCGGGCTGGTCCAGCAGGTGCTCCTGGTCGCGGCGCTGGGGCTCGGGGCGCTCCCCGGTCTGCTCCTGCTCCTCTCCTCCCGCACCGGTCCGTTGGCGCTGGTCGGCGCGCTGGGCGCGGTGCTGGGCGGGCTGGTGCTCTTCCTGGTCGCCCTGCTCCGCACCTTCCTGGCCCCGGTGGCG
>JANPOM010000443.1:0-1375 GCA_031427995.1 Anaeromyxobacter sp. | reverse complement strand
TGCAGCAGCCAGTTGATGGAGCGGGCCTCCGGCTGCCGGAGGATGTAGTCGGGGACGTAGACCGTGCCGGACCCGCCGGTCAGGCCGATGAGGTCGTAGATGTAAAGGGCCTGCTCGGGCGGCGGGATGGGGTGGTCCCGGGTCAGCCAGCCGTTGACCGCCTTGATCCCGGCCCAGCTCCCGGCGGTGAGCGCCAGGCCCGCCAGCGCGCCGAAGAGGAGCCGCCGGCGCCGCCCCAACTGGCCGGCCAGCACCCACCCCCACCAGGCGGCCAGCGGGAGGATGGCGGTCATGCCGTTGAGACGGACCGCGGCGCCGTAGAAGAAGGCGGCCGGCGCAAGCCAGAGGGCGCGGCGCCACCCGAGCCGCTCGGCGGCCAGCGTCAGGGCGCTGCCCCAGAGCATGGCCACGCCGAGCTGGACGTCCTTCCACATGGTCCCGAGGTAGGAGAAGACGGTCGGCCAGAGGCAGAAGGCGAGCAGCGCCACCGGGGCGCCCCAACCGCGGAAGACCAGCGACATGAAGAGGGCGGCGCCGCTCCAGGCCAGCGCCGCCTGCAGCACCAGCAGCAGGCCTGGGCCGGGCAGCAGGGCGTCGAGCGGCTTCCAGATGAGCGCCATGAGCGGCGGGTGGTGGGCGGTGAAGTCGCCGGAGCGGGCCTGCCCGAGCTGGATGAAGGAGTCCTCGCTCATGTAGCCGGGCCAGTAGGTGGCGACCGCCAGCGCCGTGCCGAAGAGCGCGACCAGGGCGCAGGCCTGCCGTGGACCGGTCCAGAAGCGCGGCGGGCCGGCGGGGGCCGCCGGTGCGGCCAGCCTGGTCGGGCTCACCTCGCGCCTCCTGGTCCCGCGGCAGGTCCCTCGGGCTTGCGCAGCACCACGCACATCGAGCCGTGGCGCTCCCGGGCGCCGGCCACGGCGGTGCGCCGCTGCCGCCAGCGCCGCGCCAGCGCCAGCAGCCGGTGGAAGGTCGAGGGGAAGCGGCGCAGCAGCGCACGCACCAGCGCCGGCGGGTAGACCTGCTGCCCGCCAGCGTCGAAGTAGGGCGGGAGGGCGGGGTGGGCCTGGCGCGGTGCGGTGACCCCGAAGGAGACCTGAAGCCCGGCCCGGGCGCCGAGCATGCGGAGCGTGGTCTCGGAGAACCACCAGAGGTGGACGGGCGGGTTGTCGGTGAGCCAGTAGGCGCCCCGCGGCGCCGCCGACTTGTTGGGCGTGGTGATGAGGGCGGTCCCGCCCGGGCGGAGCAGGCGCGCGATCGAGGCGAGCAGCGCCGCTGGGTCGGCGACGTGCTCCAGCACCTCGGTCATGACCACCACGTCGGCGCCGTCGATGGCCGCGTCGGCCCGGCTGACGTCGTGGACCGCGTAGTGGTCGCCGAA
>JANPOM010000442.1:0-18474 GCA_031427995.1 Anaeromyxobacter sp. | reverse complement strand
GGTGACGGTGGCGGCCGACTTGGTGCCGTAGGGCACCCGGGCGGTGTCGCCGAGGTAGATGGTGTCGGCGCCGGGCAGGGCCTCGAGCAGCGCCCGCTGCACGGTCAGGCCGCCGACGCCGGAGTCGAAGATGCCGATGCGAGCCATGCGGGCGCGGACTCTACTCCCCTGGCCCGGCCGGCGGCGAGGGGAGACGAAGCGGCACGGCTATGGGCAGACGCCTGCGTACGCGGCCAGCGTCACCGGGTAGTTGATGACCCCAGCAACCCTCGCCTCGATCGACGGCTGCACGCAGGCCTGCTGGACCGGGTTCGGCGTGGTGGTCGGGTTCACCACCTCCTGGATCCAGTCGAGCGTGTAGGTCCCGAAGGGGACGGAGAACTGGAGGGGCGTGCCGCTGGCGGTCGAGTAGCAGCCGTAGTAGTTCTTCCAGCCCGGCGCGCTGTTCTGGTCCACCACCGAGATGTAGCCTCCCGCCACCTCGTCGAAGAGCGCGTACCACATGTACCCTCCGTGACAGACGTCCGAGGCCGTGCCCGGGACGCCGAAGTGGTAGTCGACGTTGAGCAGCGTCTCGCCGAGCACCGGGTAGTAGTCGGTGTTGCCGCACTCGCTGACCGAGAGGTTGAACTGGGCCCGGTCGAGGATGGTGACGCCGTCCGGGTCGACCCCCTCGACCGTGGTCGGGTAGGTGCCAGGCGCGAAGGCGCTGGTGTCGATGACGGCGCCGTAGTCGGTGCAGGGGCGGCGGATGGCCGGAGCATTGCCGATGTAGATGTCCACGAAGCTCACCCCGGCGCCGTTGACGCCGTCGCAAGCCCACCGCACCCCGCCGGTGTCCTGCAACGTCCAGCGGAGGGTTGCGGTCGGGTAGTCACAGGTGCTGGAGATGCAGCCGCCGAGGAGGGGCAGGAGGGCGACGGTGAGGAGGGCGAGCTTGCGCATGGTTTGGGAGGCTCCCTGTTCGTCAGCCAGACGTGGCCGCACCGTGGGGAATTCAGCAACCGTTGTGCCACGGACCAACCCGAAGGAATAGGGGGGGTTGCGATGCCGCCAGGTGATCAGGAGGCGTTCACGCTGGTCACGGGCGTGAACGGGCGGCACGCTGCGGCGCCATCCGGCCCCCCACCCGCACCTACCCCGTCCCCACGACCCGACCCACGACCCGACCCACGGCCCGGGCGCCGGGCGGCAGATGCGGCCCGCCTGCGGGTTCATGTTAGAAATCCGCAACCTTCTCCTGCCCTTCGGACCCATGACGCCATCCAGCCTCGCCGCCTCCGTCCCGCTCGCCGCCGCCGCGGGTGACGGCATCGACTACCTCCAGATCATCTCCAGCGCCGGCCTGGTCGGCCAGGGGGTGCTGCTCCTGCTGGCCGGTGCCTCGGCCGTCTCCTGGGCCATCATCGTCAACAAGACGCTGCAGATCCGCCGCGCCGAGCGGGAGTCGCAGAAGTTCCTGGCCGCCTTCTGGCAGTCGAAGCGGCTCGAGGCCATCTACCAGGCGGCCGAGGCGCTCCCCTCCTCGCCCATCGGCGCCGTCTTCCGGGCCGGCTACGTCGAGCTCTCCAAGGTGACGCAGCGCAAGGAGGGCGAGGCCCGCGGCATGAGCGACGAGCTGGGCGGGATCGAGAACGTGGAGCGGGCGCTCAAGCGCGCCGCCGCCACCGAGGTGACCGCGCTGGAGCGGCGGGTCTCCTTCCTCGGCACCACCGCCAGCGCCGCCCCCTTCGTCGGCCTCTTCGGCACCGTCTGGGGGATCATGCGGGCCTTCCACGACATCTACCGGATGGGAAACGCCAACCTCGCCACCGTGGCCCGCCCCATCTCCGAGGCCCTCATCGCCACCGCGGTCGGCCTCTTCGCCGCCATCCCGGCGGTGGTGGCCTACAACTTCTTCGTCTCGCGCATCCGCGTGCTCGACGGCGAGATGCAGAACTTCTCCTCCGACTTCCTCAACATCGTCCGCCGTCACTTCTTCAGCTAGGGTCCCATGGCCCTCTCCTCCAGCGGCGGCGGCCGAACCACCCTCACCGACATCAACGTCACGCCCCTGGTCGACGTGATGCTGGTGCTGCTCATCATCTTCATGGTGACCGCCCCGCTCATCCAGCAGGGGGTGCAGGTCAACCTGCCGGAGGTGCGCGCCAAGTCGGTCGACGCCGACGAGCAGAAGCTGGTCCTCTCCATCAAGCTGGATCGCTCGCTCTGGCTCGGCGCCGGTGAAGACGCCGCCCGCGTCCCGGCCGACCGGCTCGAGGAGCTGCTGCGGGCCAACAGCCGCCTGCAGAAGGAGAAGGAGCTCTTCCTCATGGCCGACAAGGCGCTCCCCTACGGCGTGGTGGTCGAGGTCATGGCCACGGTGCAGCGAGCCGGCATCACCGGGCTCGGCATGATCACCAACCCGCCCGGCGAGAGGCCCCGCCCCGCCGGCGAGGAGAAGAAGACGAAGTGAGCGGCCTGGCCGACAGCGCCATGCTCCCGCGCGACCGGCTCTGGCCGGCGCTGGCCGCCTCGGTGGCGGTCCACCTGACCCTCGGTGGCCTGGCCCTCTTGGGCCGCGGCCCCACCCTCGACCTCGGCCAGCAGCCCATCACGGCGCGGCTGGTCCGGCTCGGCGAGCCTCGCCCAAGGGAGCTGCTGCCGCGCAAGGAGGAGCCGGCACCCGCCGACCCTGGTCCCGAAGCCGCCCCGGTCGCCGTCGCGCCGGCCGCCCCGGCGCCCACCCCAGGACCGCCGGCCAAGGCGGTCCCCACCCCCAGGGCGGCGGCCACGCCGGCCAAGGAGAAGACCGGCGGGAGCACCGGGGCCCGCCGGCTCGGAACCGTGCTGGCCGGCATGAAGCAGGAGCTGTCGGCCGGCAGCCCGGACGGTGACCCGCTCGGCGACTCGAGCGAGGCGATAGGCGACCAGTACCTGGCGCAGGTGGTCCGATCCTTGCGGCAGAACTACCGCGTCCCCTCCACCATCGGCGAGAAGGAGCGGCTCTACCTGCAGGGGACCATCGTCCTCTTCATCGAGCCGGACGGCCGGGTGCTCCGCCACGAGTTCGTGAAGCGGAGCGGCAACCCGGTCTTCGACGAGGCGCTGGAGCGGGCGGTGCGCGACACCCGGCTGCCGCCGCCCCCCGCCGACGCCCGCGAGGCCTACCGGCGCCGCGGCCTGCAGGTCGACTTCAAGATCTGAACCGAGCATCCAGGAGCACCATGCACCTCGCCCGCCTCGCCGCCGCCGCCCTGGCACTCGCCGCCGCACTCCCCGCCCGCGCCGAGCGCCCGCGGGTGGTGGTCGACGCCCCCGACTTCCACCCGCTCCCGCTGGCGGTGGCCCACTTCCTCGTCGAGGGTGACGCCCGCGCCGCCACCGAGGCGGCCGAGGTGGTGCGCGCCGATCTCACGCGCAGCGGCCTCTTCGAGGTGCTCGATCCCAAGGGCTTCATCGCCGATCCCGGCGAGGGGCTGGCCGCCTCCTCCATCAAGTTCTCGCGCTGGGCCGACGTGGGGGCCGAGGGGCTGGTCAAGGCCCGCGTCAAGAAGGGGCCGGAAGGCTACAGCGCCGACCTCCGGCTCCTCGAGGTCCGGGCCGGGCGCGAGCTGCTGGCCCGCACCCTGCCGGCCGCCGACCCCCCGCGGGCTGGGCCACCGCATCGCCGACGAGGTGGTGCGCCACTACACCGGCGAGCGGGGCATCTTCCGCACCCACATCGCCGCCATCCGCAAGATCCGCGACGGGCGCGAGCTGGTGGTCTTCGACGCCGATGGCCAAAACCCGCGGGTCCTGCTGAGCGAGAAGGCGCTCCTGCTCATGCCGGCCTGGCGTCCCGACGGCGAGGAGCTGCTGGTGACCAGCTACCGGGGCGGCGGCCCCGAACTCTGGCGCTTCCGCTTCTCCGACAAGAGCTTCCGCCGCATCCCCACCGGCCGCGGCGCCATGGGCGGCAGCTGGTCCCCCGACGGCACTCGCATCGCCTTCACCGCCATCGACGGCAACGACACCGACGTCTGGACCTGCAACCCCGACGGCAGCGGCCTGAAGCGGCTCACCAACAGCCCGGCGCTCGATCTCTCCCCCTCCTGGTCGCCCGACGGCAAGCGGCTGGCCTTCGTCTCGGACCGGGCCGGCACGCCGCAGCTCTACGTGATGAAGGCCGACGGGAGCGAACAGCGCCGCCTCACTTTCCAGGGCAACTACAACCAGACCCCGCAGTGGAGCCCGCGCGGCGACCTGATCGCCTTCACGGCCCGCGACGAGCGGCGGGTCTTCGACCTCTTCGCGGTGGCGATCGACGGCGGGCGGATCCAGCGGCTCACCCAGGATCAGGGCCGCACCAACGAGGAGCCCTCCTGGGCCCCCAACGGCCGGATGGTCGCCTTCACCAGCGATCGGGGCGGGGTGCCGCAGCTGGTGGTCGCGGACCCGGGCGGCGAGCGCCAGACCGTAATCAGCAGCGGCGCAGAGCTGATGACCCCGGCCTGGGGACCGCTCCCGGCGGAGTGACCATGCCCGGGGCCAGGCGCGTCGCCGCCATCGACGTCGGCACCAACACCGTGCTGCTGCTGGTGGCCGAGGCCGGCCCGCGCGGCGCCGTGGCCCTGGCCGAGCGGGCCGAGATCACCCGGCTGGGCCGGGGGGTCGACGCCACCGGACGGCTGGTCCCGGCCGCCATCGCCGAGACCGTTGCCGTGCTGGCCGCCTACGCCGCCGAGGCCCGGGCCCTCGGCGTCACCGCCATCGACTGCGTGGCCACCAGCGCCGCCCGCGACGCCGGCAACGGCGCCGACTTCTTCGAGGCGGTCCAGGCCTCCGCCGGGCTCACTCCGCGCATCATCAGCGGTGACGAGGAGGCCCGCCTGGTCTACGCCAGCGCCTGGCGCGACTTCGGCGCCGTGGCGAGCGGCGGCGGTAGCCCGGGGCGGCTGGCGGTGCTCGACGTCGGCGGAGGCTCCACCGAGTTCACCTTTGGTGACGGCCCGGACACGCTGGGCCGGCGCAGCCTGCAGGTCGGTGCGGTGCGGCTCACCGAGCGCCACGTCGACGAGGACCCCATGGGCCCGGCCACGCTGGCCAAGCTCCGCCAGGCGGCGCGCCAGGCGCTGGCGCCACTGGCCGGCATGGGCGGCACGGGCGGCGCCGGCGCGCCAGGGCGGCTCATCGGCGTGGCCGGCACCGTGACCACTCTGGCTGCCGTCGAGCAGGCCCTCCCCAGCTACGATGCCGAGCGGGTCCACGGCTCGCCGCTCTCGCGCGCCACGCTGGAGCGGTTGCTGGGGCGGCTGGCCGGGCTGCCGCTGGCCGAGCGGGCCCGCCTCCCCGGCATGGAGCCGAAGCGGGCCGACGTCATCGTGGCCGGCGCGGTGGTGGTGGCCGAGGCCATGGCCCTGACCGGCTTCGAGACCCTCACCGTCTCCGACCGCGGGGTTCGCTGGGGCCTGGTCCACGAGCTGCTCTCCGCGCCGGGGTACTGACAGGCGCTAGAACAGCCCGATCGTGAAGTGGAGCGCCCAGATCCGCTCGTTGATGCGGGTGTCGGGCAGGAGGTTGAAGCCGACGTCGAGCGCGGCCTGACCGACCGGGGTGACGAAGCGCAGCCCGGCGCCGGCGTTGGGCCGGAGCTCGAGCAGCCGGAAGTTGTCCGGGTTGACCCAGAGGTTGCCGAGATCGGCGAAGAGGCCGGCCTCGACGCTCTTGGAGAGGCCGATGCGCAGCTCGGCCTTGAAGAGCAGGTAGGCCTCGCCACCCTGGCTGGCCACGGTCTTGCCGTTGGCGAGGTCCCGCCCCACCCCGGTACAGCCGGTCCCGGTGATCGATCTGGCGCATTGGCTGGCCTGCTCGGCCAGCGGGTCGCGCAGGTCCTGGGCCACCATCTCCTCCTCGGCGTAGCCGCGCATGGTGCTGGCGCCGCCGAGGAAGAAGCGCTTGGGGACGATGGTGCGCGAGGCGGCGTCGAGCGGGTAGATCCGGCCGCCCCGGGCCGAGAGCGCCAGCGTGGTGGTGCGGCTCACCGGCAGGTAGCCCGAGATGGTCCCCTGCAGCTTGACCAGGTTGCTGTAGATGTCGCTCCCCGGGAAGAAGCCCAGGTACTTCTCGCCCGAGGCACCGATGGAGTGGGCCAACTCGGCCGAGCCGCTGGCGAACCAGCCGGAGTGGGGGTGCGAGGCG
This sequence comes from Anaeromyxobacter sp., assembly GCA_031427995.1. GTDB lineage: Bacteria > Myxococcota > Myxococcia > Myxococcales > Anaeromyxobacteraceae > JADKCZ01. The sequence goes on along the minus strand of JANPOM010000442.1, from coordinate 12,315 downwards.
TTGTCGCGGTAGTCGACGGTGACCGAGGGGCGGACCGACTGGAGCGAGGTGGTCCCGTCGTCGAAGCGCAGCCGGTCAAGGTCGGCCGGCGTCAGGTAGTCGTTGTCCCCGGTGCGCAGCAGGCGCCCGACCATCAGCTCGTACTGGAGCGAGGCGGTGATCCGGCCGGTGAAGGGGTGGTCGGCCCCGACCACGATGGAGATGTCCGACAGGTCGTAGGCCCGGCGCCTGAGCCGCTCGGCGATCAGGTCGAGCCGGCCGGCCAGCGGCCAGGCGGTGAGCTGCGGCGCGCGCAGCCCCATGTCGGCCCGCCCTTCCCAGCGGTTCTTGGGGCTGACGTCCGGCAGGTCGGGGCGGAAGGCCTGGAGGGGGTAGTTGACCTTGGCGCGGGTGGTCAGCTCCAGCGCCCGTCCCAGCAGGTTGGGCTGCCCAAGCTCGACGAAGGCCCTTGGCCCGTTGGCGATGGAGAAGCCGGCGCCCGAGGTGAGGTAGAGCCAGGGGCGCTCGGAGAGCTCGATGCCCAGGTCCTTGACCGCCTCGGGGGTCTCGGCGTCGGAGAGCCGCAGCGACACCGAGCGGAACACTCCAAGGCGGAGCAGCGCCGCCTGGGTCTTCGCCACCGCCTCGGGGTCGTAAGGCTCGCCCTGCTTGACCGAGACGGCCCGCTGGATCACCGAGGCCAGGGTACGCCGGTTCCCGCTCACCAGCACCCTCCCGACCCGGACCCGGGGCCCCTCGTCGACCACCAGGCGCAGTGCCGCCAGGTGGCGCTCGCGGTCGATCTCCTCCTTGGCCTCGACCCGTGCGTAGAGGAAGCCGCGGGATAGGTAGAGCCGCTGCAACCCGGTGCGCGTCGCCTCCACCTTGTCGAAGGAGAGCGCCTCGCCAGGGGCCAGACGGGACTCGCGGGAGAGCTCGGTGAGCGGCACCTGGGCGTTCCCCTCGAAGCCGATCGACTCGACGGTGGTCTGCTCGCCTTCGCGCAGCCGGACCAGCACGTCGAGCTGTCCGCTCCCGGCGCTCGCCTCCACGGTCCAGCCGAGCACGGCCGCCTCGAGGTAGCCGCCGTTCTGGTACTCCTCGACGAGCCGCTCCAGCGCCCGGTTGAGCTGGGCCTCGTCCAGCACCTGGTCGGGAGGGGGCCGGGCCGGCGGCGCCCGCCGCGGCGGGGCGGTGGGGATGGAGGCCTCCAGCGCCCGCGCCACCTCGTTGGCCGGGCTGGCTGGCGGGGTCCCCTGCTCCTCCTCCAGCAGGGCACGCAGCCGCTCAACCGCCGCCTGGTCGCCGTGCGCGCTGGCACCCTCCACCCGAAGTTCGCGCAGCCGGTAGCCCCGGCCTTCGGTGACGTGGATGGAGACCACCAGCCCCTCGCCGACGCGGCGCTCCTCGGCCGCGATGCGGGCCAGGGCGTAGCCGTGGGAGCGGTAGAAGACCCGCAGCCGCTCGACCCCGGCGTCTATGGCCGCGCCGTCGAGCGCGGCGGCTCCGTCGAGCTGGAGCTGCGCCTCCAGGTCGCGCCTCGTGAAGGCCGAGGCACCGCGCACCTCCAGCGCCATGGGCGGGCCGGGCTGCACCGGGATCTCGACCTCGACCCCGTCCCGCACCTGGCGCAGCACCGGCTGGCCGACCCGTCCACGGCGGTAACCGGTGGCGTGCAGCTCCTGCACCAGGGCCTCGAGGTCGGTTCGCAGCCGCCCCTCCAGCAGCGGCTCGCCCAGCCGGGTCGTCATCCGCGCCAGCAGCCCGGCCTCGCCGGCGCCGGCGCCGGGCAGCACCACCCGCCGCACCAGCGTGGGCAGGCCAGCCGTCACCTGGAGCGTCAGCGTCGCGCCCGGCTCCCCGGCCAGCGTCCCGGTCACCGTCGCGGCCAGGTAACCCTGCCGCCGCAGCGCCAACCGGGCCCGCTCCGCGATCCGCTCGATGTCGTCCTGGTCGATCGGGTCCCCCAGGGTCAGCTGCAGCTCGGACCTGAGCTCCCGCTCTCCGAGCGGCAGCGGCCCCTCCGAGGCGAAGCCGACGGCGGTGAGGATGCGAAGGGGCAGGCACTCGATGGTCAGGTCGACCCAACGCCCACCCTGGTTGGCCGGGGGGCGGGCCTCGGTCTCGCTGGCCACCACGTCGCGGCAGCGGCCAGTCTGAAAGAGCCGGGTCACGGTGCGGCGAAGCGCCGGGATGCTCACCGGCTCGCCCCGCTCCAGGGTCACCAGCGCCTCCAGCGCCGGGTTGTCCTGGTGCTCCGGGAGGATCAGCTTCACGCTGGCGGCGCGGCGCGCGGGTGCCAACTCCCACTCGGCCTGCGGCTCCGGCGCGGCCCGGGCTGCCGGGCCGGGGAGGAGCGCGAGGGCGAGGAGCGCGACGCGGCCGAGGATCACTCGTGCCACTCCCACCGGAACCGGAGGTCGACCCCGTGGTCACCCGACTTCGCGTCGGGGTTACCGTTGTCCCACTGGTACTGGAGCGCGGTGTGCTCGCCCAGCCGCAGCTCGGCCTGGGCCTTCTGGCCCTTGGCGCCGGAGAGCGGGGTCTGGTAGCGCAGCTTGAGCCGATCCTTCACGAGCCAGGACTCGAACTCGGCGCGCGGCTCGACCTGCCCGGCCACCTCGGAGTAGCTGCTGGTGACCCGCACCGAGAGGTCCTGCAAGACCTCGCCGCGCGGCATGAAGCGGCGCACCTGCTCGTCGAGGCCGGAGGCCGAGATGAGGGCCTGGGCGGCGGCGGCGGTGGCCGTGCCCTGGACGCCCCCCGAGACCGGGGTGTCGCGAGAGGTGTAACCCATGGAGAGCAGCGTGATGATGTCAGGCTGCGAGAGCGGAGGCGAGGAGGTGAGCGCCAGCTTCGGCTCGGCGAGCGGACCGAAGACGTGCAGGAAGACCTGGTAGTCGCGCACCCGCGACTCGCCGTGGACGTCGAGCCCCATCTCCACCCGGTTCCGCTCGGTGAAGTCGACCACGGCGTGGCTCAAGCGGAACTCGTTGCCGCGGAACATGGCGCGGCTCCCCTCGGTCATGGTGAGCGCGCCGAGCACCCCGGGCGCCGCCAGGCTGCCGGCCAGGGTCAGCTCGCCGCGCACCCCGCCCCATGCCACGTCGTTCTCGATGCGGGCGTCGCCGTCCACCGCCAACTGGAGGTCGAAGCGAAGCCACTCCGCGGCCTTGTCATAGGTGCGGGCCGCCGCGGCGCGGCGGCGGCGCAGCTCGAGCAGGCTCTTCTCCAGGTCGAGGTTCTCGGAGTAGCGCGCCTTGAGGACGTGGAGCCGGCCGGTCACCACCGTCTCCTCGGGCGTGCCGGCCGCCTCGACGCGCCCCGAGACGGTCACCGGCAGGTAGGCCGGGATGGCCACCGGCACCGCCTCGAGCTGGGCCTCGAGCCTGAGCCGGGCGGGGAGCATCCGCACCAGCTCCACCTCCCCCGACATGACGGCCTTGCCGCCGTTGACGCGGGCCTCGGCCCCGTCGAAGAGGAGACGATTCTGCGAGAAGGAGAGGTTGCCGGTCAGCCCCTCGATGACGGCGTTGGTGCCTCGCACCTGAAACCCGCCATCCTCCACCTTGCCGTCGCCGAAGAGCTCAAGCGCCTCGGCGGTGCCGCCGGCGTGCGCCTCCAGGGTGAGCCGGCCGTGGGGCCGGCGCAGGGCCGGCACCAGCCCGGCCAGGAAGCGGAGGTCGATGACGCCGCTGGCATCCAGGTCGAGCTCCCGCCCGCCGCCCAGCCCGCCGCTGATGGAGAACCCGGTGCTGGGTCCGCGGATCTGGAAGCTCTCGACATCGAGCCGGCCGGCGTCGAAGCGGAGCATGACCGGGGCGGCGTTCTCGACGCGGAAGTCGCTCACGGCGGCGGTGAGCCGGCTGAGCTCGACCAGGCCGCGGGCGGTTCGCGGTTCCGCCAGCTCGCCGCTCGCGGTGGCCAGCCCCTCCACGGCGGCGCGGAAGCCGCTGGGCGGGCCGCCTGGCCAGAGGCGGGCGGCGTCCTCCAGCTTCAGGTCGACCCGGGCCTGGTAGGGCATGCGGCCGTCGAGCCTGGCCTCGCCGGAGAAGCGCATCCCGTCGGCGCCCCCGGTGACCAGCAGCCGCTTCGCCTCGATGGTGCCTCCGAGCTGAATGGTGCCGAGCGAGACGCCGCGCAGCGCCAGCGCGTCGCCGTTGAGGCCGAAGCGGGCCAGGGGCTGCTCCCAGGAGCCGGCCAGGGTGGCGTTCCCGGAGATCGAGCCGGCCCAGCCGCCGCCAGGCAGCGCCAGTGTGGCGGCGGGCAGGCCGGCCGCCGAGAGGGTCAGCGCCCAGGGCTGCGGCGGCTTGAACTCCCAGGTGCCGGTCGCCGAGACCGTGCCCGGCCCGGAGGTGAGCTCGAGCCGGTCGAAGCGGACCGAGGAGGCCTGGAGGATGGTGCCGGAGGTTCGCCCGCCGTCGAACTTCCGGCCCAGCACCTCGCTCGGCCCGAAGCGCCCCTCGAACTGGACGTCGGGAGTTGCGGCCGGTCCGGCCGCGCTCACCGTCATTTCCTCGATGCGGCCATCGACGATGGGGCGCAGCGCCCGCGAGCTGGGCAGCCAGTCGGCCACCGCGTCGAGGTAGTCGCGGACCCGCCCGCTGGCGGTGAAACGGGAGCCGGTGAGCCTGACCGGGGCGGCACCGAGATCGACCGCCAGCCAACCGCGGTAGTGGCTGGCGCCGCGCCGTCCCTCCAGGTTGGCGAAGCGCAGGACCCGGTCGGCGGCGTGGACCAGCTCTCCCTGGACGCTGCCGAGGTCGACCTCGAGGAAGCGGAAGTGGTCGAGCTTGACGTGGGCCTCGGCGTGGGGGAGGCCATACGGGGCGGCGCTGACGCGGGCGGAGACGGTGCCGCGCCCGGCCATGGGCAGGCCGGCGATGTGGCCCAGCGGCGCCAGGTCCACCTCGCCGGCGGCCCGCGCCTGGAAGCCGCGCCCGGTCTCGAAAAAGACCTCGGCGTCGACTTCGACCGCGCCGCGACCCACCTCGATGCGCGCCTTCTCGAAGAAGAGCCCGTCGAGGGTGATGCGGAAGGGGACCTGGACGTGCCCATCGGCGAACTCGACCATGGCCTGGTCGCCCGGCCTGGCCTGGCGCCAGGGCCCGGTCAGGGCCCGGAAGCTCTTCAGCCGCGAGTCGACGCCGACGGCGAGCCGCGGTGGCCAGATGGCACCGGTGACGCGGGCGGTCCCGGTCAACCGCCCGGTCACCCAGGCGCCGGTCACCGAGAGCCGCTCGAGGATCTCGGCGAGGTCGACGTTGTCGAGCTCGGCGGTCGCGTCGATGGGGACGTCGGAGGCCAGCTTCACCTCGCCCCTGGCGGTCACCGTGCCGCCGCCGAAGGGGAGCGTGAGCCGATCCACCACCACCTTGTCGCCGGCCAGCCGGGCCACGCCCCGCCCGGCCCCGATGCGGACGCCGCCGGCCCCGAGCTGGGAGAAGTCGACCGCGGCGCTCAGCTCCAGCGCCGCGGGCGTTCCCTTCACCCGCGCCTCCACCTTGAGGCGGGCGTCCCAGTCCTGGGCCGACTCGCCGGCCAGCCCCACCATCCTGGCCAGCGATCCCTCCACCGTGGCGGTCAGGTCGAGCACCGGGCTGCAGAGGGCCTTGACCTGGCCCTGCACGCCGATGGTGACCCCATCGATGCGTGCCTCGGAGCGGACCAGCGTGGCCTCGGAGAAGTCGAGTGCCAGCACGCCCTCGAGAGCGGGCCGCTCCACCTCGAGTTTCCGTCCGCCCATGGCCAGGTGCACCGTGTCGGCGCCCGCGGTGACCTGGATCGGGCGCGCGCTGGAGCCGAGCTTCCAGCCGGCGCGGACGGCCCGGCCGGCCTCGACGTGCAGCCCGGCCACCGCCACGCGGCCGCCGCCATGGAGCCCGAGCTCGACCGAACCGTCGGTGACGTCGAGACGGGCCACGTCGACCCGCCCCAGCACCGGGGGCGGACAGGCGCGCGGGGTGGTCGAGGGCGCCGGCAACCTGGCCACCACCCGCGGCCGGGTCAGCCGCAGCGAGACCAGCTCGATCCGCCCGCCCAGCCCCTGGATCAGCGCCAGCCGGGCTTCGATGGCGGCGGCGGTGAAGAGCGGCGCCTCGGCCGGGCCCAGCCGAGGCCCTTCGACCACCACCGATAGCCTGAAGGGGTCGATGCGGCAGGCGCGGGCCGCCACCTCCAGCCCGGTGGCGGCGGCGACGCGCTCCGAGGCGAGCAGGCAGATCGCGTCACCGGCCCAGCGCGTGCGCAGGACCGCCATCGAGCCGGCCAGCATGGCCAGCAGGAAGGCTGCAAACGCGAGAGCGAGGCGTCGCTTCTTCACAGGTGCTCACCCGATTGTCCCGCGCCGGGGCCCCGCCGCCAAGCTCCCGGCGGCTAGTACCGCGCCTTACTTGGTGAGCGACTCGAGGTACCGGTCGATGTCCCCGAGGTCGATGCGGGCACGGGCGCTGGGCCGCTCCAACTCGGCCGGCGCGGCCTGTGCCGGGTCGTCGATCCCGGGCAGGCCGAGGTCTCGGGCCACCCGCTCGATGGCCAGCTCGTCGATCTCCCGGGTCCGGGCCACGAACCCCTCGAAAAGGGCGTTGTCGCAGATGGTGTTGATGAGCCGGGGGGTGCCGCGGGCGTGGGCGTGGATGGCCCCGATGGCCGAGGCGGTGAAGGGGATGCGGGTGGAGCCGGCCAGCCGCAGCCGGTGCCGCAGGTAGGCCTCCGTGTCCTGCGGCTTGAACGACTCGAGCCGGTACTTGAGCGCGACCCGCTGCGCCAGCGGTGGGTCGAGGCGGAGGTTGTCCTCGATCTCGGGGAGGCCGAAGAAGACGAAGGAGAGCAGCTTCCGCTCCGGGACCTCGAGGTTGAGCAGGCCGCGGAACTCCTCCATCAGCTCCCGCGAGGCGAGCATCTGCGCCTCGTCGATGAGCACCACCGCCTTCTTTCCCTGCTCATGGATCCGCACCAGCCGCTGGTAGAGCTGGGAGAGGAGCGCCAGCTTCTCCTCGGCCGGGGACTCAACGCCGAGTTGCAGGGCGATGCGGCGGAGCAGCCAGCCGGCGGTGATACCCGAGTGGATGATCACCAGCAGCGCCGCCTCGTACTCCTCCTCCGGGAGGCTGTCGAGCATGCGCCGCGCCAGGGTGGTCTTGCCGGCGCCGATATCCCCCACCAGCACCGCCAACCCCTTCATGTTGGCGACGGCGTGGGTGAGGCGCATCAGCGCCTGGGCGTGCTGCGCCGAGCCGAAGTAGAAGCGCGAGACCGGCGCGTTGGAGAAGGGCTCCTGATTGAGCTCGTAGAAGTCGAGGTAGGTCACGCCGGCGCCAGTCTAGACGAAACCGATGTTCTTCTTCGGCCGGGGTGGGCTGGACTGCGGCTGGGTTGGCTGCGGCTGGGTTGACTGCGGCTGGGTTGAATGCGGCTGGGTTGAATGCGGCTGGGTGGCATGGGCCGCCGCTGGCAGCGCTGCGGGCGGAGAGCGCGGGTCCGACGAGGGACCGCTCGACGGGATGGCCGGTGACCGGGCCGGCCCGGCCATGGTGCGCGGAAGCGGCGTCGACATCCCGGGCGGCGGACGGCCCTGGCCACCGCCCAGCGCGGCGATCCGCCCAGCCACGTCGCGGTAGGTGGGATCGAGCCGGGCCACCTTCTGGAAGCACCAGAGCGCTTCGTCGCGCTCCCCGCCCTCGTGGTGGGCCAGGCCCAGCTCGTAGTGGATGGCCTTGGCGCTCTCCTTGTTCAGGTAGTCGGAGCGCAGCGCCCGGCGCAGCGGTTCGAGGGCCTCAAGGGGGCGGCCCTGCGACATGCGGCAGAGCGAGATCATCGAGAGGCTCTCGATCTCCCTCTTGCGGTTCTTGCCGCGCAGGGCGGTCTCGAACTCGTTGACGGCGTCGTCTACCAGCCCCATCTCCTTGTAGGCGATGCCGAGGTCGTAGTGGGTGTCGGAGTCCTCGGCGGTGACGGTCTCGGCCACGCCGCGCTTGAACTGGTTGAAGACGTCCTCGACCGAGTACTGGAACTCGTCGTCGAGGCCGGCCAGGTCGGGAACCCGGTCGAGCTCCTCGGCCAGCTCGGCGCCGATGTCGAAGTTGCTCCCCCCGGTGGCGGAGGGATCGACCAGCGAGGGGCTCTGGCGCACCGTGCGCTGGTCGGCGGGGACCGGCGCCGCGGAGGGCCGGGCCGGTGCCACCCTGGCCGCGACCCGTCGCTCCACGTCGGCGAGCCGTGCCTCGAGGACCGGGTGGCCGGGGTGGCCCTCCAGCAGCTGGAGCAGGGCCTCGCGGGCCTCGGAGAGGAGCCCCTGCTGGGCGAAAAAATCGGCCTCCTCCAGCTCGTCGTCGAGGTCGAGGTGGAGCCGGGGCCGCGCGCCGCGCGGCGGCGCCCGCGGTTCGCCCTCTCCGTCGCTCACCACCTCGTCGGTGTCGAGCGACTCCTTCGCCAGCCGCAACAGCCGGTCGTCCTCGACCACCTCGTCCTCGACCACCTCGTCGTCGGCCTGAGCGGCCGACAGCTCGGCCAGCGCGTCGTCGTCGAGGGGGCGGGGCCGCGCCTCGTCGTCCAGCTCCAGCTCGGCCGGAGTGGCGGGGAGCTCGGACGGCTCGAACTGCTCCTCGACCTCGCTGGCGGTCAGCTCGATCTCCTCGGTGGAGCCGGTGGCGGCGGCCAGCTCGCCGAGCCGGGCGTGACCCGGATCGAGGAGGCGCAGCCGGGCCAGGGACGCCCTGGCCCGATCGACGTCGCCCTTGACGATGGCGGCACGGACCGCCTGTTCGGCCGCCTGCAGCGCCTCGGCGCGCCGCCCCGCGACCTGGTGAAGGTCGCGCAACTTCTCCAGCGCCACCGGCGTCTCGGGATCGATGGCGAGGACGGAACGCAGGTGCGCCAGGGCCTTGTCGGCCAGCCCGTACTTCAGGTAGACCTCGGTCTCGGTGAGGAGCTTGGAGATCGCCTCCGGTCCGGCGGCGGACTGGGCGCTGGCCGGCCCGGGGGTGGGCGCGGCCGGCGACGCCACCGGCTGCGACGAGCGGGGCGCCGAGTAGACCTGGAGCGGCGGCGCGACGGCCACCCTTCCGACCGGCGCCCCGACGGACGCCGCCGGTGGAGAGGGCGGCGGCCCGGGGCCAGCCACGGGCGGCGGCGTGAAGGACGGCTCGCCCTGAGCCTCGGCCAGGAGCCGCGTCGCGTCGGGGTCCCCCGGGGCCAGCTCGGCCACCTTGCGCCAGGCGGCGATGGCGTCGCCCCGGCGTCCCGCCCGCTCCTGGACGTCGGCCAGGGTCTTGAAGACCTGCACCGTCTTGGCGGTCTGGCCGAGATCGCGGAAGGCCTGCGCCAGCAAGGTGAGGGTGTCGACGTTCCGGCCATCGGCCTTGAAGCAGACCTGCAGCTTGGAGAGGGCGCGCTTGGTGTCACCCTTGGCCATGTAGATGTTGGCCAACTCGCGGGCCAGGGCGAGGTCGTTGGGCGCCAGCTCGACGATCCGCTCTGCCACCTTGAGGTAGTCGTCGGCGCGGTTGTGGGTCTTGAGGTAGGCGGCGGCGCGGCGGTAGTGCTCCAGGGCTGGGCCGGGCTGGTTGGCGCCCTGGTAGAGCTTGCCGAGCCGGACCACCGAGCCGATGTTCTCGGGGTCGATCTCGACCATCCGCTTCAGCGTGTCGAGCAGCCGGGCCCCGTCGCCACCCTTCTCGTGGGCGGCGGCGATGACCTGGAGCTGCGCCATGGCCTCGCTGAGCAGCCCGAGCTGCTGGTAGAGACCGGAGAGCCGCTCGTTGACCCGGACGTCCTCGGCGTCGAGCCTGACCACCTGCTTGTAGACGGCGACCGCCTTGAGGAAGAAACCCTGGTCGGCGTAGGTCTCGGCCACCCGCTTGAAGGCGTCGGCGGCCATGCGGTCGTCACCCTTCTTCTGGTAGAGTTCGCCGACCTTGAGCAGGACCCGGACGTCCTTGGCATCCTCCTGGAGGATCCGCTCGTACTGCTTGATCGCCTTGTCGTAGGCCCCCTTCTGTACCAGCTTGGTGGCCTCGGCGATGATCTTGTTCTTGTCTACTGCCATCGGACCGGGGCGGCTCGCGGGGCTGGAGATCGGAGGTGGAGCCCGTGCGGGCGCACGCCGGCGGCGCCGACGCAGACCCCGCGGGTCTGGTAAGCGTATCGGAACGTCCGGGGGGGCGCAAGGCGGAATCCCCCGTGAGGACGAGGGATTTCGGCTATTTCCGCCGGGGCTCAGCCCTTCTTCGGCGGCTCCACGACCGGTGCCGGCGGGTTGAGGATCTGGTCCACGACGCGGGTGTCGTAGCGCCCCTCAGCGAAGGCCGGGAAGGTGAGCACCCGCTTGTGGAAGGCGATGTTGGTCTTGATCCCCTCGATGACGTACTCGTTGAGGGCCCGCATCATCCGCTTCAGCGCGATCTCACGGGTGGCCCCGGTGACGATCAGCTTGGCCACCAGCGAGTCGTAGTAGGGCTGCACCTTGTACTGCTCGTAGGCCATGGTGTCGACGCGGACGCCGTAGCCTCCCGGCTGGTGGTAGCCGGTGATGCGGCCGGGCGACGGGGCGAAGGTGACCGGGTCCTCGGCGTTGACCCGGCACTCGATGGAGTGGGCTAGCGGGATGACCTGGTCCTGGGTGCGCCCGAGCGGCTCGCCGGCCGCCAGCCGGATCTGCTCCCGCAGCAGGTCGAGCCCGTAGACCTGCTCGGTCACCGGGTGCTCCACCTGGATGCGGGTGTTCATCTCCATGAAGTAGTAGCGCCCCTTCTCGTCCAAGAGGAACTCGATGGTCCCGACGTTGTTGTAGCGGATGGCCTTCATGGCCTTGAGGGCCACCTCGATCATCTCCTGGCGCAGCTGCGGGGAGACCGCCGGGCTGGGGGCCTCCTCGATCAGCTTCTGGTGGCGGCGCTGCACCGAGCACTCGCGCTCGCCGAGGCAGATCATGTTGCCGTGCTCGTCAGCCACGATCTGCAGCTCGATGTGGCGCGGCGCTTCGACGTAGCGCTCCAGGTACATGGTGCCGTCGCCGAAGGCGGCCAGCGCCTCGCGCGACGCCGTCTCGAAGGCCTGGCGGATGGCGCCAGTCTCGCGGACGATCTTCATGCCGCGCCCGCCGCCGCCGGAGGCGGCCTTGAGGATGACGGGGAAGCCGATCTCGCTGGCCAGCGCCTCGGCCTCCTCGGGGGTGGCCAGGACCCCGCGAGAGCCGGGCAGGAGCGGCAGGCCGGCCTCCTCGGCGGCCGCGCGCGCCGAGACCTTGTTCCCCATGAGCCGGAGCATCTCGGGGCGGGGGCCGATGAACTTCATCCCCAGCTTGACCACCATCTCGGCGAAGTCGGCCCGCTCCGAGAGGAAGCCGTAGCCGGGGTGGATGGCGTCGGCGCCGGAGATGTCGGCCGCGGAGAGCAGGGCGCGGACGTTGAGGTAGCTGTCCTTGGACTGGGGAGGCCCGATGCAGATGGCCTCGTCGGCGAAGCGGACATGGAGCGACTCCGCGTCGGCGGTGGAGTGGACCGCCACGGTGGCGATGCCCAGCTCCTTGCAGGCGCGGATCACCCGGAGGGCGATCTCGCCCCGGTTGGCGATGAGGACCTTCTTGAACATGTCGGGCCTCGCCTGCCTAGGCCGGGACGATGCGGAAGAGCTTCTCGCTGAACTCCACCGGGCTGCCGTTCTGGACGTAGATCTCGGCGACGGTCCCGTCGACCTCGCTCTCGATCTCGTTCATCAGCTTCATGGCCTCGACGATGCAGAGCACCTGCCCCTTCTTCACCTTCTGGCCGAGGTCGGTGAAGGGCGGCGAGTCGGGCGAGGCGGCCCGGTAATAGGTGCCGACGAAGGGCGAGGTGACCAGGCTGCCAGGGGCGTCGGCCACCTTGGCCTCGGCCCTGGGGGCGGGCGCGGCGGCGGCCGGGGCGGCCGCGACCGGCGCGGCCACCGGGGCGTGGTGCATGGCCAGCGGGGCGTGCGGCGCCATGGCCACCACGGCACCGCGGCGGATCACCACCTTCTCGACGCCCCGGCTCCAGGCCACCAGGCTGACGTCGGTCTTCTCGACCAGCGCCACCAGCTTCTTCACGTCCTCGATGGTGAAGGCCTGGGCGGCGGCTTCCTTGACGGGCTGCTTGGTGGTCTTGGCCATGCGCTCTCGCTCCTTGCGGTGCAACCGTGGGGGGACGCCAACTCCCGCTGGGGATACTGCAACTCAGCTCTAGTGCCCCGACCCAGGCATACTGACCACTGCGAGCGCCGATCCTCTCGCTGCGGCAGGCGGCCTCGTCGGTCCGCTGCTCAGAGTAGCGCTGCTACGCTTCCGCTGCTCCCTCCTCGGGCGCCAGCCTCGCTTCGGTC
>JANPOM010000441.1:0-2054 GCA_031427995.1 Anaeromyxobacter sp. | reverse complement strand
CAGCGCCTCGCGCAGCTTGAGCCGCGCCGCCCGCCGCGTCCCCGCCTCGCGCTGCCGCTGCCGCTCCGCCTCGGTCTCCGCCAGCAGCGACGGCACCTGCCGGGGGCGCTGATCTGGCCCCAGCGCCACGAAGGTGAGGTGGGCCTCGCAGCAGAGCCGCTGCTCCCCGGTGAGCGGCTCCTCGGTCAGCACCAGCACCCCCACCTCCATCGAGGTGGCGAAGACGGCGTTGACCTGGGCCCGGATCAGAGCGATCTGGCCGATGCGCACCGGCGAGCGGAAGTCCAACCGGTCGATCGAGGCGGTCACCACCGGGAGCCGGGCATGGCGCATGGCGGCCATCCCGGCTGCCAGGTCGATCCAGGCCATGACCGTGCCGCCGAAGGCGGTGCCGTGGGTGTTGGCGTGGCTCGGCATCACCATCTGGATCATCTCGACGTGGGAGGCCGATGCGGCGACGGGCGTCATGGGTGCCATGTAGTATCCTCCGCTCCCTTTCGAGGTAAACCCATGCCGCTCGACGTCCAACTCATCGACCACGCCCGCGACCCGCTCGCCAAGCTCTACGGAGCCTACCGCACCTGCTACACGCCCAAGACCCCCCGCGAGGTCTGGGACGAGATCGGCGACGGCCGCATCCCGCCCGAGAAGATCCGCGAGTTCGTCGGCGAGCGGCTCAAGACCGGCCACGCCTCGCCGCTCGAGCAGGTGGTCTTCTGGTTTGGCATCAGCGGCGTCTCGCGCGCCCTCTCTCACCAGTTCGTGCGTCACCGCGTCGGCATCAGCTTCGAGCAGCAGTCGCAGCGCTACGTCCGCTACCAGGAGGAGCGGCTCGACTACGTCATGCCGAAGAGCTGGGAGAAGCAGGGGCTCTCCGACCAGTACGACAAGCTGATGCGCGAGATCACCCGGGTCTACGAGGAGGCGCTGGCCAAGGGGATCCCGGCCGAGGACGCCCGCTTCGTCCTCCCCAACGCCACCCCCACCAACTTCCAGGTGATGGTCAACTTCACCGAGCTGCTCCACATCGCCGACCTGCGGCTCTGCTGGCGGGCCCAGTGGGAGATCCGGCAGATGGTCGCCATGATGCGCCGCGAGGTGATGAAGGCGGTGCCGGAGATCGGCGGCTACCTCCAGCCCAAGTGCGGCGACAAGCGGATGGGCTACTGCGACGAGCCGGTCAAGGAGTGGGAGCGCTGCCCCCTCGGCAAGATCCGGCCGCACAAGGAGCAACTGCTCGACGTCTTCAAGCAGTACCGCTCAGGCAACCTGGTGCCGCTCGACGAGGGGCACCTTCGCATGGTCGAGGACGCCGGAACGGATTAGCAGGCGCGGGTGAGCTGTCCGGCCCGGTCCACCCGTATGATTGGGACATGACCGACCGCCGACCGGCCCCCCTCTCACGCCGCGCCCTTCTCCCCACCCGCCGCGCCCTCCTCCCCACCCGCCGCGCCCTTCTCGCCGCCCTCCTCGCCGCCACCGGGCTGGCCGCCTCCCCCGCGGCGGCGCAGGTCCAGAAGGTCGGCGGGCCGCTCTGGACCGGGCTGCCGCTGCCGGTCACCGGGGTGGCCGTGGCAGAGGAGGCGACCGCCACCTCCGTCAACCCGGCCGGCATCGGCTTCCTCTCCGCCCCAGCCCTCGAGTACTTCCATGTCGAGGGGCACGGGCTGAACAGCGCCGCCGGCGACGGGCTCTACGCCGCCGGGCTGGTCGGGCCGTTCGGTCCGGCCCTATCGATCGAGTGGGTCCGAAAGGACGGACTCCCCAGCTACAGGCTCACCACGCTGGGGCTGGCGCTCTCCAACGGCCGGACCGCCTCGCTCGGCTTCGCCTGGCGTTGGTGGAACTCCTCCGACCCCGCCATGGAGTCACTGAACGCCTGGGACGTCGGCCTGACGCTTCGCCCGCTACGCTGGCTCTCGCTGGGCGCCTCGGCGCTCGGCAACGACGCCAAGTACCAAGGGGCTCCGCTGGCGGTCCGGTACGACGTCGGCCTCGGCCTGCGCTTCCTCGACGACTCGGTCACCCTCTCCGCCGACCTGCTGGCCAATGAC
>JANPOM010000440.1:0-3135 GCA_031427995.1 Anaeromyxobacter sp. | reverse complement strand
GGGGGTGGCGCTGTCACTTCCGCACGCCACGAGCAGGGACGCGAAACCGATCGAGAGGAGGGTCGTCTTCTTCATGTGGTGCTCCGGGGAACGCGGGTTTCCCAGCAGTACCCGCGTGCCTGCGGCGCGGCGCGCCCCACTGGGGGGTCAGCGCCCGCTTACCCCATGTGAGCCGGCGCCAGGCGACCAGGTGGAAGCCGGCTACGTCACCCTGGGCGCCGATGTCTTCGATGCCGTGCGTCTTGCGGAAGGGCCTCGCGTGGAGCGCGAGGAAGCCCTTGATGGCCTTCTCCGCCGCATACTGGCAGTGGAAGACCGACGTGACCACCCCGAGCCGCGCGCCCGCTACTCGACCCGATCAACCCACGGTCGGCCTTGTCCGGCGACCTGCTGGCGCGGTTCCAGGCGATGGTCGAGCACGATCCGGGCTACCAGGCCCGCGTTCCCGGTGAACGCGCCCTTTCGTCGGCACGATCCCAGGACCGGGCCGAACGGCCCCTGCCCCTGCGGGAGCGGCAAGAAATTCAAGAAGTGCTGCCGCGGCTGAGCTGACGGCATCCGCCATGGACCACGGTGGGGCGGCTCGCTGGGTGCCGACCCTTCCCTGCTACGAGAAGCTGGAGTACGAACCGGCCAGCGTGGCCTTCGGTCTGCTGATCGAGGCGTTCCCGGACCACGCGACCCGTCCTTACATGCGCGGGCTGCTTGAACCTCGGGCGCTGGCAGGAGGCGCTGTCCGCCGCGACCTACATCCACCAGATCAGCCCCGGCGAGAGCATGGCTAGCATGGCCGAACCGGACCGAGAGCAACCCTTCGGAGAGGGTCGCGAACGGCCGCGGCGGGGTGGGCGTGTGCGGCCTGGAATCGAATCAAGGAAGCCGGGAGCTTGGGTCCCACGGGGATGCCGCCGGATGAGGCCGCCGGCCCCACCCGCCCCGGAACAAGCTACGCCGTCTGCGCCGTGAGCTTCACGCCGAGAGCGCGTGCGACCTTGAGAACGGTGTCGAAGCGCGGCTTGGCGCCGGGCGCCAGCGCCTTGTAGAGGCTCTCCCGGCCGAGCCCGGTGTCCTTGGCCACCTGGGCCATGCCGCGGGCCCGGGCGATGTCGCCGAGGGCCATGAGGAGCAGGTCCGCGTCGCCGGTCTCGAGGACCGCGTTCATGTACTCCGCCACCGCGGCGTCATCGTTGAGGTAGCGCGCGGCGTCGAAGGGCAGCAGCTTGCGGCTTGGCTTGGTCGTCCTCTTCTTCATGGCTCTTCTCCTAGCTCCGTGGCGATGCGCTGCGCCCGCTTGATGTCCCGGGCTTGCGAGCCCTTGTCCCCGCCGGCCAGCATGACGATCAGCACGCCGCCCCGCCGCGTGAAGTAGAGGCGGGACCCGGGCCCGAAGTGGACCCGCATCTCCGAAACGCCGCGGCCCACCATGGCCCAGTCACCCAGGTTGCCCGCTTCGGCCAGCCGAATGCGGGCGACGATTCGAACCTGCGCCCGCATGTCGGCGAGGTCATCGAGCCACCGTTGGAACTCCTCGGTCTGCTGGACCGTGTACACCGGGCGAATGTATCTATATGGATACAGACGTCAAGCCCGCGCCCGTTTCGCGACCGACCCGAGGTCCTTCAGTCCCCGTGTCCATGGCGCCGCACCCGCAACTTCACGCGAACCTGGGCGCCCGGAGTCCAGGGAGTCCACTGAGTCCAGCCGCTGTAACGCCCGTGTAACCACACCCCGCCGATTCGGACGGATTCTGGCGGTGGCGCGGCCGCCGCGCGTGCCGGCGGAGCATCAGCGCGGCTGACCGGCACTTCGCGGAAACAAGAGGCCCCGCGAGAACTTGCGTTCAAGCGGGGCCAGGATGTCGGACGAGATGAAAGTGCCTGGACCCGGAATCGAACCAGGGACACGGGGATTTTCAGTCCCCTGCTCTACCATCTGAGCTATCCAGGCCTGCTGCGCGCCCCCCGGCGATGAGGCCGAGGGCGGTGCGTTTTACGATCACGGGCCCCGGGATGCAACCCCGATGCGCCCGGCCAGGGGTACCGCTCGAGTCAAGGCCGGGCGGACCGGCGGATGGACCGGCGCCTCCCCGCCCCTCAGGTCTTCGGGACCGCCTTCAAGACCGCCTTGCCGTCCTTGACCTCGACCTTGAACTCGACCCGGCTCGCCTTGTGCGCCTTCATGATCTCGGGAGTCTGCTTGGCGATGGTCCGCGCGATGGCCTCGGGCGTGATTCCGGCCAGGTCCTGGTTGCAGCTCTTCCGGGCCGCCACGTAAGCGTCGTAGAGGGCCCGGGTGGCCGGGTCTATCGCGGCTGGCTTCGGCGCGGGCGCAGGGGCGGCGGACGGGCGTGCGGCCACCGGCGCCGGAGCGGCCGGGCGGACCGCCGCAGGCGCGGCGACGGACGGACGGGCCGGGAGCGGGGCCGCGGCCGGGAGAGGCGCCTCGTCGTCACCACCGAAGTCCCCGAGGTCGACGTCCTCGGCCTGCGAATGGCGCAGCACCTCCCTCTTGCCCTTCACGCCGGCCGGCCCGCTGGCCCGCTGCTGGGCGTGGAGCCGGGCCTTGAAGAGGTCGCGCCGGTAGGTCCCCTCCTCCTTCTCGCGCCCGCTCCGCATCCAGAGCCGCTCGTAGGAGATGAACCTCGCGTGGAGCGACTGCACCCGGAAGCGGATCCCGGCGTTGCGGGTGAAGCGCTCCTTCAACCGCACCACCTTCTTCTTCAGCTCGTCGCGGATCCGGTGCGGTTCGCCCCGCTCCACCCCGAGGAAGTACATCTCGTACTTGACCTTGAGCTCCTCGACCTCGGTCTCGAGCGCGGCGCAGTCGTCGGCCAGTAGGTCGGTGGCGTGTCGCCCGGTGGTGTTGGCCGCCTCGGGCTGCGCCGTGGCGCCGGGCTTCTGCGGGGGCTTGACGGGAGTGGCCACGCCTAGACCTTAGCGCGCCGCCCGGCCTTGGCGAAGATCGCCGCCCCGGCCCCGAAGATGACTAGCGAAGTCCAGATCCCGACCCCCAGCCCCAGCACCACGCCGCGCTCCACGTCGCCGCGATAGCTCTCCACCACCGAGCGGAGCACGGCGTAGAGCATCAGCCAGCTCGCCAGCACCTGTCCGTGGAAGCGCTTGCGCGGCCGGACCA
>JANPOM010000439.1:0-4133 GCA_031427995.1 Anaeromyxobacter sp. | reverse complement strand
CATGGCCGCCAGCCTGCCGCGACTGGGGGGGTGAGCGCCAGCGCCCTGACCTCTCCAGGAGCGTCGCCACGGGAGCATCCAGTGCCCCGACCCAGGCATACTGACCACTGCGAGTGCCGATCCTCTCGCTGCGGCAGGCGGCTTCGTCGGTCCGCGGCGACGGGAGGGGGTTGTTTCACGGCCTCTAGACGTAGATCTACTACGCTTCCGCTGCTCCCTCCTCGGGCGCCAGCCTCGCTTCGGTCTCGGCGCTCTCGTCACGTCATCTCGCATGGGGCACGGCACTGGGGGCAGTCTACACCGCGCCCCGCCAGCTTGAATCCTTTCTCCGCGGTCCGGCTCCGATGAGGAGATGCCCATCTTCGAGTACGCTTGCCCGGCCTGCGACGCCGCCTTCGAGTCCCTGATCATGCGCAAGTCGGATGAGGCCGAGGTGGCCTGTCCAGGCTGCGGCTCCCGGCGGGTGCGGCGCCTGATGTCCAGTCCGGCGGCAGCGCGCGGCGGGCGCGGGGGCTCCGCCAGCGGCGGGCCGCCACCCAACTGCGGCCCCATCGGTTGAGGGATCTGATCGTCGCCCGGTCGGGCGAAGAGCGGATTTCCGGCGGTGCCCCACCAGCCGTGATCTTGGTGCGCCCGGGGCCCCGGGTTAGACTTGCCGTCCCTTGACCCGCCGCCACCACGCCACCGACTTCACGCTGGAGTTCGTCGCCGAGGCGCTGGTGCGGCAGGGGCTGCTCTCCGAGGACGCCCGCAAGACGGCGGTCGCCCGCGAGAACGTCCAGCGGGCCCGGCTGCTGCGGGAGCAGAGCTCGCGAGGCGGGGGGCGGGGGCTGCGCCACGCCGAGCTCTCGCCCATCGAGCTGCTGGCCAGCTTCGAGTTCCCGGACCAGCGGCGCGAGACCGAGCTGGTCGACGAGGACAAGGCCACCCAGGTGGCGGCCGCCGCGGCGGGGATGGCCTACCGGAAGATCGACCCCATCAAGCTCGACGCCGGCCTGATCACCCGGACCCTCTCCCGCCCCTTCGCGCGCCGCCACGCCGTGCTCCCGCTGGAGCGGCGCGGCACGGTGCTGGTGGTGGCCACCGCCAATCCCTTCGACCGGGAGCTGGTCGAGAACCTGCGCGGCCTGACCGGCCTGGAGATCGAGCCGGTGCTGGCGGCGCCGTCCGACATCCACCGCGCCATCGCCGAGGTCTATGGCTTCCGGGCCCAGGTGAGCGAGGCCCAGGCCAACCTCGGCGCCAGCGGGGTCGACGTCGGCAACCTGGAGCAGTTCGTCAACCTCTCCGGGGTCGAGGCCCTGGAGGCCTCCAGCGAGCCCATCGTGGCGGCCGTGGAGTACCTGCTCCACTACGCCTTCGAGCAGCGGGCCAGCGACATCCACATCGAGCCGCGCCGCGAGGAGTCGATCATCCGCATGCGGATCGACGGCGTGCTCCACCCCATCCACCGCATCCCCAAGGGCGTCCACGGGGCAATCGCCAACCGCTTCAAGATCATGGCGCGGCTCGACATCGCCTCGCGCAAGCCGCAGGACGGGCGCATCCGCACCGCCCGCGGCGACGCCGAGATGGAGCTGCGCGTCTCCACCATCCCCACCACCTTCGGCGACAAGGTGGTGATCCGGGTCCTCGACCCGAGCGTGCTGGTGCGCGACCTCTCCGAGCTCGGCTTCCTCCCCGAGGAGCGCGAGACCTTCGAGCGCTGGCTGCTCCGGCCGCACGGGCTCATCGTGGTCACTGGCCCGACCGGCTCGGGGAAGACCACCACGCTCTACTCGGCCCTGCAGGCGCTGGCCTCGCCCGAGGTCAACGTGGTGACCATCGAGGACCCCATCGAGATGGTCCACGAGGACTTCAACCAGGTGGCCGCCAACCCCCGCACCGGCACCAGCTTCGCCGAGGCGCTCCGCCACGTGCTGCGCCAGGACCCGGACGTCATCATGGTCGGCGAGGTCCGGGACGCCGACACCGCCACCCAGGCGGTGCAGGCGGCCCTCACCGGCCACCTGGTGCTCACCACCCTCCACACCAACGACGCGGTCGGGGCGGTGGCCCGGCTGCGCGATCTCGGCGTGCCGAGCTTCCTCATCGCCGCCACCCTCACCGGCGTGGTGGCGCAGCGGCTGGTCCGGCAGGTCTGCCCGGCCTGCGCCGGGGACGTGCCGCTCACCGCCGACGAGGTGGCCGGGCTGGGCGTCCCGCACCCGGAGGACCACGCCGGGGAGCTGCTGGCGCGGCGCGGGACCGGCTGCGCCAAGTGCCGCTTCACCGGTTACTACGGCCGGGCCGGGCTCTTCGAGATCCTGGCCGTCAACGCCCGGCTCCGCCACCTCATCGCCGACGGGGCAACCCCCGAGGCCCTCATCCGCACCGCCCGCCAGGATGGCCTGAAGAGCCTGCGCGAACACGCCGTCCGCAAGGTGGCCGCCGGCGTCACCTCCTACGAGGAGGCGATGCGCGCCACCGCCGACGTGGAGGGGATGCCGTGAGCGACGTCGCCACCCAACTGGCCGGGCTCTGGTCGGCCGGCACGCCCATGGTCTACCTGATCACCTCCGAGGAGGATCGGGCGGTGGCGCTGGCCCGGGCCGCTGCCGAGGGGTTCGACGCCCAGTTCGCCACCTGGTCCTCGCATCGCGGGCTGGTGCCGCAGGCCCCCCACGCCCGCTCGCCGGTCGAGGCGCTCGACGCCCTGCTGGCCGCGCCCGGGCCGCTGCTGGCGGCCATGCTCGACTTCCACGTCGCCCTCCGCGATCCAGCGGTGGCCCGCGCCGTCCGGGACGCCCTGCCCCGGTTGGTGGCCGAGGGGCGTTGCCTGCTGATCGTCGCGCCCAGGCTGGAGCTTCCTGGTGGGCTGGCCGAGTCGGTGGCGACGCTGCGACTGCCGCTCCCCGGGCTGGAGGAGCTGGCGGCGGTGCTCGAACAGGTCCGCCAGCTCACCGAGGCGCCAGAGCCGGGCGCGGCGGCGCGCCACCGGACGCTGACCTCGGCGCGCGGCTTCTCCGAGGGGCAGGCGCGGCGGGCTTTCACCCGGGCGCTTCGCGAGGACCCCTCGCTCGGCCCGGCGGCGTCCGCTTCGATCCTGGAGGAGAAGCGGCGGCTGCTGGCCCGCGAGATCGGCCTGGAGGTGGTGGAGGCGGTCGAGGTGCCCGAGCACCTCGGCGGCCTCGCCAGCTTCAAGGGCTGGCTCGACGAGCGGGCCCAGGCCTTCGCGCCGTCGGCGGCCGCCTTCGGCCTGCCGGCGCCGCGCGGCGTGCTGCTGGTCGGCGTGCAGGGCTGCGGGAAGTCGCTGGCCGCCAAGGTGGCGGCGGCGCGCTTCGGGATCCCGCTGGTGCGGCTCGACCTGCCGCGGGTGCTGGGGCGCGAGGGGGCCGAGGAGAGCCTGGCCACGGCACTGGAGGCGGCCGAGGCGATCGCGCCGGTGGCGCTCTGGGTCGACGAGATCGAAAAGGGGTTCGCCGGGAGCGCGCCGGGGCAGGGGGGCGAGGCCCGGGCGGCCCGCCTGCTCGGCTCCTTCTCGACCTGGCTGCAGGAGCGCGAGGGCTCGGTCTTCGTGGTGGCCACCGCCAACGACGTCACCCGCCTGCCGCCCGAGCTGCTGCGGCGCGGCCGTTTCGACGAGCTCTTCTTCGTAGACCTGCCCGACCTCGAGGCTCGCCGCGAGATCCTGGCGCTCCACCTGAAGCGGCGCGGCCGGGAGCCGGAGCAGCTCGACCTGTCCGCGCTGGCCGAGCTCTGCGCCGACTTCTCCGGCGCCGAGCTGGAGCAGGTGGTGGTGGGCGGACTGCATCGGGCCTTCGCCATGGCGCGCCAGCTGGAGACCGCCGATCTGCGGCGCATGGCCCAGGACCTGGTGCCGCTCTTCAAGACCTACGAGGAGCAGATCAAGGCGCTGCGGGAGTGGGCGCGCGGGCGGGCCCGGGTGGCGGGCCGGGCCGGCGCCGTGGTCGACCTGTTCCGCCGGGCGCCGAGGGGGTGACGGGGCACTGGTGCCCCGACCCAGGCATACTGACCACTGCGAGCGCCGATCCTCTCGCTGCGGCAGGCGGCCTCGTCGGTCCGCTGCTCAGAGTAGCGCTGCTACGCTTCCGCTGCTCCCTCCTCGGGCGCCAGCCTCGCTTCGGTCTCGG
>JANPOM010000438.1:0-12048 GCA_031427995.1 Anaeromyxobacter sp. | reverse complement strand
GAGCACCGCCCCCTCCACGGCGTCGGCAGGTGCCTCGCCGCGGACCACTCCCAGGAGCCGGCCGTCGGCCAGCCGGACCACCTGCTCCAGGGCGCCCCCCACCCGCTGGCGCAGGGCCGCGACCGGATCGACCGGGGCGAGGGGCGCCGGCACCGCTCCGGTCGAGGCCGGCGAACTCGTGCAGCTCGCGGAGCCACTGGTGCTTCAGCGACGCCGGGCAGACGATGAGCGTGCGCCGCACCTCGCCCCGCCGGGCCAGCTGCACCATGGCGGCGATGGCCTGGGCGGTCTTCCCGAGCCCCATCTCGTCAGCCAGGAGGCCGCGTCCTCGAGAGGCGAGGAAGGCCACGCCCTCCACCTGGTACGGGTAGAGCTTCCGCCGCAGGCCGGGCTGCTCCGCGCCGGCCGCCCGCACCTCGGCGTCGACGGAGCGCCGGCGCCGTTCGGCACGCGCCGACTCCATGGTCCGCTCGCCCAGCCGGACCACCTCCTGCGGCACCTCGACGCCGGCCTCGACCGCCGAGCGCGCCAGCTCCGGCCAGGCCTCGCCGAGCGCGCCCCTGAGCCGACCATCCGCTGCGAACCTCGACGTGCTTGCAGGTGCCGAGCAGGTTAGCAGCGAAGTCCGGGCAGCTGCAGCCGTTCTGCGCTGCGTCGAGCGTGCGCAGCGTGACCTGGTAGGCGCGGGAAGAGGGCGAAGCCACCTGGTACTCGCCGAGGATCCCCGGCCGGGAGTTGGGCCGGCGGCGGATCTCGAAGAGCTCGGAGGCGCCGCGGGCCTCCCGGCGCTGGCGCTCGGCCTGGCGCGGTGTCGCCGCCTCGGGCACCTCCTCGGCGTCGTCGGAGCGCGCCTCGCCCACCAGGAGGAGCCCCAGCGCCGCGGCGTGCTGGCACCAGCTCCGGCCGCAGCTGCACCACGAGATGAGCTCGTCGCCGGTCAGCGCGAGGCGGGCGCGGTGCGAGCGCCGGTCGCCGCCGACCACCACCGCTTCGGCCCGGGCCCCCCTGAGGTCCGGCCGCGAGACCCGGCCACGCTCGACCGACTCCCTCCCCTCGAGCAGCGCCTGCTCGGGGAAGACCCGGTAGACGACTTCGGGTGTGAGGCTGTCGAGGAGGGTCGGCTTCGGGGCGGCCTTCGCCATCGGTGGGCTCCTGGTGAGCGAGCGTCATACCCGGGCGGTCTGACCGGGTTCTGGCGCCGATATCGCTGTCGGCCCCCGGATCTAGACTCCTTCCACTCTTGGGAAATCGCACCGTGACCCCACCCGACCCCACCCCGCCCGCCGCCGACCTCCGGCCCCGGCTCCTCGACCAGGTGGCCGCCTTCCGCTACGTCGCCGCGGAGAACGCTCCGAACTACCGCGCCATCCTCGAGGTCTTCGTGGAGGCCAAGGCGCACTACGTCATCGAGCTGCGGCCGCCGGAGCTGCTGGAAAGGCTGGCCCGTTCCAACCTCCACTTCGCGTTTCCAGAGGTCGCCGATCTCGACCGCCACCTCGACCAGCTCGCCGAGTGGGGCAACCTGCAGCGCGCCCACGACACTGGCACCGTATCGCGGGTCGAGGATTTCTACCGGCGTCGCTACATCTATCGGCTCACCGCCATCGGCGAGGCCGCCCACCGGGCGGTGCGCGAGGTCGAGGCCACCGTGGGGCGCTCCGGCTCGCTCCAGGTCTCGATGCTCCACGAGGTTCGCCAGTCGCTCGAGGCCCTGGCCGAGGCGGCGCGGGGGGCAGATGCGCCGGGGTTGGTCCGCGCGCTCCACCGGCTCCGCGGCGCCTTCGAGTCGCTCACGCAGGAGGCCAACCTCTTCCTGGGGGATCTCGACCGTCACGCCGGAACCGAGCGCGTCGAGGAGGAGCGCTTCCTGGCCCACAAGCAGGCGCTCCTCGTCTATCTGGGCCGCTTCCTCGAGGACCTCCGCCGGCTGCGCTCGGAGCTCGCCGAGCGGGTCGCCGAGGTGGACCAGCTCGTGCCAGCTCGCTTCCTGGCCCTGGCGGTCACCGCCGCCGAGCTGCCGCCATCCGTCGACGGCGTGGACCTCCCTGCCCGGTGGCAGGCGGAAGAGCGGGAGCGCTGGGCCGGCATCCACGCCTGGTTCGCCGGCGACGCGGCGGGCCCGCCCCGGGTGGAGCGGCTCCACTCGGTGGCGGTGGAGGCGGTCGTTCGGCTCACGCGGGCGCTGAGTCGACTGAACGAACGCCGGATCCGCGCAGTCGACCGGGCGGCCGACTTCCGCACCCTGGCCAGCTGGTTCTCGGAGTGCGCCTGCGCCGAAGATGCGCACGCCCTCTGGGCCTCGGCCTTCGGCCTCTACTCGGCCCGCCACTTCCACCTCGTCGAAGACGACCCCGAGCGGACGCGGCCGAGCGAATCCTGGTGGGACGCGGCGCCGGTAGACGTGCCGATTCGCCTCAGGACCCGCGGCGCCGTGATCAGGTCGGGGCGGCCTCCGCCCGCCGATGACTTCTCGGATGGGCGCACCTGGACGGCGGCGCTGCGGCGCCGGGAACGGGCACAGATCGAGGCCGCCATGACGCGCTTCGCCGGGCGCGGCCCGATTCGGCTCTCCGACCTGGCCGAGCTCGACGCCGCCGAGTTCGAGCAGCTCCTGGCGCTCCTCGACGAGGCCCTCGCCACGCCGCGGTCCGCAGACGGCAGCCGCCAGGCCCGCACCGTGGACGGTGCGCTCGAGGTGGTGCTGATCCCCCCGGCCGGCAGCCGGGACTGGGTGTCCCTCCGCACGCCCTCGGGGCTGCTCCGGTGTCTCGACTACGAGCTGTGCGTCACCGGCCTGTCGGGCCGCGCCGAGGCGACGAGCGGAGGTGGCGGATGACGGTGCCTTCACCAGCCGAGGTCGGCCGCCTCGTCGAACGCAGGCGAGTCTTGCGCCACTTGCTCGTCAAGCCGCTCATCCTGGCTGGCGCCGACCCCGAGCTGTTCGCCTCCGCGATCCGTCATCGCGCCGAGTTGACGGCCTGGTTCGCCGAGCACGCTGGCTGGATCCTGGTGGTCGAGCCCGGCGCCGGCCACGTTCGGCTCCTCAAGCGACCCGCCCGTCGCGATGCCACGCGCCCGGCGCACGCGCCCGGCAAGGAGCCTTTCGACCGGCGGCGATACGCCCTCCTCTGCCTGGCCCTCGCCGCGCTGGACGGGACGCCCGGCCAGACCACGCTGGCCCGCCTCGCCGAGGGGGTCCGCGAGCTCTCGCTCGAGGACCCCCAGCTCCCCCCCTTCGACCCACAGCTCCAGGCGGAGCGCCGCGCCTTCGTCGACGTGCTGCGCCTGCTCACCGGGCTCGGGCTGCTGGTGCTGCGCGACGGGGACGCCGAGTCCTACGCACGCCGGGCCGAGGGGGACGCGCTCTACGACGTGCGCGAGCGGCTCCTCGGCCACTTGCTCGCGGCGCCGCTGCCGCCTTCGCTGGCTGGCAGCCCGACCCGCATGGCGGAGGAGGAGCGTCCGCAGACGGAGGAAGGCGAACGGCATCGCGCCCGCCAGGCCATCTTCCGAGCGCTCCTCGACGACCCGGTCGTCTACTACCAGGACCTCGATCCGGGGGTCCAGGCCTGGCTGGAGCATGGCAGCGCCTTCCTCTACGAGCGACTGGAGCAGGACGTGGGGATGACGATCGAACGTCGGGCCGAGGGGTTGGCGGCCGTGGATGCGGAAGGCACCCTGACCGACACCACGTTCCCGGAGGGGAACTCCACCGTGAAGCACGCGGCGCTCCTGCTGTGCGAGTGGCTCGCTGATCGCGCACGGGCGGCCATGGTGGCTGGGCATGGCTCGCCAGGCGTGGACTGGCCGGAGGTCCTCGACCGGGTCACGGCGCTCCGCGCCGAGCACGCCGAGCGCTGGTCGAAGGAGCACGAGCCAGGGCCGGCTGGCACGAGCCGGCACGCCTGCGAGGCGCTGGCCGTCCTCGAGGGCTTCGGCCTCGCCGCGCGCACCGATTCAGGTTGGCAGGCGCGGCCCGCCGCGGCGCGGTTCGCGCCGGCGACGACCCCATAGGAGCAACCCGTGAGCCACTCCACCATCCAGCCGCCTCCCTCGCTGCCGCACCCGCTCCGGGAACGCTGGACGCCCCTGCGCGCTGGCATCCAGAACGTCTGGGAGTACGACGACCGGAGATTCGTCTTCTCTCGCGGCCGGCTCCTCCTGCGCGGCCAGAACGAGGCAGGCAAGACCAAGGCGATGGAGCTGCTCTTCCCGCTCCTGCTCGACGCCGATCTCTCACCGCAGCGGCTTGACCCGTTCGGCACGGCCTCCAGGCCGATGCGCTGGAACCTCATCAACGACGCCAACCCCGAGACCCAGCTCCGAGTCGGCTACGTCTGGATCGAGTTCGGGCGGCTGGACGGGGACCGGGCCACCTACTGCACGCTCGGCGCCGGGCTCAAGGCTCGCCGCGGCAGCACCGAACTCGACGACTGGTTCTTTCT
This sequence comes from Anaeromyxobacter sp., assembly GCA_031427995.1. Classification (GTDB taxonomy): domain Bacteria; phylum Myxococcota; class Myxococcia; order Myxococcales; family Anaeromyxobacteraceae; genus JADKCZ01. Next base: position 7,603 of record JANPOM010000438.1, on the reverse strand, counting down.
GACCTCGCAGCGTCCGGACCAGGAGCTCTCGCTGCTCGACGAGACCCGGCTGCCGCTGACCAGGCCCGCCCTGGAGGAGGCCATCGGCGCCGCGGGCCAGGTCTTCGAACGGCACGCCGACTACCGGCGCGCCGTGAACGCGCGGCTCTTCGGCGTCCCGGAGGAGCAGTACTCGGCGCTGGTCAACACGCTCCTGGCGCTCCGTCGTCCGCAGCTCTCCAAGGGGCTCGACCTCGACCAGCTCTCCGGCTTCCTCTCCGCCGCCCTGCCACCCCTCGACGGGCGGCTGCTCGGGCCCATCGCCGAGGGCTTCGAGCGGCTGGACCACCACCGGGCCGAGCTGGAGAGCCTGGCCGAGAACCTGCGCAAGCTGCGCCGCTTCGAGGGCGTCTACCGTGCCTACGCCCGGACGGTCGCCAAGGCCCTGGCGCTGGGGCTGACCCGCGCCGAGAGCGCCTGCCAGCGCGCGCGTTCCGTGGCCCGGGACAAGGTGACCGAGCGGGACGCCATTGACGCGGAGCGCACCTCGCTCGAGCGGCGCCTGGCCGAGCTCGACGGCCAGGAGCTGGCGCTCCAGGACCGGATCAGGGTGCTCGAGGGCTCCGACGAGTACCGGGCCGCGCGTGATCTCGACCAGGCCGAGCAGGAGACGCGCGCGGTGGCCACCCGGCTCGCCGCCGCCGAGGGGCGCCGCGACGAGGACGCCCGGGCCGAGAACGGGGCGCTGGCCGAGCGAGCCCGCCTCGAGGTGGAGGTCCGACAGCTCGCCGCCGAGGGCGCCCGGGCCCGGGCCGAGGCTCACCGCCTCGCAGGGTCCGCGGCGATGGCGGGGGACCACTCGGCGCTCGACGCCCTGGTTGACCGGCTGGAGCCGGGAGCGTTGCGGACGGCGCTCGACGCGCTGGCGGCCAGTCGAGAGGCGCTTCTCGAACGGCTCCGTGCCCTTCACCGCGAGTTCCTGCGAGCCCAGGCGGCGCACCGGCTGGCGGAGGAGCGGCTCCGCCAGCGGGAGGAGGAGGTTCGCGTGGCCGCCGCCGCGCTCCGGGCGGCCGAGGTTGAGGACGCCGCCAGCCTGGAGGCCTGGCGTGGGGCGGCCGAAGTCTGGCGCGCCCGGCTCGAGGTGCTCCCCGTGCTGCTCCTCCCGGATCCGGGGGAAGCTGAAGGACCTGCGCAGGCTGCGGCATTCAACGCTGCGGTTGGTGCCCAGGCCGACCTTCGCCGGATGGAGCTCGCCTCCGACCGGGCCGGCGCCGCCAGCCGAGCCTCGGCGGTGCGAGCCGAGGTCGAGGCCCTCTCGGTGGAGCGCGAGGGGCTGATGAGCGCCCCGCACCCGACGCCCCCGGCGCCTCACTGGAGACCGGCCCGCCCGGCGTCACGGGCTGGGGCACCGCTCTACCTGCTCTGCGACTTCGGGCCTGGCTGCGCCGGCCAGGAGGCCGGGCTCGAGGCTGCGCTGGAGGCCTCCGGGCTGCTGGATGGCTGGGTGACGCCCGACGGCGAGCTGCTCGACCCGCGGACCGAGGATGTCCTGCTCCAGGGGCCGCCGGCCGGGGGGCGGACCCTGGCCGACCTGCTCGTGCCCGTGGAGGCCGGCGAGGTCGGGGTGGAGGCGGCGCGCCGGGCCCTCCAGTCTATCGGGCATGCCGAGGTTGGAGAGGAGCCCCCCGGAAGCTGCTGGGTCTCGGCCGACGGGCGCTGGCGGGTGGGACCGCTCCGCGGCGCCTGGAGCAAGGCCGCGCCGTCCTACGTCGGCGCCACGGCGCGCGAACTGGAGCGGGCACGACGCATTGCCCTCCTCGACGCGCGGCTCGCGGCGCTGACGCTCCAGCAGAACGCCGCCGAGGGCGAGGAGCGCAGCGCCCTGCATTCGCTGGCCTCGCTTGCCGGTGAGCTGGCGGCGCTGCCTTCCACCAAGCCGCTCGATGAGGCGCGAGTTCGCTGCGAGGTGCGCTCGGAAGCGCTGACCGGGGCCAGGGCCCAGGTCGGTGAGGCCGAGCGGAGCGCCGCGGCAACGGCCGAGGCGGCCACCCGTGCGTCCAGGTCCCTGGACGCCGAGGCGGGTGCCGGTGGAGTCGGCGCCTTCGCGAGGGATCCGGAGCGGCTGGCCGAGGTCACCCGCGCCTGGGTCCGGGCCGGCGAGGCGCTGGTGCAGGCGGTCGGTGCCCAGTCCAGGGCGCAGGCGACGGCGTTGAGCGCAGAGGTGGCAGCCGCAGAGGCGATCCGGCGCGCGCACGCATCGAGAGCCGACGTCGATCGCGCCCGCGAGGAATCCGTCCGGGCCGAGGCGCGGGCGGGGGCACTCCGCGAGACGTCCGGGGCGGCCAGGGCGTCGCTCCTCTCCACCCTCGCCGAGGCACGAGCGGGTGTCGACGCCGCCCGGAGAGACCGGGCGCGGGCCAGCGCCGACAAGAGCCGGCTCGACGAGCTGGCTGGTGCGCGCAAGGCCGAGGCGGAGCAGGCGGAGGCGGGCGTGACCCGGACCGAGGAGGAGCGCCAGTCCGGTGCGCGGGTCTTCCGGAGCCAGGCCGGAGCCGGGCTCCTCGCTGCGGCCGGACTGCCCCCGGCCGAGCAACCAGAGAGCTGGAGCTACACCGCCACGCTCGAGGAGGCGCGCCGGGTGGATGGCTCGGTCGAGGCGGGCAGCTCGCCCGAGGAGCGGGAGCGGGCCGAGGACCGGCTGATGCGCGACGCCAGTGAGCTGGAGCGGCAGCTCCCGGCCGGCGCGCGGGTGGTCCCGTCGCGATCTGCCGACGTCCTGACCTACGCCTTCACCTGGAACGGGCGCACTCGCCCGGCCCTCGAGCTGCTCCAGGAACTCGAGGCGGAGCTGGTCGCGCGGACCACGCTCCTCGGGGAGCAGGAGTCCGGCCTGCTGGAGCAGTTCCTTTCCGGCGAGGCGCACGACCACCTGGCCTCCCGGCTGCGCCAGGCCAAGGCGCTGGTCGACCGGATGAACCAGGCGCTCGAGTCGCGCACCACGGCGGCGGGGGCCCAGGTGCGGCTCGCTTGGGGGCTGGACGATGCAGGCGAGCAGGCCGATGCCCGTGCGGCCGTCCCGCTCTTCTTCGTGTCCGGGCACCTGCTCTCCGAGTCCAACCGGCGGTCCCTGCGGCAGTTCCTGGAGCGCCGCCTGGCCCAGGCCCGGGACGCGGCGAGCGAACGGTCGATGCAGGAGCGGCTCCTCGAGGTGCTCGACTACCGCAGGTGGCACCGCTTCCAGGTCGAACACCGAGAGCCCGGGCGGCCTTGGACCGCCCTCACCCGCAAGGCGCACGGCGCCGGCTCGGGCGGCAAGAAGGCGGTGATGCTCCACCTGCCGCTCTTCGCGGCCGCCTCGGCCTTCTACGACTCGGCGGGACCCACCGCACCCAGGCTGGTGGCGCTCGACGAGGCGTTCGCCGGCATCGACCGGCCCACCCGCGGCCGCCTCATGGGGCTCCTGGCCGAGTTCGACCTCGACTTCCTCATGACCTCCTTCGAGGAGTGGGGCTTCTACGCCGAGCTCGACGGCCTCTCCACCTACCACCTCTCTCGCGCTCCGGGGCACCGCGGCGTCCACGCCGAGTGGTTCGTCTGGGACGGCAAGGAGCGCACCTTGGTGGAGGAGTCGTGAGCACCGGGGACGGCCAGCGGATCGGCCGGCTCCTGGGCGGGCCTGGCTACCGGAAGCTCCTGGCGGCGGCGCGCAGACGGCTGGAGGAGGATGGCGAGGAGGCCCGATCCTTCACGCTGGCGGACCTCGATGAGGCGGAGCGGGTCGCCGTGGCGGGGCTGCTCGGGTGGCCCCAGGTGCCCGCCGGGCCATGGAAGCTCTCGCTCTCCGACCTCGACGCGGCCATCGCGGGGAGCGCGGCCGGGGTCTCCCTCCTCGAGGCGCTGACCATCCTGGGTGGACCGCTCGGGGACAGGCGGGCCGAGCGAGCGCAGGCTGGGGCCGTCGTGGAAGCGCGCTGGGCGGAGGCCCGCCAGCGGCTGGACCTGGCTGGGCGAGCGGATCTCCTCCCCTGGCTCGATGGCCTTCGCACCTCGGGCGCGGTGGCGCGCGCGGCGAGGGGAGCACCAGGCGCCGAAGCCTCCCTGCTCGGACAGGCCATCGGCGTGGCACTGCGACTTCCGTCCACCGGCGTGCTGCTCCAGGTCGTGGCGGCCGAGGTGACCGGCGACCCGCACGCGCTCGACGCAGGGTGGCCTCTCTCTCCCCTGTTCCTCCGGGCGGCGGCGACCGTGGCCGGCTGGCCCACGGTGCCAGCGGCGGCGGCCGGCCGGCGGGCGCTCCTCCGCGAGGTCGGCATCGACCGCGACCCGCTCTCCTCGGACGTGCTCGTGCTTGGGCTTCGGCCGGCGGGCTCGGCCAGGCTGGCGCGTCACCTGCGCGAGAGCGCCGAGGACGGCGAGCCCCGCCGCATCACGTTGCGTGAGCTCGGCGGCGCGAACCTGGAGGTCTCGCCGGGGACGGTGGTGTTCGTCTGCGAGAACCCGGCGGTCCTCGCGGCAGCAGCCTCCGCCCTGGGGCGGCGGACGGCGGCCACCATCTGCCTCGAGGGCGTTCCGTCCACCGCCGCCTCGCAGCTCCTCCAGGGACTGCACCGGTCTGGCGCCAGGATCAGGGTCCGAGCCGACTTCGACTGGGCCGGACTCCGCATCGCCGGGCGGATCATGGCCTCGACGGCGGCCCAGCCGTGGCGGTTCAGCCTCCTCGACTACGAGGCCGCGCTGGGCGCCGGGAAGGAAGGCCCGGTGCTCGAAGGTCCGCCGGTCCCGGCGGCCTGGGACCCGGGTCTCACCGAGGCGCTGGTGCGCAGGGGAAGAAGCGTGCCCGAGGAGTTGCTGGTGGGCGCGCTCCTTGAGGATCTCGATGGTGCCAGGTGAGTGGGGCGCATCCACCACCGCCCTCACCACGACCTCACGCCGGGAACAGTCTCCCCAGCACGCTCTGCTACCGGTTGGGCACCTACGCCATGGCGCCCGACTTCGCGGTGCTGGCGGCTGCCAACGAGGAGAACCACGAGGCAAAGGTGGCCAAGCTGACGGTCGAGCGGACGGTCGACCAGTGCCGCTACTCCGCCGACCGCTTCTTCGATCGGCTCAAGGCCTCGGCCAGGCCGATGCCGCTGGCCTCCTGACCATGCCCTCGCGCTTCCGCTCGACCACCCCCGACCCGGCCTGGTTCCTCCGCTCCGACGGCGAGGACGGCTCCCGCTGCATCCACGGCGTCGGCCACGCCACCCGCGTCACCATCCACGCCGTCGAGCTGGCGACCGCGCTCGGCCTCGACGCCTGGCAGATCGAGGCGGTCCGCCTGGCCGGCCTCTGGCACGACATCGGCCGCGAGCACGACGGCGGCGACTACTTCCACGGCGCCCGGAGCGCCGGCAAGGTTATCGGCCTCGGCCTCCACCGCGGCGTCGCCCCGCTGACGCTGGAGGTAGCGCTGCTGGCCGTCACCTTGCACAACGTCGAGGACCGTCGCGGCGAGGAGGCGGCCCGCCGCGCCACCGATCCCGGTGGGGCACTGGCCGTCTACCGCGTCCTCAAGGACGCCGACGCCCTCGACCGGGTCCGCTTCGGCCGCGACCACCTGCTCCGCGACGGCTGACCGCCCACGGCCTCCCCCCAGCCCGGCCCCCTGCGACGACGCACGGGTGCTCTGCCCCGCCCCGCCTCGCCTCACCCGCACCGCGCGACCCGCCGCGGCAGCAGGGCCACCTCCACCTCGCTGACGCTGCCAGCCTCATCCCCCGCAACTGCGAGTGGATCCCCCTGACCGCCGCGGGTGGATCAGATCGAGGCCGCCGCCGAAGGCGATGGCGCTGACCGGTACGGAGGCCCTGCGAGTGCCCTTGCGTCTCCATCCCGAGCCGGGCGATCGGATCCTTGACTAAGCTCTGTCGCTAGTAAAGACTGCGTTACTAGCGTTAGACACCAGTCACGCGGACGTGCCTACCTTCCCCGTTCACATTCCGGATTCCATCATGGTCAGTCGCATCACAGGCCGATACGAGCGAACCCTCGCCGGAGGCGAACCGGTGGATGCGTTCATCCCGGCCCCGCTTCCTCCGCATGAACCGCCGCTGACCATCGCCGGCAGATTGGCCGACCGGCTCCGTCTCGCCGAGCACGCGCTCGCCCGTCTCGATCTCGCGAGCGAGATGGTCCCCTCGGTCGACTGGTTTCTCTACGCCTTCGTCCGCAAGGAAGCGGTCCTCTCTTCGCAGATCGAGGGCACCCAGGCGTCCTTGGTCGACCTGTTGAACTTCGAGGCCGCTGTGGGCGTCGCCCCCAGCGCCGACGTCGAAGAGGTCTGCAATTACCTGGACGCCGTCGCCTACGCTCGGGGCCAGCTCGCCGCGCCCAGGGGACTTCCCATCTCGACGAGGCTCCTGGCGGAGACCCACAGGCGACTCATGCACGGCGTTCGCGGTGGCGACAAGGCTCCCGGACACGTCCGGAGAGCGCAGAACTGGATTGGCGGCAGCCGACCCGCCAATGCCGTCTTCGTCCCGCCCCCCCCGCAAGCCCTGGGGGGGCTACTCACTGCCTTGGAGCGCTACGTCCATGCCGAAGACGACCTCCCGAAGCTGGTCCGCGCCGGTCTCCTCCACGTCCAGTTCGAGACCATCCACCCGTTCCTCGATGGAAACGGGCGTCTCGGTCGGCTCCTGGTTGGCCTGCTCCTGGAGCACTGGCAGCTCCTCGGCCAGCCGCTCCTCTACCTCAGCCTCTTCTTCAAGCGGCACCGGGCTGAGTACTACCGCCGCCTCAACGCCGTTCGCGTCGAGGGCGACTGGGAGGGCTGGCTCGACTTCTTTCTCGATGGAGTAGCGACCATCTCCGACGAGGCCGTGACCACGGCCCGCGACCTGTTCAGCATCGTGGCCGCCGATCGCACCAAGGTTCTGGCGAGGGAGAAGGCCTCGGTCGCCGCCGTCCGCCTCTTCGAGTTCCTGCCGAGCCACCCGATCCTGACGGCCGGGTCTGTCCAGAGACTCCTTGGGACCACCAAGCCCACGGCCGGGCGCGCCCTGGATGCGCTGGTCGGAACTGGTATCCTCACCGAAACGACCGGCAAGCGCCGCGACCGAGCCTACTCCTACAAGGCCTACCTCGACCTGCTCCGCGACGGCACGGACTTGGACCTCAAGTAGATTCGTCGGGATCGCTCGGGCCTGCTCTGGACAAGCTATGCATATGTGTATAGCTTGTGCACCATGGTCGATCGCCCTGCCGGCCAGCGTGCCTTCGTCCCGCCAGAACTCCCCGCCCTGCTGCACGGGCTGAACACCTGGTGGAGCCCACCGCATCTGGTCCGGCCTGCGGTGCCAGCCTTCCGGCGCCGCCAGACACGACTCCTCTCGGAGCGGCTGCGTCAGAAGTCCCCGCTCATCCAGGTGATCCGAGGCCCTCGCCAGGTCGGCAAGACCACGTCCACGCTCCAGCTCGTGGAGGCGCTCCTTGCCGACGGGGTGAAGCCCACCGACGTCCTGGTGCTCCGCTTCGACCTGCAGACGCTGCGAGAGGCGGGCGGCCTGCTCGGCCTCGTTCGATGGTTCGAGGCCAACATCCGCCAGCGAGACCTCAACAGCGGCGCGCCCGCCTTCCTCCT